>JALYWI010000005.1 GCA_030852785.1 Actinomycetota bacterium
GTGCAGCGGAGCTCGAGTCGTCGCACCAGGCTGGGGTTCGCGGCGACCTCGTCGTGGGCGGCCACGAGTCGAGCCCGGTCCGGCTCGTCGACCGACCCCTCGATCTGGTGACCGACGGTCTCCTCGGCGCTGTAGCCCAGGATCCGCTGGATCGCATCGCTCACGTACGTGACGACGCGGTCACGGCCGGTCACCAGCAGGCTGTCGTTGCTGTTCTCGAGCAGGGCCCGGAACCGGCGCTCGGAGTTGCGCAGCGCCTCATCCGCGGCGACCTGCCGCGAGACGTCGCGCATCGACATCAGCACGCCGCGGACCGCCGGGTCGGCGCGCAGGTCCCGGCCGGCGATCTCGACCCAGACCCAGGTGCCGTCGCGTCGGGCGGCTCGGCACACGGTGCGGCACTCGTCGGGGTCCGCCCCGTCGAGCAACGCCGAGAAGTTCGCGAGCGCCTGCTCGTGCGCCTCGGGATGGATCAGCGACAGCGGGTCGTCGGTGACGAGCTCCTCGGGCTTCCAGCCGCCGAGGCGCTCGACCGCTCCACTCACCCACTTGATGGCGAGGTCGTCACCGACCACGAGCAGTGCGCCCGACGACGCGTCGAGGACGACGCGGTAGTACTCGTCGGATCGGTTGGGCTCGGAGTTCGTCATGGGTGGGGGTGGCGAGGCGAAGGTCTGGCGCAGGTGCGCCTCGCCGTGGAGTGTACGGAGCGACGCTCGCGTCTCCACCCGGTGCGGCACCGACATCACCCTGGCCCATCGACGGAGCGCCGAGGACGTCGGTGGCGTCAGCGGGTGTAGCGCAGCGCCCGCAACACCATCGGGACCTGCAGCGGCAGGCGCAACCAGGTCACCGCCGTCGCGAACTTCCCGGCGTCGGGGTTCCGGGTGGCGTCGACCGCCATCTGGAGGTTCGCCGGGTACACCGCCACGATCGTCCCCGCGGCGAGCCATCCTCCCGCCTTCGTGGTGGCCGGCATGGCGAGCAGGGCACCCGAGGCGAGCTCGGCGACACCCGACCAGAGCACGGCGCCGCGTCGCCACGGGATCCACTTCGGCACGATCTTCTCGAACGGCTTCGGCACGACGAAGTGCAACACGCCCATCCCGATGAGGCCGGCGGCGAAGGTCAGGCGGGACCGGTCCACGGCGGGGTCCGCCGACGGATCCGTGACACGGTCGAGGAGGGCGTTGGGCAGCGTGGGCATCGGGTCAGTCTTCCAGCGACGCGCACGGGCGTCGACCGCCTCGGCCGGGGTGGTGTCGCCCCGTCGGGCGGTCACCACTAGCGTCACGGCGATGCCAGGATCCACGACGAAGGCGACCCTGACCCGACGCGTGGCGGCCGCCGCGGTGGCCGCAGGGGCGCTGCTGGCCGCTGGATGCACCGGCACGTCGTCGACCCAGGTCGAGGTCTCGACACCCGAGGAAGAGGTCGAGGCGACCACGACCACGTTGCCGCCCGACTGCGCAGAGGCCCTGCCACCCGCCGCCCAGGCCGCACAGATGTTGATGGTCATGGTGACCGCGCCCCAGAACGCCACCGAGGTGCTCACGGCCGGCAAGGTCGGCGGATTCGGCCTCAAGGGCCGTCAGTCCTCGGACGTCGCCGACGAGGTCGCCGACGCGGTCGCCGGCGCCCCGCTGAAGCCCTTCGTCGCCAGCGACGAGGAGGGCGGCACCGTGCAACGGCTGCGGCTCTCCCTCGGTGACCTGCCCTCGGCCGCGAAGCTCGCCGACGGCACACCCGAGGAGGCGGCGACCGAGCTCGGCGACTACGCCGCCGAGATGGTGGGCCTCGGGTTCAACATGAACTTCGGGCCGGTCGCGGACGTCGGCAGCGGCTCGGACCTGGGCACCCGCTCCTTCGGCGACGACCCGAACGTGGTCGCGGATTTCACCGTCGCGATCGTCGAGGCCCAGCAGCGCGCCGGCATCATCTCCGTGGTCAAGCACTGGCCCGGCATCGGTGGCGGCGACTCGGATCCGCACCTCGCACTCGATGCGCTCGCGCCGGTCGACGCACTGCGAGCGAAGGACATGGTGCCCTTCGACCGACTCATCGCCGCCGGAGTGCCGGCGATCATGGTCGCCCACTCGACGGTGCCGGGGCTCACCGGCGAAGCGGAACCGGCGAGCCTGTCCCGCGCCGCGATCACCGACGAGCTCCGCGGCCGACAGGGTTTCCAGGGTCTGGTGATCACCGACAGCCTGGGCATGGGCGCCGTCGTCAACACCGTCGCCCAGGACGAGGCCGCTCGCCGTTCGATCGCGGCAGGTGCCGACATCGCGCTGCTGTCGGGCACCGACGTGGTGGAACCGGCACACCAGCTGCTCACCGAGGCGATCACCACCGGACAGATCCCGGCGGAGCAGGTGACCGCATCCGTGCGTCGCGTGCTCGCGGCCAAGGGCATCGAGGGCGAGTGCCTCGGCCTGGTCGCCAACTACTCGGCGTTGCTGCAGAACGCCGGCGACGACGGCACGACGACGACCGCGGAGGGCCAGGGCGACCAGGACACCGGCATCAACTCCTCCGACCCGGGCACGGGCAGGAGCGGCACCAACTCGAGCGGCTCCGGCACGAACAACAACGGCACGAACAACAACGGCACGAACGGCAACGGCACGACGGGCACCGCGACCGGTTCCGGGTCAGGGACCAGCAGCTCCTCGACCAACGGCGGCTGACGGCCCCGTCGCCGTCTCGCTCAGGCGGGTGGGGCTGCGGCGAGCTCGTCGAGCCCGGCGTTGACCCGTCGCAGGTCACCGAGCCGGCAGCTCAGGCCGGTGGACGCACCGCCGACGCCTCGGGGTCCGTCCCACCGCTCGACCTGGAGCCCCCGCTCGCCGAGCTCGTCGACCACGCGGTCGAGTTGCTGCGAGGGCAGGTCGAGCACGAGCACCACGTGGCGCCGGCGCCAGCGCATCGAGTCCCACCGCCACAGCGCGGACCAGGCGAGCAGCGGACCGAGGATGCCGACGAGCCACAGCTGGACACGCAGTCGACCGCGGGTCAGCGAGGCGATCAGACGCCGGGAGAGCGCCCCGACGCCCAGACCGCCGATCAGCACCCCCGCCGCGAGCGTCCGGTTCGGTTCCGTGACCCGCAGGCCGCCGTAGCGGGCGCGCAGCAGGCGCGACCCCAGTCGAGGGTGGTGGTGATCGACGTGGTCGGCGAAGCGAGCCATCAGCTCCCGAGCGTCCATGACGTCAGTCTGGCCTCGTCACCGACGGATGCGGCGCCATCGCCGGACCGCGGGACCTGTGACCTGGCGAGACGTGACCGGTGACACACACGGGGTCGAGGGGCATACTGTGGAGGCGACATCCACCGACTGGGAGGTCGGCCATGAGAGTCTCCGGAATCCTCGCCTCCAAGGGAGCGACCGTCACGACGATCTCTCCGCACGCGACCGTGGCGGACGTGGCGGACGTCCTCCGGCTCAGAGGTGTGGGCGCACTGGTCGTGTCGACCGACGGGCGCCACATCGAGGGGATCATCACCGAACGGGACGTGGTGTGTCGTCTGGCCGAACGCGGTGAGCTCGCCCTGGCGGAGTCCGTCACCACGGTGATGACCGAGCAGGTGCGCACCTGTGCCCCCGACGACGCCGCCGAGGACCTGATGCGGCTCATGACCGAGCACCGGATCCGTCACCTGCCCGTCGAGGTCGACGGGGTGCTCTCGGGCATCGTCAGCATCGGCGACGTCGTGAAGTGGCGGGTCACCGAGCTCGAGGACGAGACCCGCCACCTGCACGACTACATCACGACCGGGCGCTGAGCCGGCCGCTGCGGATCAGCCCAGCTCTCGGTGGCGGTTCACCGCCGAGACGACGGCGCGCAGCGAGGCGGTGAGGATGCTCTCGTGGAGCCCCACGCCCCAGTGCACGGTCCCGTCGGCCGACTTCGCCTCGACGTAGGCGGCGGCGGTGGCATCTGCGCCGCCCGAGACTCCCCGGACCGCCACGGCGTGCTCCGCGTAGTCGAGCACGTCGAGTCGGAACGAGCCGGCGCCGATGATCGGGTCCTCGCCCAGGGCGTGCACGAAGGCCGCGATCGGACCCCCGCCCTCGCCCTTGACCGTGCGGGGCTCACCCTCGACGAGCAGCTGCGCGACGACCGTGGCCCCGTCGTCCGTGGTGGTCACCTCGGCCGACCGGAGCTGCACCCCGTCGGGCCGGTCCTCGAGGTACGCGGCGGTGAACTCGGTCCACATGGAGTCGGGACTGATCTCGGTGCCGGAGTCCTCGGTGATGTGCTGGATCGTCCGCGAGAACTCGATCTGCAGTCGTCTGGGCAGGTCGAGCCCGTGCTCGGTCTTCATCACGTAGGCGACGCCACCCTTGCCGGACTGGCTGTTGACCCGGATGACCGCCTCGTAGGTGCGACCGACGTGCGCCGGGTCGAGCGGCAGGTACGGGACCTCCCACACCTCGTAGTCGCCGGGTTCGTGACCCGCGGCCGCAGCCGTGGCGGCGAGCGCCTCGGTGCCCTTCTTGATCGCGTCCTGGTGCGAGCCGGAGAACGCCGTGTAGACGAGGTCGCCGACGTAGGGGTGCCGCTCGTGCACGGGCAGCCGGTTGCAGTACTCCGCGGTGCGGCGCAGCGCGTCGATGTCGGACATGTCGAGCTCGGGGTCGACACCCTGGGTGAACAGGTTCATGGCGAGGGTGACGACGTCGACGTTGCCGGTGCGCTCGCCGTTGCCGAACAGCGTGCCCTCGACCCGGTCCGCGCCGGCCATGACGCCCATCTCGGCGGCGGCGACGGCCGTGCCGCGGTCGTTGTGCGGGTGCAGTGACAGCACGACCTGGTCGCGGTTCGGCAGGTTCCGGTGCATGTACTCGATGACGTCCGCGTACAGGTTCGGCGTGTAGCACTCGACCGTGGCGGGCAGGTTCAGGATCAGCTGCTCGTCGGGACGCAGTTCGAGTGCATCCATGACCGCCGCGCAGATCTCGATGGCGTAGTCGGGCTCGGTGCCCGTGAACGACTCGGGTGAGTACTCGTAACGCACTGCGGTCCCCGGGATCGTCGACTCGAGGGACCGGGCGTATCGGGCGGCGCGTACGGCGATGTCGGTGATGCCGTCCCGGTCGAGGCCGAACACGACCCGGCGCTGCAGGATCGACGTCGAGTTGTAGAAGTGCACGATCGCCTGCTTCGCGCCGGCGATCGACTCGTAGGTGCGGTCGATCAGCTCCTCGCGGCACTGGACCAGCACCTGGATGGTGACGTCGTCGGGGATGTGGTCCTCGTCGATGAGCTGGCGCACGAAGTCGAAGTCGGGCTGCGACGCGGACGGGAAGCCGACCTCGATCTCCTTGAAGCCCATCGCGACGAGCGTCTGGAACATGCGCAGCTTGCGCACCGGGTCCATCGGGTCGATCAACGCCTGGTTGCCGTCGCGCAGATCGACCGAGCACCACAGCGGCGCGGCCTCGATGCGGCGGTCCGGCCAGGTGCGATCGGCCAGGCCTCCGCCCGGTCCACCGAGGGGAAGGAACGGCCGGTACTTGTCGAAGGGCATCTTCTTCGCGTGTACGGGTTCCGGTGACATGGTGTTCCTGTTCTGGGTTCGCGGTGTGGGACGGATGATGACGTTCCGGCTCGCCAGGTTCCCGGGGGCGACCTGTCGGCGCCCCGAAAACCAAAGAACCTCCTGCGAGGACGCAGGAGGTTCGGCGAGCCGGCTGGAGCGGGCTCGCCTAGTGCAGAAGGAGGAGGCTCGACGCAGGAGTCATCGATCCCACGGTACCCGCCCGAGGATGCGATGGCAACGCCTCTGGGTCACACTGGAGCCGTGCCTCCCACTCCCCCGCTGCGGATCGGATCGATCGCGCTCGCACCACCGGTGGTGCTCGCGCCGATGGCCGGCGTCACCGACGCGCCGTTCCGCGTGCTGTGCGCGTCGTTCGGCGGTGGCCTGTTCGTCAACCAGATGGTCACCGCCCGAGCGCTGCTCGAGGGCCATGCCGCCTCGTGGGAGCTCGCTCGGTTCCACCCGTCCGAGCGGATCCGTTCGCTGCAGCTCTACGGCACCGACCCCGTGACCCTCGGCGAGGCGGCGCGACGCCTGATCGCCGAGGACCGCGTCGACCACCTGGACATGAACTTCGGATGCCCGGCGGCGAAGGTCACCCGCAACGGCGGCGGCGCCGCGCTGCCCTACAAGCGTCGGCTGCTGCGAGACGTGATCCGCGCCGCGGTCCGGGCGTCGGACGCGGAGTCGGGTGGACGGGTGCCGGTCTCGGTGAAGTTCCGACTCGGGATCGACGACGACCACATGACCTTCCTCGACACCGGGCGGATCGCCGAGGAGGAGGGCGCCGCCTCGGTGGCCCTGCACGCCCGGACCGCGCTGCAGCACTACGCGCCGCCGGCCCACTGGGAGCGCATCGCGGAGCTGAAGTCGGCGGTGACCAGCATCCCGGTGCTCGGCAACGGCGACGTCTTCTCCGCCGCCGACGCCCTCGACATGGTTGCGAGCACCGGTTGCGACGGCGTCGTGGTGGGCCGAGGGTGCCTCGGCCGTCCATGGCTCTTCGCCGAGCTCGAGGCGGCGTTCACCGGTGCCGCGCCCCCTCCCGCGCCGACGCTCGGCGAGGTGGCCGACGTGATCCGACGGCATGCGACGTTGATCGTCGAGTGGCAGCACGGCGAGGAACGTCTGGCGCACTTCCGCAAGCACCTGGCCTGGTACCTGAAGGGGTACGCCGTCGGCGGCACCGTGCGACGCGACGCCGGACAGGTCGCGACCATGCGCGACATCGAGGCGCTGCTCGACCGACTCGACCCGGACGTGCCCGCACCCGACGGTGCGGAGCGCATCGTCCGCAGCCACTCCAACGCCCTCAAGAAGGTCGCGCTGCCCGAGGGCTGGCTCGTCGACCCCGACGCGGACGTCGCCCTGCCCCGCGGGGCCGAGGCGCTGGTCTCCGGAGGATGAACGCCGCATGACGCCACTCGTGCTCGCCTCCGCATCGCCACGTCGCAGCGAGCTCCTGGGTCGACTCGGCCTCGATGTCGTGGTCGACCCCGCCGACGTGGACGAGTCGCGGCTCCCGGGTGAGAGCGCCGAGGAGTACGTGTTGCGCGTGTCGGCCGACAAGGCCCACGCCGTCGAGCGACGCCACCCCGGGGTCATCGTCGTCGCGGCCGACACCGCCGTCGTCGTCGACGGCGAGCCGCTCGGCAAACCGCTCGACTCGCAGGACGCGCTCGACACGCTCGAACGCCTGTCGGGTTCGGCCCACGAGGTCCTGAGCTCGGTGGTCGTCATCGACCCCGACGGGATCGAGCACGCGGTGCTCGCCCGTGCCGTGGTCCGGATGGCCCCGACCGAACCTGCGGAGCGGGAGTGGTACGTCGCGACGGGCGAGCCCATGGACAAGGCGGGCTCGTACGCCGTGCAGGGCATCGGCGCGTTCCTCGTCGAGGGCATCGACGGCGACCCGACGACGGTCATCGGGCTCCCCCTGCGTGCCACCGTCGACCTGCTCCGGGTCGCCGGTCTGGTCTGGCCGCCGCCCGACTGAGCCGCTCTGGCAGGATGGCCCGATGGGCAGCTTCAGTCGGGACGAGATCGAGCAGGCGTTCGCGCGCTACCAGGAGGCGGCGCACGAGGCCGGCCGACGACAGGAGTGGCGTGAATGGGCGGACCTCTTCACCGAGGACGCCACCTACTACGAGCACCTCTTCGGCCGCTTCGAGGGCCGAGAGGCCATCTACGAGTGGATCCAGACCTCGATGAACGAGTGGCCGAACAACGCGTTCACGTCGTTCCCGATCGAGTGGTACGTGATCGACGAGGAGCGGGGCTGGATCGTCTGCCAGGTGTGGAACCGCCTCGAGGATCCGGGCGACGGTTCGATCCACCAGGAGTACAACATCACCATCCTCCACTACGCCGGCGACGGGTTGTGGTCCTACGAAGAGGACGTCTACAACCCGCAGAAGTTCGGCGAGGTCGTCGGTGCGTGGATGGCACGGCGCAAGGAACTCGGCACCACCACACGGATCGGCTGAGCCGTGGAGAAGCTGATCTACCTCGCACGCGTGCGCGCCAGCGTCGACGGCGCCGAACTGAGGGCAACGGCGCTCGACCAGGTCGTTCCCCGGCTGCGAGACGCCGGCGCATCGCAGGTCTCGGTCCACCTGTGCGACGACCGGGTGGACATCGCGGGCCCCATGCCGAGCCCCGGGGGCGAACTCCCGCTCCGGGCGGCGGTCTCGTTGTGGCTGCCGTCGCACGACCTGCGCGACGGCATCGACGACGCCGTCGCGGCGATCGGCGAGCGCGTCGACGGCTACCTCGTCACCGAGTCGATCTACTCCGAGTTCGGGCAGCGTCGCGGTACGCCCAGGGACTGGCCGAGCGGCACACGATCACCCGGCCTCGTCACGCTGGCGACCGTGCACCGCAACCCGCTGCTCGACCCGCGCACCTTCAGGGAGTTCTGGTACGGCCACCAGTCCCCCATGTCCGAGGAGCTGCAGCCGAGGTTGCGCTACGTGCGCAACACCGTGGTGCACCCGGTGACACCCGGGGCGCCACCGGTCGACGGGATCGTCGTCGAGAGCTGGGAGTCCGAGGGGCTCGTCGCCGACATCGAGGCGTTCCACCTCGGTGACCTCGAGAACCTCACGGTGATGCTCGACAGCGTCGGCACCGTCTTCGACATGTCCCGGCTGCGCAGCATCGCGATGTCGGAGTACCTCTTCGACGAGTGACGGCTGACGGCTGCACTCGGCAGGCGACGGCTGCACCCGGCCGCGCCGTCCCGATCAGACGAAGTCGGCCCTGGTGAGCGGCATGCCGCTCGTGCCGTGCGCGTCGGGCACGACGCCCAGCACCTGGTGCACGCCGATGCCGCCGTCGTGGAAGCCGTTCGCCGAGCCGGCCATGTAGAGGCGCCACACCCGCGCTCGTGCCGGGCCGACCAGCTCGACGGCTCGGTCCCAGTCCGCCTCGAGGTTCGCGACCCAGGCGCGGAGGGTGCGCTCGTAGTGCTCGCGGAGCGACTCGACGTCGCGCACCTCGAACCCCGACGCCTCCATCGCCAGCACCACCTGGCCGACGTCGATCAGCTCGCCGTCGGGGAACACGTAGCGGCCGACGAAGCTGCGCCGACCGATCTTCGAGCCGCCCACCGACGAGATGGCGTGGTTCAGCAACCGGCCTTCCTCGCCGAGCAGGTCGCGCAGCGTCTCGAAGTACTGCGGGATGCGGCGGGCGCCGACGTGCTCGAACATGCCGATCGACGAGATCGCGTCGAAGCGCTCGCCGCTCAGGTCCCGGTAGTCCTGCTCCCGGATCTCGACCAGGTCCGACAGACCCGCAGCGGCGACCCGCTCTCGGGCGGCGACCACCTGCTCGTGGCTGATCGACACCCCGACGACCCGCGCACCGTGGTGCTCGGCGGCATGCATCGCGAGCGATCCCCAGCCGCAGCCGACGTCGAGCAGCGTCGCCCCGGGACGCTCGTGCAACCCGAGCTTGCGGCACACCAGCTCGAACTTCGCGGCCTGCGCGTCCTCGAGTGACGTCGTGTCGTCCACGAACCGGGCGCACGAGTAGGTCATCGACGGGCCCAGCACGAGCCGGTAGAAGTCGTTCCCGACGTCGTAGTGGTGGCTGATCGCCGCGGCGTCACGCCCGGGAGAGTGCAGCCGGCCGCGGGGGTGGGCCTCTTCGCGTGGTGGGGCGATCGGCAGTCCCAACCCGCCGACGGAGCGGATCGCGCTCACCGCCGAGGGGGTCGAGCGGAGGTCCGGGCGGATCTGCGCTGCATGCTCCAACAACCCGAGGACCGCGATGACGTCACCCTCGATCTCGAGCTCACCTGCGACGTACGCGCGGCCGAGGCCGAGCTCGCCCGGCGCCCACACGAGGCGCCGCAACGCGTCCGGGGAACACACCCTGACCGAACCCGCCTCGACCTCCGGGCCCGTCGAGCTGTCGTCCCAGAACGTGAACCGGAGCGGCGCACCTGCCGGGAAGAACGCCTCGAGCAGCGGAGCGACGCGCTCGGCGACGGGAGCGAGGTGCTCCGGGACCGCAGCGGCCGGCGCGGTCCCGACCCCAGCGCCCGACACCGGTGCGTCGCCGTCGTTCTGCACTGGGTCACGAGGCGGCCGGTTCGATGCGGACGGACGCCGGAAGCCCGACGTCCGACGCTGCAGCGGTGCGGGGCGGTGGTGTGTCCTCAACGGGCACCTCCTCGACTCTGCGGCCGTTCGAGGACGGCCGACATCGTTGTCTCCGCAGACGAGTCTAGGAACGCGCCGGGTCCGCTGTCACCGGGTTCCGGATCCCCTCCGTCCGGGACGGGCCGACACCGCGGTGCGCCCTCAGTGCTTGAAGTGCCGCTCACCGGTGAACACCATCGCCAGGCCCGCTTCGTTCGCCGCGGCGATGACCTCGTCGTCGCGGATCGAGCCACCCGGCTGGATAACGGCGGTCGCGCCGGCCTCGGCCGCTGCGTCGAGTCCGTCGCGGAACGGGAAGAACGCGTCCGAGG
>JALYWI010000019.1 GCA_030852785.1 Actinomycetota bacterium
GCCACGCGGTACGCCCAGCAGGTCGAACTTCACCTCGGAGGCATACGACACGATGCTGCCCCGGAACACGTCGCTGGCCCCCGGGTGGTCGACCAGTCGCGAGCCGATCATGCCGCCGGTGAGGGACTCGGCCACCGCCAGGGTCAGGCCTCGTCCGCGCAGCATGTCGAGCACGACGGACTCCATCGTGTCGTCGTCGATGCCGAAGACGACGGGCCCGAGGATCGCTCGCACGACCGCATCTTCGGCGTCGAGCACCGCGGCGAGCTCCTGTGCCGTCGCGCCCTTGGCCGTGATCCGCACCTTCAGTCCCTCCATGCCCGAGGCGAGGAAGGCGATCGTCGGGTTGCCGAGCTCGTCGAGCTCGTCGATGCGGCCGGCGAGCAGCTCGGCGAGCCCCGACTCCGACTCGCCCCAGGTGCGCAGGGTGCGGCTGCCGATGACGGCGGTGATGCCCGCCCGCTGCTGGATGTCGGGCAGCACGGTGCCGAGCACCATCTCCTTCATCTCCCACGGGACCCCGGGCACCGCGTAGATCACCTTCTCAATGGTCGAACCGTCGGGCAGGGTCCACTCGAGCGGGCAGACCAGCCCCGGCGCGGTGCCCGGCATCTGCTCGATGAACGACGCCCCGACCGGCTTCTGGGCCTGACGCAGGTTGTTCATCGGCATGCGGCGCGAACGCCCGGAGAACATCGAGATGATGCGCTCCTCCATCGCCTCGTCCGCCTCGAGCGGGACGCCCATGACCTTGGCGATCGCGTCACGGGTCAGGTCGTCCTGGGTGGGTCCGAGCCCACCGCAGCAGATGACGGCGTCGCTGCGGGTGAGCGCCAACTCGATCGTGGACACGATCCGGTCGATGTTGTCGCCCACCTTCGTCTGGAAGAAGGTGTCGAGCCCTGCCAGGGCGAGCTGCTCGCCGATCCACGACGAGTTGGTGTCGGTGATCTGCCCCAACAGGAGCTCGGTTCCGACGGCGACGACCTCGGTGCGCATGGTCGGCACGCTACTCAGCGCAGCGCGTCCCCGGTGGGCGCTGGTCAGTCCCGGGCCATCGTCGAGGTCGCCTGCGAACCGGCGATGACGTACTGCGCCGCGCTGATCCAGGCGACGGCGACGCCGAGCCACAGGAAGGTGTCGGCGAGCCAGTGCAGGTCGGTCGTCCAGGGCCACACCACCCAGCCGACCGCGCCGAACTGCAGGAAGGTCTTGGCCTTCGCGACCTTCGAGGCCTGCACGGCGAGTCCTCGACGTCCCCAGTACGAGCGGAACGCCGAGATGAACGCCTCTCTCACGGTGATGAGCACCACGGGCAGCCACCAGAACCTGCCGCCGAGCACCATCGCCCACAGCCCTCCGAGGGCGAGCACCTTGTCGGCCAACGGGTCGAGGAACGCACCGGAGCGGGTGGTCCCCTGCTTGCGGGCCAGGTAGCCGTCGAGGCTGTCGGACGTGGTGATCACGAACCACAGGGCGAACAGCGGCCAGCTCGACTCCTGGCGGATGATCATCACGAACGCGACCGGTGCGAGCAGCAGTCGGACGATCGTGATGACGTTCGCGGGCGTCATCAACGCGGACGGCCCGAACGACGGTTGGGCCTGACTGGTCACGGAGCGGTCCGGGCCGGTCGGGCGTGCAGGTCGGGGCCTTCGGCGCCGTGCACGACGACCCGGTGGAACTCGCCCACGGCCAGGTCGTCGGGCACCACGACGATGCCGTCGATCTCGGGTGCTTCGCGATGCGAGCGGGCGACGCCGGGCTCGTCGACCAGCACGGTGAGCTCGCTGCCGATCAGCTCGTCGCGTCGCGCGGCGCTGATGTCGTCCTGCAGGGCACGCAGCTCGGCAAGTCGGTCCTCGACGAGCCCGTCGGGGACCTGGCCGTCGAGCTCGGCGGCGTAGGTGCCGTCCTCGGCGGAGTACGAGAAGAAGCCGCACCAGTCGAGCTGTGCGGTCTCGACGAAGGCGAGCAGCTGATCGTGGTCGGCCTCGGTCTCACCCGGGTAGCCGACGATGAAGTTCGACCGGAACGTCGCGTCCGCTCGCAGCGATCGGATCTGGTCGATGCGCTGCAGGTACTTCTCGCCGTTGCCCCAGCGGCGCATGCGGCGCACGAGCGGCGCCGAGACGTGCTGCAGCGACAGGTCGAAGTACGGCACGGGTCCGGCGGCCATCAGCTCGATCAGCGGATCGGTCAGCTCCGAGGGGTACAGGTACAGCAGGCGGACCCAGTCGACACGCTCGGAGATCGCCTGCACGAGCGGCACGATCGACTTGGTGCCGACGCCGGCGTCACGCCCGTAGGCCGCCAGGTCCTGGGCGATCAGCACGACCTCTCGGACCTGGAGCGACTCGACCTCGGCCAGGATCGAGTCCATGGGACGGGAGTCCTGGGGGCCGCGGAACGACGGGATCGCACAGAAGCCGCACGCCTTGTCGCAGCCCTCGGCGACCTTCACGTAGGCCCACGGGTGCTGGGAGGGCGGTCGCGACAGGTTGAGCAGGTCGAGCGCGGGGACCGCTTCGTCGGTGGCGAACAAGGTGCGCGACGCCGGCTTCGTGGTCAGGTTCACCGCCACGCCGAACCCGGTGACCGCGTCGACCTCGGGCAGCGCCTCGGCCAGCTCGTCGCCGTAGCGCTGCGCCATGCAGCCGGTCACGACCAGCTCGGAGCCCTCGGCACGGTGCTCGTCGAGCGCCAGGATGGTCGCGACGCTCTCCTCGCGGGCTTCACCGATGAAGGCACAGGTGTTGACGACCACCAGGTCGGCGTCGTCGGGCGAATCGGCCGGCACCAGACCGTCGGTCAGGAGGCTGCCGGTCAACTTGTCGGAATCGACCTGGTTCTTGGGGCAGCCGAGCGTCTCGACCCAGAAAGTGCGTGTCACGGTCGCGCCAGTCTAGGGCGAGGGCCGCGCCGCCCCATCAGGCGTGGTGCGCGAGCTCGAGACCGTCGACGGGCCAGTCCACGGCGAGCAGTCGACCGGTGCCCGAGGCGGTCACGTACGCGGTGCGCAGGTCGTCGCCACCGAAGGCGATGTTCGTGACGAGCGGGTCGTCGATCGGGAGGTGCCGGACCGAGGAGCCGTCGGGCGAGATCACCGTGATGCCACCGTTGTTCAGCGTCCCGACGCAGACGTTGCCCTCGCCGTCCACCGCCAGGGAGTCGAGCAGCTGATAGCCCTCGAGCCCGGCGAGCAGCTCGCCGTGGGGTTCGAGCAGACCGGTGCCGACGGCCACTCCCGGCTCGGGCACGCTCCACGCCCAGACCCGCCCGGTGTGCGTCTCGGCCACGTAGACCCGGTCCCCCGCCGGTGACAGGCCGATGCCGTTCGGGGCGTCGAGCGGGAAGATGACCTCGGTGATCGACGAGCCGTTGGCCGCCGCGTAGAAGACGCCGGTCCGATCCGAGCTGCGTCCGTCGCGCACGCCGTGGTCGGTGAACCAGAAGCCGCCGTGCCGGTCGAACACCAGGTCGTTCGGCGCACGGAGCGGTCGGCCGTCACAGGAGTCGTAGACGGTCTCGACCGCGCCGGTGGCCAGGTCGACCTTCTGGATCGAGCCGCCGGTCCAGTCCTCGGGCAGCGGACCGGGCAGGATCAGGGTGCCCAGGTCGATCCAACCGAAGCAGCCGCCGTTGTTCGTGATCCACGCCGAGCCGTCCGGGCCGATCGCACAACCGTTCGGTCCGCCACCGCAGTCGGCGACGACGGTGACCTGTCCGTCGGGTGCGACCCGGCTCAGGGTGCCACGCTCGATCTCGACGACGAGCACCGAGCCGTCGCGCAACGGGACCGGGCCCTCGGGGAACCTCAGCCCCGTGGCGATCGTGCGGTACTCGGTCGGCAGCGATGTGGTGTCGGTCACACCCGCACGGTAGCCAGCGTCAGAGCTCGCCGGCCTCGATCATGTTGTCGAGCTCCTCGGGGGTCATCATCACGGTCCGGGCCTTGGAGCCCTCGGACGGTCCGACCACACCACGCTCCTCGAGCAGGTCCATCAGCCGCCCGGCGCGGGCGAAGCCGACCTTGAGCTTGCGCTGCAGCATCGAGGTCGACCCGAGTCCGCTGCGGACGACGAGCTCCATCGCCTGGGCCATCATCTCGTCGTCGTCGCCGCCCCCGCCGACGGAGCCACCCGACGAGCTGCCGCCGCCGGCCACCTCTTCGTCGGCGACGCCCTTGACGTAGTGGTCCTCGATGACCGGGGTCTGCTTGCGCCACTGGCCGACGATCGCGGCGACCTCGGACTCCTCGACCCACGAGCCCTGGATGCGCTGCGCGGCCGACGAGCCGGCACCGAGCAGCAGCATGTCGCCCTGGCCGACGAGTCGTTCGGCGCCGAGCTGGTCGAGGATGACCTTCGAGTCGGTCGCCGACGCCACTGCGAAGGCGAGCCGCGACGGGATGTTGGCCTTGATGACACCGGTGATCACGTTCACCGACGGGCGCTGCGTGGCGATCACCAGGTGGATGCCCACGGCACGGGCCTTGGCGGCGATGCGGGTGATCGACTCCTCGACGTCACGCGACGCGACCATCATCAGGTCCGCGAGCTCGTCGACGACGACGAGGATGAACGGCAGCCGCTTGAACTCGCGCTCGACGCCCGGATCGGGCTGCAGGTCACCACGATCGAAGGCCGCGTTGTAGCCGGTGATGTCTCGCACGCCGACCTCGGAGAGCAGGTCGTAGCGGATCTCCATCTCCTTGACCGCCCAGTTGAGGGCGTTGGCCGCCTTCTTCGGGTTGGTCACCACCTGGGTGAGCAGGTGCGGGATGCGGTTGTACTGGGTGAGCTCGACCTGCTTGGGGTCGATGAGGATCATCCGGACCTGCTCGGGCGTCGCCCGCATGAGGATCGACGTGATGATCGAGTTGATGCACGAGGACTTGCCGGCGCCGGTCTGACCGGCGATGAGCATGTGCGGCATCTTGGCCAGGTTCATGAGGACGGCCGTGCCCTCGATGTCGCGGCCGACGCCCACCTCGAGCGGATGCGTCGCACGGTGTGCCTCTTCCGAGGCGAGGATGTCGCCCAGGTTGACCACCTGGCGGTCCTTGTTCGGCACCTCGACGCCGATGGCCTGACGGCCCGGGATGGGCGCCAGGATGCGGACGTCGGGCGACGCCATGGCGTAGGCGATGTCCTTGTGCAGGCTGGTGAGGCGGGCGACCTTGACCCCGACGCCGAGCTCGAGCTCGTAGCGGGTGACCGTCGGGCCGACGACCATGCCGATGAGCCGGGTCTCGACGCCGTGTTCGGCGAGCGCACCTTCGAGCACCCGCCCGCGCGCCTCGACGGCCTTGGTGTCGACCGTGCGCTTGCCGGACAGTCCGAGCAGCTTCTTCGGCGGCAGACGCCACGCGGAACCCTCGGCGCCGGGGCCGAGGCCGATCTCGAGCTGCTCGGTGTGGGCGGGGTCGCCGTCGTAGACCTGTGCGTCGGCGACGACGACGGAGACGTCGCCCGGACCGGCGACCGGTTCGTCCTTCTTGCGCCTGGGCTTCGGCTTGGGTGTGGCGGGGGCGTCGGCGTCCTGGTCGAACAGTGCGGGCGCGGCGTCCTGGGCGCCGTCGCTCAGGTCGACGTCGGGGCCGAGGTTGAAGAGATCCGACACCCAGTCGCGCAACGCGTGCACCGCGGGCGAGGCGGCATCGGCGACCGCCGAGGACATCTGACGCAGCGACCAGCCGCTGATCAGGCTGGCAGCGACGAGGCCGAGCAGCACCAGCACCGCCATGGCGCCCCAGCGGCCGACCAGCAGCGCCAGGCCACCGGGGACCGCGCCGAGCAGCCCGCCGCCCGGTGCGTAGGCGCCGAAGCCGAACTCGTCGAGGGTGCGGTCCTCGGCGAGGAACAGGTCGAGCAGACCGGCGACCACGATGACGCCGAGGCCGACGCCCAGCCAACGCAGCACCGGCGCACGGTGCACGTCGTCGGTGATCTCGTCGACGGGTTCCTGGGGCGCCTTCGGACCACGGATGAGCAACACGCCGAGCGCCACCAGCGCGGGCGGCACCAGCACCTCGAGGCGGCCGACCAGCGAACCGGTCAGGTCGCCGAGCGACGAGCCGACCACTCCCCCGGCGTCGCTGTAGACACCGACGCCGACCAGCACGGCCAGGATGAGCGCCGCGACACCCCACAGATCGTGACCGTGGCCGTCGACCAGGTGGCGCAGCAGGCCGGGTGGGGGCGCTGCGGCAGCTGCCCGGGTGTTCTTCGTCGTGCGCGTGGCCGTCGACTTCTTGGCCGAGGACGAGCGCGACGAAGCCGACCGGGCAGCCGGCTGCTTGCGCGTGCTCTTGGTGGAGGAGGTCTTCTGTCGGGTTGCCACGCCTCGACCACGGTACTCAGCCCCACCGACAGTGGCGCGGCACTGACCGAGTGACGCCTGTTCAGGCCTCGAGCACGACCGGGACGATCATCGGCCGGCGACGGGTCCGGTCCGCCACGAAACCGCCCGATGCACGGCGAACCGCCCGCTCGAGTCCGGAGACATCGGCGTTGTCGGCCAGCGCCTTCTCGACCGACGCCTTCACCCGGTCGACGAGCTCGTCGAGCAGCTCGCCCGACTCCGGCTCGTAGATCCAGCCACGGGTCGCGATCTCGGGGCCCGAGACGAGCCGGCGCTTCTTGCGGTCGACGCAGACGATCACGGCGACGACGCCGTCGTCGGCCAGGATGCGGCGGTCGCGGAGGACGCCGGTGCCGATGTCGCCGACGGTGCCGTGCACGTAGACGTACTCCGCGGGCACTCGACCCGCCGGGCGCAGGCCTGCGTCGTCGAGGACCAGACGGTCGCCGTCCTCGGCGATGAGGATGTGGTCCTCGGGCGTGCCCATCACCGCGGCCAGTCGGGCGTGCGCGACCAGGTGGTGGTACTCGCCGTGCACCGGCACGAACCAGTCCGGCTTGGCGATCGAGTGGTAGAGCTTCAGCTCCTCGGCCTTGGCGTGACCGGTCGCGTGCACGTCGGACAGCCCGGAGTGCACGACGTCCGCGCCCTGACGGAAGAGGTTGTCGATCACCTTGGTCACGGCGTTCTCGTTGCCGGGGATGGGGTGCGACGACAGGATCACGGTGTCATCGGGGGTGACCTTGAGCCAGCGGTTCTCGTTGGCGGCGAGCAGCGTGAGCGCCGACATCGGCTCGCCCTGTGAGCCGGTGGAGAGCACCAGCACCTGGCCGGGCTCGTAGCGGTCGACCTGCTCTATGTCGATGAGCGACGTGTCGGGAATCGTCAACAGGCCCATCTCACGGGCCATCGTGATGTTGCGCTTCATCGAGCGGCCCAGCGGTGCGATGACGCGCCCGAACTGGATCGCGGCGTCCGCGAGCTGCTGGATCCGGTGGATGTGGCTCGCGAAGCAGGCGATGATCAGCCGCCGTCCCTCGAGCTCGTGCATGAGGCTGTAGAGCACCTTGCCGACGCTCGTCTCGGAGCGCGAGTGGCCCGCCTGATCGGCGTTGGTGGAGTCCGCGAGCAGCAGACGGATGCCGTCGCCGTCGGCGAGGGCGCCGATGCGTGACAGGTTCGTGAGGCGACCGTCGACGGGCGTCAGGTCGATCTTGAAGTCACCGGTGTGCAGGATCGTGCCCTGCGGGGTGTGGATCGCGGTCGCGACACCCTGGGGCACCGAGTGCGTCGCCGGGATGAACTCGACGTCGAACGGACCGATCTCCCAGCGCTCGCCGTCCTCGACCACGACGAGCTCGGTCCGCTTGAGCAGCCCGGCCTCTTCGATGCGTCCCTTGGCCAACCCGAGGGTGAGCTCGGTGCCGAACAGCGGGAACGACGCCTCACGCAGCAGGTACGACAGGCCACCGATGTGGTCCTCGTGGCCGTGCGTCAGCACGCAACCGACGATGTCGTCGGAGCGCTCGACGAGCCAGGTGAAGTCGGGCAGCACCAGGTCGACGCCGAGCATGTCGTTGTCGGGGAACATCAGCCCGCAGTCGATGAGCAGCAGCGAGCCCTCGACCTCGATGACGGCGCAGTTCCTGCCGATCTCTCCGAGACCGCCGAGGAAGGTGATGTGAACGGGAGAAGGCATCAGTTGAGGTCCTCGAGCACCCTGCGGGCGCGGTCGGCAAGATCGTCAGGGACCGGGCCGAGCGGAGGACGGCATTCGCCCACCTTCAGTCCGAGCACCTTCAGGAGCGTCTTGGTCGGAATGGGGTTCGGGGCATCGTCGCTGCCCTGGTAGTCGTAGGACGCCAGCAGGCCGGCGTTGATGCGTCGGGCGGCGTCGATGTCGCCCTTGAAGAAGGCGTCGATCATCTCGCCGAGCTGGCGACCGACCCAGTGCGATGCCACCGAGATGACACCGACCGCACCGACGGCCAGCAGCGGCAGCGTCAGGGGGTCGTCACCGCTGTAGACCTCGAAGCCCGAGGGTGCCCGGGCGATCAGCCTGGCGCTCTCGGCGGGGTCGCCTGCGGCGTCCTTGAGCCCGACGATGTTGGGCACCTCGGTGGCGAGCCGCAGGACCGTCTCGGTCGCGAGGCCGCGGCCGGTGCGCTTGGGGACGTCGTAGAGCACGACCGGCAGATCGGTCGCGGCGGCCACGGCGCGGAAGTGGGCGTCGAGGCCGGCCTGCGAGGGCCGGTTGTAGTACGGCACGACCGACAGGATGGCGTCGACTCCGGTCTCGGTCGCGCGACGGGTCTGCTCGACCGCGGTGGCCGTGGAGTTGGAGCCGGCACCGGCGATCACGGGGATCGACACGGCTTCGCTCACCTTCCGGAAGAGCACCAGCTCCTCGGACTCGGTCAGCGTCGGGCTCTCGCCGGTGGTGCCGGCGAGCACGATGCCGTCGCTGCCGTTCTCGGCCAGCCAGTTCGCGAGCTCGACGGCTGCGTCGAGGTCGAGGTCGCCACGCTCGTCGAACGGCGTGACCATCGCGGTGATGACTCTGCCCAGTGTGGGGCTCATTCACTGTCTCCGTTCTGCGTGATCGGGCCGGTCGTGGTGGGCACGTACTGCGGCAGCGGTTCCGTCGAGCGTTCTCTGCCCAGCGTGACGAGCAGCTGCTCGTGCAGCTCGAACCACACACCGTGATACGAGTCGACCGTGGGCTTCGCGATCCACTCGGTTCGACCGGCGGCGACGTGATCGTGTGCCCTCGTCAGCCGATCGCCGAACCCCACGAACCGCGCCGAGGTGTCCGCGAGCGCATCGAGCACGGGCATCGACCGGCGGTGCAGCGCCTCGAGCCGGTCCAGCACGGCCGCATCTCGCACGTCGTCGGAATGGTCGTTCGGGACCAGGTCGCCGTCGACGGGCATGGTCTGCCAGTCGGTGCACACCGCCAGCAGCTCGCTGTTGAGCGGCAGGAAGCCGAGGTAACACGCCTCGAGCTGTGCACGGGTCCCGGCGGCGTCGACCTCGGCGCGCAGCAGCTGCTCGCCGTGACGACGACCCGACGGCGTGAGGCTCCAGCCCGCGGCCAACCCGGTGCGCAGCTGCACCCAACCGGCGGCCGAACACCGCTCCAGCTCGGCCTCGACGTGGTCGTGCGGCAGCTCCAGACGCTCGGCGATGGCGAGCGACGGCGAGAACGCCTTCAACCGCAGCAGGAGCAGCACCGAAGCCACGGAGTCGTCGGACATCGCCCGACAGTCTAGGTGGTGGTCGGGCCGCCCCCTGAGACGGCCCGACCCCCGACCTCGCTCAGGAGGCGGCGAAGTCCGCGCCGGTGAGCGCGAAGGTGTCGAGCTCGTCGGTGGTGTCGGCCCAGTCCTCGAACTGGATGACGCCGATCTCCTCGAAGCGGTGGCGGAGCCACTTGTCGTTGCGGTCGAGCAGGCCGAGCTTCTTGCAGTTCGGGACGATCTTCGAGAAGAGCATCATCTGGAACATCTGGCGGGTCTCGGTCTGCATGACGAGCTGGATCGCCTCCTTGACGGGCACGCCGAGCTGCTCCCAGACCTCCTGCTGCAGGAAGCGGTCACGCATGCGCACCGCGGCTTCGAACGCGAACTGCTGGCGTTCGAAGATCTCGGCGTCGGACAGGCCCTCGTAGAACTCCTTGAGCGAGAGCACGCCGAAGGCGACGTGGCGGGCCTCGTCGCTCATCACGTAGCGCAGCAGCTGCTTGAGCAGCGGCTCGGTCGTCATCATGTGCATGAAGCCGAAGGCGGCCAGGGCCAGGCCCTCGACCATGATCTGCATGCCCAGGTAGGTCATGTCCCAGCGGCTGTCGTTGACGATGTCGTCGAGCAGCATCTTCAGGTGGGCGTTCACCGGGTAGTGACCCGACAGCTTCGTGTCGAGGTACTTGGCGAACACCTCGACGTGGCGGGCCTCGTCCATCACCTGGGGCGACGCGTAGTACTTCGCGTCGATCCACGGCACCGTCTCGACGATCTTCGCGGTGCAGATCAGCGCCCCCTGCTCACCGTGGAGGAACTGCGAGAGCATCCAGTTCTGGGACTGCACGCCGAAGTTCAGCCACTCGGCGTCGCCCCACTTCTCGAAGGCGGTGCCCTTGACGTCGACGTCGATCATGTCGCCCCCGTACATGGCCTCGGAGTTGGCGATGACCACGGCTTCCTGGTCGACCTCGGTGTCCCAGGGCAGGTCGGTCTCGCCGTTCCACATCGAGACCTTCGCCTTCTCGTAGAGCTTCTCGAGCGGCGGACGGGCACCCTTCTCGTAGTCCCAGGTGAAGATGGCGTCGGAGTGGTCCTCGACCGCCGAGATCACCGCGTCGCGGTCGGTGTTGGTGACGGCGAGGATCGCCTCGAGGTCGTTGACGTCGGCGCGGCCGATGATCGCCTCGTTGATCGACGGGGATCCGGTGTTCGCGGGGGATTCGGTGGTGGACATCGTGCTCCTGTGGGTGATTCCGGAGTGGGACGGGTGGGTGGATCGGGTGGGTGGGGTCGGGCGGGTTGGGTGGGGGCGGATCGCGCGGGTTCAGGAACCCGCGGCGATGCCGGGCATGACGATGGTGCGGACGAAGGAGTGGACCTGCGCCCGGTCGGTGAGGTCGAGCAGCTCGCTCGGAGTGGACAGGTACGAGACGATCACCCGGGTCATCCAGATGGTCACCTCGCGGGCGCGGGTGGCGTCGAGGAACCGTTCGAGGACCGGTCCGATCAACGCCGCGGCGGCGAGGAAGAGGGCGTCGAGGCGGTCGAAGCCGAGCACCTGCTCCAGCAGCACCGGCTCGTGGGCGCGCATGAAGGCGAGCGCTTCGTGCTCCTCGAGGTAGGTCGCAGCGGTCGAGACGCCGTGGACCAGCACGTCGTCGAGGGTCTCGAGCTCGGCGAGCTCGAGGGCCAGCAGACCGACGATGTCGGACACCTGCAGATGGGCGGCGTGCACGAGGATCGACGGCTTGCCACCCGGGAACACCCGGTACACGGTCGCTCGGGAGACACCCGCCTCTCGGGCCAGGTCCTCGATGGTGGTCTTCGCCAGTCCCCACCGGGCGATGCACCGCATGAGCGCGTCGGCGATGCGGTCCTCGGCGGATCGTCCGCGGCGCGGGTCGCGCACGTCGACGATCTGTCCCGCAGTTCCCCCGGCGATCACATCCATCGGATGGAACAATAAGAACGAGAATGTCTCATTGCTACCACTCGACGTGTGACATCGGTCTCAGCTGATCACGATGCCCGCCATGAACTGGGTGCGGACGACGTGGCGGGTGGTCGCCTCGTCCGCCAGATCCGCCGATGCCGAGGACCCGAGCCACGACAGCATCATGCGCGTCAGGTAGTCCGCCGCGAAGTCGATGTCGACGCCGTCGACGAGGCGACCCTCGGCGCGCTCCGACTCGAGCAGCTCCCGGAGGTAGTCGCGGATCACGCCGTGGATCAGCGGCTCCGACGGATGCACCGCCTCGACCAGCTCCTGCATCTCGGAGTCGAGCAGGTTGGCGAGGATGCTGCTGCGGGCGATGACCTTCGCTCCGATCACCAGCCCGGTGGCCAGCCGCTCCTCGAGCGTCGGCAGCTCCGCGACCGCCTCGGCCAGCCGCCGCCAGAACCGAGCCACCTCCCAGGTGGCGGTCTGCTCGACGAGCTGGGAGCGGCCCCCGGGGAAGTTCCGGTAGATGGTCGTGCGGGAGACCCCTGCGCTGGCTGCGACGTCCTCGAGCGAGAAGCCCTTGACCCCGCTCCGCTCGACGCAGCTGATCGCGGCGGACATGATCCGCTCGCGCATGTCCGGCACGTCGTCGGGCACGCTCAGCGCTCGCCCACCGCGGAAGGCACCGGGTCCTCGGCGTCGACGGGCACCTGGTCCTGCTTCGCCCGGTTGCGGGCCACCATGCGCAGCACCAACGGATATCCCGCCGCTGCGGTCAGGGCGAAGATCCACCACTGCACCATGTACGAGAAGTTCTGCGACGAGTCGCTCGTGACGATCTCGATCGGCTGGGGCAACGAGTCGGGCTGGGCCGGGTCCTGCGCGTCCAGCACGACCCACGCGGGTTCCAGGTCGTAGGGCAGCTGCTGGGCGAGGCGGTCCAGATCGACCCGGGCCAGCGAGGTGAGCGTGCCGTCCTCGGCGTCGACCGACCCGAGCGATCCTCGTTCCTGGGTCAGCTGCAGGTTGCCCGTGACGGTGACCTGGCCCTCGGGCGGCACCGAGTCCGGGAACGGTGGGGTCTCACCGGTCGGGTCGTACGGGATCCACCCGCGGACCACCGGCACCGCTGTGCCGTCGGCCTGGACCAACGGCGTGAGCACCCAGGCGCCCGGCGCGCCGCCCTGGGAGCGGTTGAGGATGGCCACCTCGGCGTCCGCGTCGTAGGTCCCGGTCACGATCACCCTGGTGTAGCGATCCGATTCGGGGACGTCACCGGTGGCGTCGTCGATGCTGACGACGTCGTCGAGCGGCACCGCCTCGGCGCGTGCCTTCTCCTCGAGCCGATCCGCCTTGTCCTTCTCCTCGTAGTAGCGCGCACGCTGCCAGAGGCCCAGACCGATCAGGCTGCACACGAGGGCGGCGATCAGCACGTGGGAGAGGATCCAGATGGGCCGCCGCAGGAACGAGTACATCGGCCGTCGACACTACGCCCGGGTTCCGTCGCCGGGGTAAGCGGCGCCGGCGGTCGGTGGGACGGATCTCAGGCGGGACAGCCCTCGAACTGGTCGTACTCGACGTCGTCGTCCTCGTACTCCTCGTACTCCTCGGACAGCGACGGGTCCTCGTAGTCCTCGGGGCTCCACTCCCCCGGTTCGGACCCCGCGGGTCCGCCGTTGGCAGCGACGTAGGTGTCGATCAGCTCGGCGAGCTGCTGGTCGGTCATGGCCTCGAGGCCCTCGAGCGGTCCGAGCCCCAGGATCTCGACGCCGCTGCGGATCAGCTCGAGCATCCCGATCCGGTCCTGCAGCCCGAGCGCGGTCTGGGTCCTCGGCTGGGTCCGTCGCGCCTCCTCCAACCGGTCGAAGGCATCGAGGATCTCGTCCTCGCTCATCGTCGGGATCGTCGCGGGATCCAGACCGATCAACGCGGCCCCGTCGCTCAGCATCGTTCCGTACATGTCGAGCGCCCAGCCGTCGGGCTCACCCGAGACGACGGTGGTGGCGGTGCCGTCCGTGCCG
>JALYWI010000167.1 GCA_030852785.1 Actinomycetota bacterium
GGCCACACCGACGCGAAGGTCTGGGGATGGGGCCCGTCGTAGACGACGTGGTCGAGCGCCGCGACGAGCGCGGCGAGCCCGACGTCGACCGCGAGGATCCAGGCCGCCCCCAACACGCCCGGTCGCCGGCGCACCATGGCGGCCAGTGCGACGGTCCACGCCGCGAGCGCGCCGAGCACCGCGACGGCCGGACCGGATCGCAGTTCGGTCGTCCCGTTGATGTCGATGACGACCACGACCGACGCCCACGCCAGCGCGGCGAACCGGAGCACCACGACCGCCCAGAGCAGGCCGACGGTCTGGGGGTCCGGCCGCCGCGGATCGGACGACGCGGCGGTGCGCTCGGTGGCACCCGGCGGGCGTTGGGGCATCACCACAGTCCACCACGCCGGGCTGCTGCGGTGGCCCACCCGGGGCTCGGAGCGCCGCGCTCGTCGTCAGCGGCCGGCATCGGCGCGGTCCGCGGCGGTGTCGACGGACAGGGCGGCGATCACCAGGTTCGACCGGCGCCATTCGCGGAAGCTCCAGAGGAACATCGGGATCGACACGGCGAGCGACAGCGCGACCTGCATCGCCGCGGCCACCGTGAAGTCCCCGGAGCTCGCGCCCGTGAGCGTGGCGATCGCGTGGAACACGTAGTTCAGGAGCCGTCCGATGCCGACGAGTCCGGTGCAGAACGCGAGCGCGCCGTACCAGCCGCGTCGCGAACCCGACCACATCACGAACGACGAACGCGACTCGATGCGCCGCGCCGCGCACCAGACGACGATCGCGATCGGTGTCGCGATGAGCCACATCGTGAGCATGCACGTCAGCAGCGTCGGGTCCGGGTTGCCGTCGATGATCAGATGCGCCGAGCTCGCCGCCCCGAGCGCGGCGAAGCCCGCGGCCAGGTTCAACGCGGCATAGGTCAGGGTCTGGCGGTCCGACGAGCGCAGCGACCGCAGCGCGAGCCGTGCGGCCGCGTCGGCGTCCCAGCCGGTTGCGATCAGCTCCGAGGCCACGGCGTCGGGACGGACCCCCGCGTTGCGGCGCTCGGCCAGCCACCGCTGCATCCGCTGGTGGTCCCAGAGTGCGGCGCTCGGTCCATCGGGCACATGGTGGATGTCGGTCGTCGACATGTCGAACCTCCTCGTGTCGGACACGACGTCCGACGCCCTCCAGCGTGCGACCCCAGCCCCGGTCGCGGTATCGGGCCGATCCCTCAGATCCGTCTGGGGGGTCGGCCGATCACCTGGTGGGTGCGGACCCCCGGTGGGGCGCGCGACGCTGTGCGCTCCACCAGGAGGTGCACGTGACCCGACTCGAGCTCCGCTACGACCTGCGCAACCCGGCGATCGCCGGCGTCTCCGTCGCGGATCGCTACCAGGCGGCGCTGGACCAGATCGCCTGGGGAGAGCAGCACGGCTTCCGGACCGTGACGCTCTCCGAGCACCACGGCACCGCGGACTCGTACCTCCCGTCGCCGTTCGTCTTCGGCGCTGCGGTCGCCGCACGCACCGAACGGATCCGGATCCGCGTCGCGGCCCTGATCGCGCCGCTGCACGACCCGTTGCGCATCGCCGAGGACGCCGCCGTGCTCGACCAGTTGAGTCGGGGGCGTCTGGAGCTGGTCGTCGCGAACGGCTACGTGCCCTCGGAGTTCGCCATGTTCGACAAGGAGCTCTCGCAGCGGGTGCCGGCGGTCGTCGAGACGATCGAGACCCTGCAGGCGGCCTGGACCGGTGAACCGTTCGACTTCCGCGGTCGGACCGTCACCGTCACCCCGCGTCCGTTCCGTGAACCCCGGCCGGGCATCTTCCTGGGCGGCTCGTCGGCCGGTGCGGCCCGGCGCGCCGCGCGCATCGCGGACGTGTTCTTCCCCTCCGACGACACCCACTGGGACACCTACCGCGCCGCGGTGGTCGAGCGGGGCGGCCCGGACTTCGGACCGATGCCGCCGGTGGCGCCCAGGTTCATCCACGTCTGCGAGGACGTCGAGCAGGGCTGGGAAGAGGTCGGGCCGTACGTCGCGAACGACCGGAACTCCTACGGCGCCTGGGCGCTCGAGGCCGGTCTCGACACGGGACATCGACCCGTCACCGACGACCACGGCCTGCGTGACGACCCCGAGTACCGGGTGCTGACCCCCGAGCAGTGCGTCGAGCTCCTGGTCGAACTGGGCCCCTCTGCGACGCTGCCGATGACGCCGATGATGGGCGGCGTGCCACCCGAGATCGCCTGGCGCAGCCTGCGGCTCCTGGTCGAACGGGTGGTGCCCGAGCTCTGATCATGCTCCCGCCGGAGGGGTGCGGGGAGAGATCGCGAAACCGATGCGATAACTGTCACAGGCAGTTCGTAGAGTGCTCGACGTGCCAGCAGTCATCGCAGAAGGACTGGTCAAGCGGTTCGGGGACACAGAGGCACTCAGGGGCGTCGATTTCGAGATCGAACGCGCGACCATCCTGGGTGTGCTCGGTCCCAACGGAGCCGGGAAGACCACCGCAGTCCGCATCCTCACCACCCTCCTCAAACCCGACGCCGGTCGTGCCGTCATCGACGGGATCGACGTCGTCGCCGACCCGCGCGCCGCGCGCGCCCGCATCGGCCTCACCGGCCAGTACGCAGCGGTCGACGAGCGCCTCACGGGGTTCGAGAACCTGCAGCTCGTCGGTCGGCTGTTCCACATGCGCACCGCCGAGGCGCGTTCGCGTGCCCGCAACCTGCTCGACCGCTTCAGCCTCGACGAGGCCGCGGACCGGGTCGTCAAGGGCTACTCCGGGGGCATGCGCCGTCGTCTCGACATCGCGATGAGCCTCATCGCCAACCCCTCGGTGCTCTTCCTCGACGAGCCCACCACGGGACTCGACCCGCGCAGCCGCCTCGAGATGTGGGACGTCATCGACGGCCTCGTCGCAGAGGGCACCACGACGCTGCTCACCACGCAGTACCTCGACGAGGCCGAGCGCCTCGCCAAGGAGATCGTCGTGATCGACCGCGGCTCGGTCATCGCCCGCGGCACGGCCGACGAGCTCAAGGCCTCGAGCGGCGGCGAACGTGTCGAGATCACCCTCGGCGACCGTGACGACCTCGCCCGGGTCGCCGAGCTGTTGTCGAACTTCGCCCTGCCGGGCGTGGCCGAGACCGTCGATCGTGCCGCCGCGACCGTCACGGTCCCGGTCCGGACGACCGAGCACATCGTGCCCAGCGTGGTCCGCACCCTCGACGACGCCGGCATTGCGGTGTCCGACGTCGTCGTGCGCCGCCCCACACTCGACGACGTGTTCCTGCAGTTGACCGGCCACCGCGCCGAGGACGACGACACCGACACGATCACGGAAGGAGCCTCCGTATGACCACCGCCTCCGTGGCGACGCCGGCGACGCCCACCACCTACGTCGTGCCGAACGGTCCGATCTGGCTGGTGCGCGATACCTGGACCGAGGCGAACCGCCACCTCATCGCCACCATCCGCAACCCGGACCTGCTGGTCTTCGCGGCCATCCAGCCGATCATGTTCGTCGTGCTGTTCGTGTACGTCTTCGGCGGCGCGATCTCGGTGCCGGGCTACTCCAGCTACGAGCAGTTCGTCGTGCCGGGCATCTTCGCCCAGACCGTCGTGTTCGGCTCGGCCTTCACCAGCATCGGCATCGCCGAGGACATGCAGAAGGGCTTCATCGACCGGTTGCGGTCGCTGCCCATCTATCCCTCTGCGGTGCTCATCGGGCGCACCTTCTCGGACCTGCTCCGCAACATCTTCACCTTCGTGATCATGTTGATCGTCGGCATGCTCGTCGGCTTCCGCCTCGAGGGCGGCCTGCTCGACGGCTTCATCGCCACGTTGCTGTTGTTGGCGTTCGCCTATGCGTTCAGCTGGATCCAGGCGCTCATCGGTCTGTCGGTGAAGTCCGTCGAGGCCGCGAACTCCGCGGGCTTCATCTGGATGTTCCCCATGACGTTCATCTCCTCGGCGTTCGTCTCGACCGAGACCATGCCGTCATGGCTCCGCACCATCGCCGATGCCAACCCCTTCACGGTCGTGACCAACGCGACCAGGGCGCTCTACAGCGGCAAGGACCCGGGCATGGACGTCTGGTGGTCGTTGGCATGGGCCGTCGGCATCACCATCGTCTTCGCGGCCCTGTCGTTCCGGAAGTTCTCCTCGACCTCACGCTGAGGCCGGCCGGCACGAGCGCTCCGGGCCCGGTCCGGGTGTGTCCCGTCAGGGCCAGATCCGCACCGGTGTCCCGGTCGGCACCAGCTCGGCGAGTCGCAGCATGTCGTCGTTGTAGAGGCGGGGGCAGCCGTTCGACTGCGCCCGGCCGACGCTCGACGGACGGTTGGTGCCGTGCAGTGCGAGCACCGGAGCGATCGCGTCCGGAGCGCCCTGACCGCTGGGGCCGGCATCGGACTCTCCGCCGAAGGCGTCCATCACCTCGGAGTAGCCGTTGAGGGCGAGCGCCACGGGCCCATAACCCCCGGCGGGGTTCACCGAGGGCACCACGTCGGTCACGTAGAACTCACCCGTCGGCGTCGGCGTCGAGGGTCGGCCGATCGAGATCGGCGCGGCGAACTCCTCGACGGCGCCGCGCAGCACGCGGACCCGGCGCTCGGTGAGCGACACGACGACCGACAGGTCCGTCCGGGTGACCGTTGCGTCCGCGGCGGACAGCCAGCCGACGGTGCCGTTGGGTCGCACCGGCACGAGCACCTGGATCCAGTCACCCTGACGCTGCACCACGCCGAACACGAGTGGTTGCGGCGGGGCGAACGTCGTGGGGTTCGCGAACGTCCAGCCCCCCTCGCTCACGTGACGCCCCGAGATCGGTGCGGCCTCGGACGGCATCGCCACGCGTGCAAGGTCGAGTCCGCTGCGCGGGGGTTCGGGGTCCGACGACGTCACCACCGGGGTCAGCGTCTCGTCCCAGCCGGGTGGCGCAGTGTTGCGCACGGACACGTCGTCGACCGTGGGGTCGACCGTCGCGTACTCGCTGACACCGGCGGGCAGCGTCGTCCGCTCGACCACGATCGTGGTGGTCGTCGGAGCGGCCGTCGTCGAGGTGGTGGACACCGCGGCGGCCACGTCGGTGCCGTCGTCACCGCCGGCACGCAGGACCACGGCGACCACGACCACGGCGACCGCGATCAGGCCGAGCGCCGCGACCGCGAGCACGGTGCGTCCCCGACCCCAGCCGGTGCCCACCGCTCAGGTCGTCCCGAGGTGGTCGAGCACTGCGTCCGCGAACGCCTCGGGGGCCTCGACCATCGGGTAGTGACCCACCCCCTCGAGGCGGACGACCGGCGTGCCCGGTCGGGCGCGGACGAGCTCGTCGGTCATCTCGATCACGGCGACGGGGTCCTCGGTGCCCCACACGACCCCGACCGGCGAGGGGTGGTGCTCGATCGCGCCGGTGAAACGACGTTCCTCGGCGCGGCGGTCCTCGAGGTACCGGATCGTCCTGGCCAGCAGACGTTCGCCGTGCTGGTGCAGTGCGGCGACGCGCACCTGTTCGAGCTCGTCGGCCGAGGCGGGATGTCCGGCCGAGAACGTCCCGGCGACGCCGGCCGCGAGGTTGTCGGCGTCGATGAGGTCGATCGCTGCGTCGGGCAGCTCGCAGAGCAGCTGTTGCCCCGGCGTCAGGTGGGCCAGGTCGAGGTAGATCGAGCCGTTGGTGAGGACCCGGCGCCGGATCTCGAACGACAGCTCGCCGTCGAGGTCGCGTGCCAGCAGTTCGCCGCCGACGGTGTCGCCCATGTCGTGGGTCAGCAGGTCGATCTGGTCGATGCCGAGGTGCGCCAGGACCTGCTCGGCAGTGTCCGCGTGCAGGCGGATCCCGTAGCGGCGGTCGGGTTTGTCGGACCACCCGAAGCCGAGCTGGTCGAAGAGCACCACCCGACGGTGCCGGGCGAGTGCGTCGAGCACGTGACGGAAGTCGAGCGACGAGGTGGGGAAGCCGTGCACGACGAACAGCGGCGGTGAGCCGTCCGGCTCGTCCGCGGGTCGATCGAGCACGAACACCTCGCCCTGCTCGGTCGACAGCATCGACCCCGCCGCGCGCCACTCCTGTGCTCCCATGATGTCCCGAACGCTCATGGGGTCATGGTAGGAAGCGGCGGAGGTTCGTGCAGCGCTGCTGCAAGAAACCCCGCCGCTCGAACTCGTCCCGGGTGCCCCGGGGCGGTCACTTGTAGCGGATGACCCCGCGGATGTTGTTGCCCGCCAGCATGTCGGCGAAGCCCTCGTTGATCTCCTCGAGGGCGTACTCGCGGGTGACCATGCCGGCCAGGTCGAGCTGGCCGCTGCGGTAGAGGTGCATGAGCCGGGGGATGTCGGACTGCGGGTTGGCAGAGCCGAAGATCGTGCCGACGAGCTGCTTCTCCATCAGGGTCAGGTCGCACAGCGAGATGTTGATCGAGCCCTCGTCGGCCGGGTGGATGTTGGTGACCACGACGCGGCCGCGCTTGGCGGCGAGCATCATGATCGACGAGATCTGCTCGCCGTCACCGACGCCGACGCAGCAGATCACCTTGTCGCACATGCGACCCCAGGTGAGCTCGTTGATCATCTGGTGGGCCTCGCCGATGCTGTTGGCGGTGTGGGTGGCGCCGAACTTCAGGGCCTGCTCCCGCTTGAACTCGACGGGGTCGATGGCGATGATGTTGCGCGCGCCGGCCAGACGAGCGCCCTGCACCGCGGCGGCACCGATGCCGCCGACGCCGATGACCGCGACGTTGTCACCCGGCTTGACCTCGGCGGCGTAGACCGACGAGCCCCAGCCGGTGGTCACGCCGCAGCCGACCAGGCAGGCGAGCTCGAGGGGGATGTCGTCCTCGATCTTCACGCACGACATCTCGTTGACGACGGTGTGGCGGCCGAAGGTGCCCAGGCACACCATCGTCCAGATGTCCTGGTCGCGTGCGTGGTGGCGGCTGGTGCCGTCGAGTTGCGCGCCGACGAGCAGCGCGGCGCCGTTGTCGCACAGGTTCGAGTGGCCGTCCGCGCACGACGGGCAGCGTCCGCAGGCGGGGACGAAGCTGAACACGACGTGGTCGCCGGGGGCGACCGAGGTGACGCCCTCGCCGACCTCCATCACGATGCCGGCGCCCTCGTGCCCACCGATGAGGGGCGTGATGGCCGGCAGGTCACCGGTGCGGGCGTGGTCGTCGGAGTGGCACATGCCCGACGCGACCAACTCGACGAGTACCTCGCCGGCCTTGGGCGGGTCGAGCTCGATCTCCTCGACGCTCCACGTGCCGCCTGGCTCCCAGAGGATGGCTGCTTCGGTCTTCATGTGTTCCCCCTGCTCGGGCGGTGACCCGGGCGGGTCGCCTGACCGACTCAGGATAGGGACAACGAGAACGCGTTCTCGAAATCACCCGGAATCGGTCGCGTCCCTCGCGGAGGG
>JALYWI010000064.1 GCA_030852785.1 Actinomycetota bacterium
GCCCGCCGCAGCGATGAGCGCACGGGCGGCGGTGTGGGCGGGAACCCGCACCGCGACGGTGTCGAGCTCGGCGCCGACCTCGGGGGCCACTCCCCCGGCCCGCGGCACGATGAGCGTCAGCGGGCCCGGCCAGAAGTGGTGGGCGAGCCGTTCGGCGGTCGGTGACCACACCCGTGCGACCCGATCGAGCATCGCCGTCGTCGGCCCTGTCGGCGCGGCGGACAGGTGGACGATCAACGGGTCCGTCGCGGGGCGGCCCTTCGCCTCGAACACCGACGTGACCGCCGCGCTCGACCCCGCGTCGGCACCCAGGCCGTAGACGGTCTCGGTCGGGAACGCGACGAGTCCGCCGCGCCGAAGGATCGCCGCGGCGTGCTCGACGGTGTCGGAATCGGGGTGGTGCGGGTCGACCGTCACCACTTCTGTGCGTCGTGTCACGGCGACATTCTCGTCGCGAGGCACCGCAATCGCCTGATCCTCTGCCACCCTGGAAGCCTCAGGAGGTCCACGACGATGGTCATGGCGCAACGCCCAGAAGTAGCAACAGCCGCACACCCGATCGCGGCGGTCGACGCCGTCGGCCTCGGCCAACAGATGGCCAACGCCTTGATCCGCGTGCCGTTCCGTCGTCCCCTGCACGGGTCCTCCGGGGTGCTGCACAACCTGGGACAGAACATCACGCGCGAGATCGTGCGGACCTTCATGGGCTACTCGTCGAGCCTGCCGATCGAGGAGTTCCGCTCGATCGAGCACGGCCTGGACTGGCTGTCGAAGATCGCCATGCGCCCCGTGGTCGCCCTCGAGGGCGTCGACGCGATCGACGACGTCATCGGCGGGGTGCCGGGCATCCGCTACCGCCCCAAGCACGAGGAACCGATCGGGCACATCCTCTACCTGCACGGCGGCGGCTATGTCGGCACGAGCCCGAACATGTACGCCTTCTTCACCGCCCGACTCGCCGCGGTGACCCAGTGCGAGGTCTTCGTCGCCGACTACCGACTGGCGCCGGAGTTCCCGTTCCCCGCCGGCCTGCACGACGCGGTCTCGGTGCTCGAGTCGATGCTCGACAGCGGCTGCGACCCGAAGACGCTCTTCCTCGCCGGTGACTCCGGCGGTGGCGGGCTCGCCTCGTCGCTGATCTACCACGACCACGCCGAGCACCTCCCGCAGATCGGCGGGCTGCTGCTGTTCTCGCCCGAGATCGACCTGCGCCTCGACCACCCGTCGGTCACCGAGAACGCTCCGCACGACATCCTGCCGTGGAACATCCCGACGTCGGCCTACCTGCACGGCGAGGCCGCGGCGTCGGCTGCGGTGTCGGCCCTCGACCAGGACGTCGCCACGTGGCCGCCGGTCTTCCTCACCTGGGGCTCGCACGAGATGTTCCGGGACTCGATCCGGCTGCTGCTGGAACACCTGCAGGCGGCGGGTGTGCCGACCACCGGCGAAGAGGCCGACGGCATGTTCCACGTCTATCCGATCCTGATGCCGTGGGCCGACCACAGCCGCCGGGTGTACCGCGACATGGGCGAGTTCGTCCGTGTCCAGGTGACGAAGGCCTCGAATGACCGCACCGAGGTCGCCCGCCGGACGCGGCGCGCCGCGGCGAACCTCGGCCCGATCGACGAGGACGCGGCACCGATGACGGTGACCACGACCGACCCTGGCGCCACCGCCACGCGTCGGGCTGCGACGACCGCTGCCGGCACGCGTTCGACCGCGAAGCGTTCGACTTCCAAGCCTGCGACCGCGAAGCGTTCGACCGCCAAGCCTGCGACTGCGAAGCGTTCGACCGCCAAGCCTGCGACCGCGAAGCGTTCGACCGCCAAGCCTGCGACCGCGAAGCGTTCGACCGCGAAGCCCGCGTCGGCCACGGCCACACCAGCGATGCCGAAACCGAAGGCCGCAACCGCGAAGGCTGCGAAGCCGACGGCAACGAAGCGCGCTGCGGCCAAGCGCCCGGCGGCTGCGGTCGACACGACGGCGAGCCTGACGGCCGCAGCGACGAACGGATCCACGTCCACGGCGTGAGTGCGCGACGACCGGGTCACTGACGACCGGGTCACCGAGGATCAGATCACCGACGAGATTCCCATTCTCAATAGTTCTCATTCGGGTGTGAACCCCGTACCATCGGGCCATGGCACACGACCACTCCCACCAGCACGGTGTCGCCGCCGGCCGAGCGGGAGCACGACACGCCCGAGCGCTGACGATCGGACTCGTGCTGATCGTCGGGTTCCTGGTCGTCCAGGTCGTCACCGGCCTGCTCACCGATTCGCTCGCCCTGCTCTCGGACGCCGGGCACATGGCGACCGACGCGCTGGGGCTCGCCATGGCGCTCGCCGCCATCCGCCTCGCGTCACGCACGAACGAGCGGACGAGCAGGACCTTCGGGTTGTACCGCCTCGAGATCCTCGCCGCACTCGCGAACGCCGTGCTGCTCTTCGGGGTCGCCGGCTACGTCCTCTACGAGGCGGCCGAACGACTGCGTGAGCCCACCGAGATCGCGGCCACACCCGTCCTGGTGGTCGGTCTGCTCGGCCTGGTCGTCAACGTCGTGGTGTTCCTGCTGCTGCGACAGGGTGCGGACGAGTCGATCAACATCGAGGGCGCCTACCTCGAGGTGGTCGCGGACATGCTCGGCTCGATCGGCGTGGTGGTCGGTGCGCTCGCGATGATGACGATGGGTTGGACGTGGGTCGACCCGGTCATCGGCGCCGGCATCGGCGTGTTCATCCTGCCGAGGGCGTACCGGCTCGGCCGTGAGGCGCTGCGCATCCTGCTGCAGGAGGCGCCCGCCGGCACCGACCTGGAGGGCATCGCGGCCGACCTGTCGGGCATCGCGGGTGTGGTCGACGTGCACGACCTGCACGTCTGGACGCTGACCTCGGAGATGGACGTGCTCACCGCACATTTGATGACCTCGGACGGCGCCGACGGACACGCCGTGCTCGATGACGCCCGGTCGATCCTGACCGAGCGGCACGGCATCGGGCACGCCACGCTGCAGGTCGAGCCGTCGAGCCACACGGGCTGTGACGAGATCGACTGGTGAGCGCTGCGCCACCGGCTCCCGGCCAACGGGAACCTCCGCCGGCCGCCTTCGCGACATCGGTCTCGGATTCGAGCTGATCACGCCGAATCGGAGACCGATATCGGTGTGGGTGGCGGGGCTGGTGGCGGCCGGTCAGGCGCTGAGCTCGGATGCCGAGGGTGCGGCGGGCAGCTCCTCGACACCCTCGACCGGCGGGATCGGACGCCGGGACCCCGCCGCGTGGGTCTCGAAGCGTCGGGCGGTCACCAACAGCCGGCTCTCCATCGAACCGAGCGCACGGTTGTAGGAACCGACGGCACGACCCAGCGACGCACCCACCGCGACGAAGTGCTCCGCGAAGACGGCCACACGCTCGTGCAGCTCCCGGCCCAGCGCGGCGATCGCCTCGGCCTCGTCCGCGACGACCCGCTCGCGCCACCCCGCCGCCATGCCGCGCAGGAACGCCAGCAGGGTGCTGGGTGAGGCCAGGATGACGTCCTGGGCCGCAGCCTCTTCGAAGAGCCCGGGGCGGTGCTCGAACGCCGAGGACAGGTAGCCGTCGCCAGGGATGAACATGACGACGAAGTCCACCGAGCCGGGCACCGCGTCGTCGTAGCGACGTCGGGCGAGCGCCGCCACGTGTCCGGCCACCGCCCGTGCGTGCTCGCCGAGCAGCCGTGACCGCTCGGCGGGATCGTCGCAGCTCGCTGCTCGCAGGAAGGCGTCGAGCGGGGCCTTCGCGTCGATGACGACGCAGCGGTCGTTCGGCAGACGCACCACCACGTCGGGCCGCAGCGACCCGCCACGGACGCCACGTTGCTCGAGGAAGTCGCAGTGCGGCTCCATGCCGGACTGCTCGAGCACCCGTCGGAGCTGCAGCTCACCCCACGCGCCGCGGATCTTGTTGTCGCGCATGGCGGCAGCCAGCCCGCGCGCCTCTGCGCGGACCTCTTCGTTGGTGCGTCGCAGCTCGTCCATCGCCTGGCGCAGCACCGCGGACTCGCCCTGGCGCTGCTCCTCGAGCCGGGCGAGCCGCTCGGCGTACTCGGCGAGGCGGCCGACGACCGCGTCGCCCTGCTCACGCCAGTGCGCCCGAGAGAGCTGCTCGATGGCGGCGTTGCGGCTCTCGCCGAGACGCAGCAGCTGCTCGGACTGCTCGGCCATGGTCGCCTGCGAGACCGAACGGACCGCCTCGACGAGCTGGGCATCGGTGCGGGCGAGCGAGTCGGCCCGGGCGAGCCGCTCGCGCAGGACCGACTCTCGTTCTGCGCTGCGCGCGCGGCCACCCACGTAGCCCACCACTGCGGCGAGCAGGCCGATGACGGCGGTCAGGAGCAGGTACGGGAGCGTGGGCACGGCGGTCTCCGATCGAAGGACCCCCGCATCATGACCGGACGGTGTGACAGTCGGGCCCGACCCCGTGCGTCAGGCGGGCTCGGCCACGTGCTCGCCGTCGCGCACCACCCACGCGTCGGTCCGGGAGATCGTCGCGTCGGGGTTCCAGACGTCGTCGACGTACTGGAACTCGCAGTGGAACTGCTCGGGGGTGATCGTCACCAGCCCGTAGCCGTGCTCGGCGACGAAGTACCGCACGTGCGGGTTCTCGGCCCGGTAGTCGGTCGAGAACAGCACCGTGCTGATGGAGCTCGCCAGGAACTCGGGCATCACCACCGGACCGCCCGGTTCGGCCGTCACGTCCAGCACGAAGCTGGCGTGCCAGTCCCCCGTCACCGTCACGGGGTTCGACACGCCGCTGTGCTCGATCGCCCGGAGCAGCCGGCGGCGTGCTGCGGGGTAGCCGTCCCAGGCGTCGCGGGTGAACGACGGCTCTGCCGCGGTGCCCAGGTTGAGCCCGGCGAGCATGATCGGGTTGGCGAGCACGTTCCACGTCGTCGTGGACTCCGCCAGGGCGTCCGCCAGCCACTGCTCCTGGCCCTCGCCGAGGTTCGTGCGCGTCTCGTCCTCGGCGTCCTCGCACAGGGGACCCTCGTCGGAGACCAGGCTGCCGTCGGTCCGACACGCCGGCACGTCGGCCCGCTGACGGGTCTCGATCGCGTAGACCCTGGCGAGGTCACCGAAGTCGAAGCTGCGGTGCACGTCGAGCTCGGCGAACTCGGTGGGCACCGGGTCCAGCCGGATCGGCGTGTGCTCGTACCAGGCCTGGTACGCCGCGAGGCGACGGTCCCGACTGGCCGGCACGTCGATGTCGGCCTGGCCGACGTCGCCCGCGTAGTTGTTCGACACCTCGTGGTCGTCGAAGGTCACGATCCACGGCGCCATCTCGTGGGCGGCCTGCAGCTGCGGGTCGGCCTTGGTCTGCGCGTACCGGCGGCGATAGTCGACGACCGTCTCCGGTGGCGGTCCGGCCCACACGCGCCGACCGTCCTGTTCGGGCGAGAGGTCGCCCAGGTTCAGCTCGTAGACGTAGTCGCCGAGGAACACGACGGCGTCGACGTCGCTCAGCTCGGCGGCACGCCCCCAGGCGCCGAACTCGCCCCACTGCTGGTCCTGGCACGAGGCGAACACGAAGCGGAACTGCTCGGGCGACGCCCCCGCCGCCGGGAAGGTCCGGGTGCGTCCCGCCGGCGAGGTCTGCGCACCGGCGCGGAATCGGTAGTGGTACCAGGTGTCGGGCTCGAGGCCGCTGACGTCGACGTGCACCGAGTGGGCCAGCGCGTCGGTCGCGGTCGCGACACCCGAGACGACCAGGTCGTCGAAACCGGCGTCGCGAGCGACGTCGAAGGCGACCTCGACGTCGCCCTGGGGTGAGCCGCCACCCTCGACCAGCGGGTCCGAGGCCAGGCGGGTCCACAGCATCACGCGGTCCGTGAGCGGATCACCGCTGGCCACGCCGAGCGCGAAGACGCCCGGGGGCAGATTGGCGTCGCGGGGCTCGGCGGGCCGGACCGTGGTGGTCGTGCCGTCGGCGCCCTCACCGTCGCCCCCTCCATCGTTCGCACACGCGGCGGTCACACCCGCGACGGCGAGCGCACCCAAGAACTGACGACGATCCACTGCAGCGACCCCCTGCTCGCAACCCCGCGTTCACCATAGGCCCAACCGAACGCAGGGCCGTCCGGGGCGAGTGACCCGAGGGCAGGTCCATCCGGCTGGCGGGTCGACGGACGGAACCCGAGCGAGCGAGCGGCCGCGCACGCCCTAGCCTCGAACCCCCGTGGAACCGGCCATCAGCTACCCCCCTGCTCTCCCGATCAGCGAACGCCGCGACGACCTGGTCGCCGCGATCCGCGCGCACCAGGTGCTGGTCGTGGCCGGAGCGACCGGATCCGGCAAGAGCACGCAGCTGCCGAAGCTCTGCCTCGAAGCCGGGCGCGGCGTCAGGGACGACTCGACGGGCCGCGGCGGCTGGATCGGCCACACCCAGCCCCGACGCATCGCCGCTCGATCGATCGCGGAACGCGTCGCCGAGGAGCTCGGCTCCGACGTCGGCGGGACCGTGGGCTACAAGGTGCGCTTCAACGACGAGGTGGGCGGCGACACACGCATCAAGGTGATGACCGACGGCATCCTGCTCGCCGAGATCCAGCGCGACCGCGACCTCAAGAAGTACGACACGATCATCATCGACGAGGCGCACGAGCGGTCGCTCAACATCGACTTCCTGCTCGGCTACCTGCGCCAGCTCCTGCCCCGTCGTCCCGACCTCACGCTGATCATCACCTCGGCCACCATCGACACGGCCCGGTTCAGCGAGCACTTCGACGATGCGCCGATCATCGAGGTCGAGGGCCGTACCCACCCGGTCGAGGTCCGCTATCGGCCGCTCGACGACCCGACCCGCGGTCCGACCGCGGAGGGTCCCAAGGACCAGGTCGAAGGCATCTGCGACGCGGTGGAGGAGCTGCGCCGGGAGATCGACGGCGACATCCTCGTCTTCTGCTCCGGTGAGCGTGAGATCCGTGACGCCGCCGCCGCGCTCGAGGACCTGCAGCTGCGCGAGACCGAGGTGTTCCCCCTGTTCGCCCGGCTGTCCTCGGCGGAACAGCACCGGGTCTTCGAGCGCCATTCGGGACGCCGCATCGTGTTGGCCACCAACGTGGCCGAGACGTCGTTGACCGTGCCCGGCATCCGTTCGGTCGTCGACCCCGGCACGGCCCGCATCTCTCGTTACTCGTCTCGCACGAAGGTGCAGCGGCTGCCGATCGAGGAGATCTCTCGGGCCTCGGCCGACCAGCGGGCGGGACGCTGTGGCCGCGTCGGCCCCGGCATCGCGATCCGCCTCTACGACGAGCAGGACTACGACGCCCGCGCGGAGTTCACCGAACCGGAGATCCGCCGCACCAACCTCGCCTCGGTCATCCTCCAGATGGCGAACCTCGGGCTCGGCGACGTGGCGTCGTTCCCCTTCGTGGACCCGCCCGACGACCGCAACATCCGTGACGGCATCGCCCTGCTCGAGGAGCTCGGCGCCGTGGATCCCGACCGCTACGGCACCCGCAAGTGGCTGACGCCCGTGGGCCGCCAGCTGGTGCGCATGCCGGTCGACCCGCGCCTCGGTCGCATGGTCCTCGAGGCCGGCACCAACGGCTGTCTGCACGAGGTGATGGTGATCACCGCCGGGATGTCGATCCAGGACCCACGCGAACGCCCCTTCGACCATCGCACCCAGGCCGACCAGTCCCACGCCCGGTTCAAGCATCGTGACAGCGACTTCCTCGGCTACGTCGACCTCTGGAACTACATCCGCGAGCAACGTCGTGAACGCAGCTCGAACCAGTTCCGCAAGATGTGCCGCAACGAGTTCCTGAACTTCAACCGGATCCGCGAGTGGCAGGACATCTACGACCAGCTCCGGCGGGCAACCAAGCAGCTCGGGTTCGTGCGCACCACCGTCGACGCCGAAGCCGATGCGATCCACCTGTCGCTGCTGAGCGGTCTGCTGTCCCACATCGGGATGAAGGACACCCCGGAGAAGGGTCGCAGCGCCCGAGGCAGGGACGGCGGGCGTGATTCGCGCGACCGACGGGCCGGCGTCGAGTTCATCGGCGCTCGTCAGGCGCGCTTCGCGATCGCCCGGGGGTCGGTGCTCGCCAAGAACCCGCCGAACTGGGTGATGGCCGGCGAGCTCGTCGAGACGGACCGACTCTGGGCACGGACCGCGACGCGCATCGACCCTGCATGGGTCGAACGCCTCGGCGAGCACCTCGCGAAGTACTCCTACGGCGAACCGTGGTGGGACCGCGACCGGGGTGCAGCCATGGTCCACGAGCGCGCCACCGTCTACGGGCTGACGATCGTGTCGGGCCGCCGGGTGCAGGTCGCCGGCGTCGACCCCGAGCTGGCCCGCGAGCTCTTCATCCACCATGCCCTCGTCGAGGGCGAGTGGGACACGCACCACACGTTCATGGACCGCAACGCGGCGGTCGCAGCCGAGGCCGAGCGCGTCGAGGCCCGCGCCCGCCGCGGCGACCTCATCGTCGAGCGCCAGGCGATCTTCGACTTCTACGACCAGCGACTGCCCGACGACGTCACGACCGGCCCTGAGTTCAACCGGTGGTGGAAGGCGGAACGGCGCACCAACGGCACGCTCCTCGACCTCGGCCTCGACGACCTGCTCGCCGACGACGCACACGCTGCGATCGACCCGCACGCGTTCCCCGAGGTGTGGCACGACGGCGACCTGGAGCTGCCGGTCACCTACGAGTTCGACCCGACGAGCGACGCCGACGGAGCGACCATCACGATCGACGCCGGCATCGTCGGCCAGCTCGACCCCGCCATGTTCGACTGGAACGTGCCGGGCTTCCGCGACGAGCTCATCGACGCGCTCATCCGGACGCTGCCCAAGCAGCTCCGGAAGCTGTTCGTCCCGGTGCCCGACACGGTCGCGGCGATCAGCGACCGCGTCGTCCCCGACGGGGGGTCCGTCGTCGAGGGCGTACGACGCGAGCTCAACCGAATGCTGAACGTGCCGCTGCCAGCCGACGCGTTCGATCTCGACGCGCTGCCGAAGCACCTGCGCCCGTCGTTCCGCATCGTGGATCTCGAGGGCAAGGAGTTGGCGGCCGGCAAGGACCTCCGGGCGCTCGCCCGACAGGTGCACGCCGAGTCCACCGCGATCGCGGCCACCGTCGACACCGGTCTCGAACGTCGAGGTCTGCGCAGCTGGACCTTCGGTGAACTGCCCGGATCCATCGAACGGGTCGTCGCCGGGCGCGCCATCACCGCGTACCCGGCCATCGCCGACGACGGCGACTCGGTCGCGGTCGTCGCGTGCACCAGCGCCGAGGAGCAGGCGACGACCATGTGGGCCGGGACACGGCGCCTCGTACGACTGGCCCTGCCCGCGCCGGCACGACAGGTCGACTCGCTGCTCGACGAACGCACCAAGCGGGCGATGGCGCAGAGCCCGGTGCAGCCGAAGGTCGACTGGTACAACGACATCATCTGCTGTGCCCTCGACCACCTGATCGCCCGGGCAGGCGGCCCGGTGTGGAGCGAGGCGGCGTTCGCCCCGCTCGTCGACATCGTGCGCGACGGGTTCCACGACGACCTCGTCACGGTCACCGGCGCAGCAGGCCCGCTGATCGAGCGACACGCGGTGATCCGCCGCACCCTCGACCGGCTCGTCGCAGCGTCGGTGGCCCCGGCGGTCGCGGATGTCGGCGAGCAGCTCGACCGCCTCGTCTACCCGGGTGTGCTGACCGGAGTCGGCTTCGACCGCCTCGACGATCTCGGCCGTTACCTGCGGGCCATCGAGTGGCGGCTCTCACGGCTGAACGAGAACGCCCGACGCGATGCCGAGCTGATGGAACGTTGCCGGCAGCTCGAGGCCGAGTACGACGACCTCACCCGAACCGTGCCGTGGAGCGCGGACGTGGACGCGCTGGCGTGGGCGCTCGAGGAGTTCCGGGTGAGCTCGTTCGCGCAGCAGCTGCGCACCCCGGTCCCGGTGAGCGAGAAGCGCATCCACAAGGAGATCCACCGCCTCGCTCGCGGCATGTAGCGGGTGACGTCGGCGCACCGTGACCGGTGGCGCGGACGACGACCGATAGCGTTCGGTGAATGGTCGAGGACGCCGAGGAGGCGCTGCAGAACCAGATCAAGTTGCGCTTGATGCTGGCAGGCGTCCCGCCCGAGCGGGTCGAGGGCATCGACGGCGACCGCGCCCGGGGGTTGCTGCGCGAGAAGATCCTCTGGGGTGACGGGGGCCGCATCACGATCGAGGAGCTCGCCGAGCGGTCGGGACTGCCCCTCGACGTCTGCCGTCGTGCGCGCATGTTGCTGGGACTGCCCGACCCGGGTGACCAGCCGGTGTGCCGGGTGCAGGAGGTCGAGGCGTTCCGAGGGTTCGCCCAGGGCATGGCGCTCTACGGCGCCGAGCCGGTGATGCAGTTCGTGCGTGTGCTCGGTTCGGCCCTCGCGAACGTGGCCGAGGGCTCGCTGTCGGTCTTCGCTCGGACCCTCACCGGCGACACCGACGGCGACCAGCTCGAGGGCGACGCCTACACGATCGCCGCGTTCGATGCGCTCGAGTCGTTCCGGATCGTGCCCATGGCGCTGCAGATCATCACCAAGCTGCAGTTCGACCAGGCGATCGAACGACTGACCGGTGACCCGGGACAACCCGTCTGGTACGCCGTGGGGTTCGTCGACCTGGCGGGCTCGACGAAGTCGACCGAGCGACTCGGCTCCGAGGTCATGTCCGGCGCGTTGACCCGGTTCGAGGAGTGGGCGGTCGAGCTGACGACGGCGCACCACGGCCGCGTCGTGAAGTACATCGGCGACGAGGTCATGTTCATCTGCCCCGACCTGGTCGGCGCCGCCGCGGTGGCGAGCGGTCTGATCGATCGCGCCGAGGGCGACGACGTGTTGGGGACCGCCCGCGGGGGTCTCGCGTTCGGGCCGCTCCTGAGCCGCGACGGCGATTGGTACGGCTCGACGGTGAACCTGGCGGCTCGCCTGGTCGAGAAGGCGAAGCCGGGTTGCGCGCTGCTCACCGGTGAGGGCGCTGAGCTCGTGCCGGGTGCGGTGCACAAGGGTCGGAAGCGCCTGCGTGACATCCAGGAACGTCCGGACGTGTGGCGTCTCGGCTGACACCGTGGCGGCGCTATCGTCGCCGCTCGTGGCGACCCGGACCGATTGGAACCCGCACCTCCGGTCCGAGTTCGAACAGCCCTACTGGGGCGAGCTGCAGGACTTCGTGCGAGCGGAGCGTGCCGCGCACGCGGTCTACCCGCCCCACGACGAGGTGTTCGCCGCCCTGCACCTGACGCCGCTGTCGCAGGTCAAGGTCCTGATCCTCGGTCAGGACCCGTATCACGGGCCCGGTCAGGCCCACGGGCTCTGCTTCTCGGTCCGCGACGGCGTGCGCATCCCTCCGTCGCTGCAGAACATCCACAAGGAGCTCGCCTCGGATCTCGGCATCGAGGCACCGTCGCACGGCGACCTGTCGTCGTGGGCACGCAACGGGGTGCTGCTGCTGAACGCCACGCTCACGGTGCGTGCCCACCAGGCGGGCTCGCACCAGGGGCACGGCTGGGAGCGGTTCACCGACCAGATCATCCGGGTCGTCGCCGCGAAACCCGAGCCGGTGGTGTTCATCCTCTGGGGCGCCTCGGCGCGCAAGAAGGCAGCGCTCGTGGACACCTCGCGCCACACCGTGATCGAGTCACCACACCCCTCGCCGTTGTCGGCGCATCGCGGGTTCTTCGGCAGCCGACCGTTCTCGCGTGCCGACGCCGCCCTCGAGGCGGCCGGTCGAGGCGCGGTGGACTGGCGGATCCCCGACCACTGACGCCGTTCCGACGGGGCGGATCTGCCAGACTTCCGCACATGGGAACCACCACCATCTTGTGCATCGACGGATCCGACCTCTCGATCCAGGCGGCTCGTTCCGGTCTCGAGGTGCTCCGCGACGCGGACTCCGTGGTGGTCGCCACCGTCATCGAGCTGGCCGACGCGTCGCTGGTCACCGGGACCTCGGGCTTCGCGGGTGGCACCGTCTCACCCGAGACCCTCGACGGGCTCCGTGAGGACCAGATGGCCGAGGGTGAGTCGATCGTCGCACAGGCCGTCGAGGCGTTGGGCCTCGGCGGTGCGACCACCCACGTGCTCAGCGGGCACGCCGGGCAGGTGCTCTGCAACCTCGCCGCCGACCTCGACGCCACGTCGATCGTGATCGGCTCGCGGGGGCGTGGCGGGATCAAGCGTGCCGTGCTCGGCTCGGTGTCGGACCACGTCGTCCGCAACGCGCCGTGCCCCGTCGTGGTCATCGGTCCCGGCGCCGACGACTGACACCCGCTCGTCGTCCGGCCGGCACCGCCGGTCAGCGGTGCGTCACTCCCCCAGCAGGGCGAGCTCGTCGCGCAGCTTGTCGGCCAGCGACGACACGATGCGCAACATGTTGGCGAACAGCACGACGCGGGCCTCGGGGCGCAACGCGCCCAGCGCGACGATGCCGTCGACGGTCAGTGCGTGGCACTCCAGGTCGGTGTCGGCGTACACGTTCACCATGCGCGGCTCGTCGCCGAGCAGGGCGAGCTCACCGACGAGCGAACCGCTGCCGAAGCTCGCCAGGCGACGTTCGGTGCCGTCCGCCCGCGGGACCAGGCTCGACACCCGACCGGCGCTGAGCAGCAGCATCTCCTCCGCCGGTGCACCGGCCTGCATGATCAGCTCGCCCGCGTCGTAGCGCCGAGCCTCGAGCAGGCCGACCACGACGTCCAGGTCCGCCTGGTCGAGACCCGCCAGGAACGGGTGGTCGCACAACTCGACGCGCACGTCGCGGTCGCCGTCGACGCCTTCGCGCTGGAGCACCAGGTCCTCGGCCCATTCGAGCGCGGCGTCGAGCTCCTCGAAGGTCACGTACGGCGGCACCGCGATGCCGGGACCCGGTTCGAACATCTCGGGGTGCCGCTCCGCGCCGGAGAGGGCCACGACCGTGCCGCTCTCCTCGTAGCGCAACGCGAGCGACCGCAGCAGCTCGACCGCAGGGCTGCGGACGTGGTCGACGCGACACAGGTCGACCACGGCGACCTGCAGCGCCTCGCCCGCATCGCAGAGCCGACGGGTGACGATCTCTGCCGCGGCGAAGGTGAGGTCGCCCTGGACCTCGACGACCAACGCGACCCCGCCGCGCTGGGCCAGGAGCGCTCGCTGCTCGGGCAGCCGGACACGTTTCGAGCTCGCGTCGGCGAGCGTGTACACGGAGCGGATCGGCGAGGGAGGGTGCGCGCCGGACTGCACCA
>JALYWI010000117.1 GCA_030852785.1 Actinomycetota bacterium
GGCGGTGACGACACGGGCCGCGTCGGCCAGCACCCCGACCGACACCTGACCCTGACGCGCCGCAGCCATCAACGTCGGCATCGACTCCGCAGCCGTCGCGGCACGCGACAACCGCTGCGACTCCGCCACGGAGAACCGCGTGCGAGTGGAGATCCACTGCGAGAACGTCTTGTACCCGTCGCCCACCCAACCATCGATCGTGTCGAACTCCGCCAGCGTCTCGACCAGCTCGGCGCCGAGCGCATGGATCTGCGCCGAGAGCACACCGACGCGGTCGTACAACACGTCGATCGCATCGTCATCCTGCGCGCCGACCAGGCTCGGCCAGATCCGTTCCATGCCGACCACTCTAGATCGAACGTATGTTCGATTGCAAGAGAAACCTCGGGGATTGCGCGACGAGATGAGCCACGCGAGGCGAGAAGAACAGCGACCAGCGGTCCGACCGCGGACGCGTCCAGCTGGGCTGTTCGTCGACGACGAGCGCCGCGGCGGTCGGATCGCTGTCTCGACCGGGGCTCAGTAGCCGAGGCGCTCCAGGGACTGGGCCTTCGACTGCCAGTCCTTGTCGACGGTCACGTGCAGTTCGATGAAGGCGCCCGGGGGCAGCTGTTTGCGCACGCGGGTGCCGACCTCTTTGAGCACGCTGCCGCCCTTGCCGATCACGATGCCCTTCTGGGAGTCGCGTTCGACGATGATCTCGACGCGGATGCGCGGCCAGTCCCATTCGGCGATGCGGGTCGCGATCGAGTGCGGGAGCTCCTCACGGGTCACCGCGAGCAGCTGCTCACGCACCAGCTCGGCCACCATGAACGGCTCGGGCATCGGCTCGTCCTGCGCCACGGGGTACCAGCGCGGACCCTCGGGCAGACGTGACAGCAGGTGCTCGACGAGCGCGTCGACGCCCTTGCCGGTCCGCGCCGAGATCGGGAAGTACTCGCTGAACTCGAACGCCGACGCCTTCGTGAGCTGACCGAAGATCTGCTCCTCGTTGGCGGCGTCGACCTTGTTGACCACGACGATCGAGTTCGGTGGCAACCGCTCGGCGATGTAGCGATCCCCGGGACCCATCGGCGCGTTCGCCTCGATGAGCAGGCACGCCACGTCGATGCCGTCGAGGGAGCTGGTCGCGGTGTCGTTGAGCCGCTCCCCCATCAAGGTGCGGGGCTTGTGGATGCCGGGGGTGTCGACGAACACGATCTGCGCGTCGTCCCGGTCGAGCACGCCACGGATCTGGTGGCGCGTCGTCTGGGGCTTGTCCGAGACGATCGAGACCTTCCGACCGAGGATCTGGTTGAGCAGCGTCGACTTGCCCACGTTCGGGCGGCCGACGAAGGTCACGAATCCCGAGCGGAAACCCTCGGGCACGTCGGGGTCGTCCGCGATGCCCGCTGCGGCGAGCATCGCGTCGAGGTCACCCGGCACGCCGCTCCGGGAGGCGTCGTCCTGCGGGGCGTCGGCCTCGTGCACCTCGTCGGCTGCGTCGAGAGCATCGTCGACGGTCGCGTCATCGGTGGTGTCGACGTCGTCGTCACGCGGGCCGTCGTCACGAGGGCCGGCGTCGTCACGAGGGGCGTTGTCGTCATGGGGGGTGGCGTCGTTCATGCGGACGACTCCTGTTCGGTCACGGTCTCCTCGAGACGGACGAGGCGGAGCCGGATGACCCGTCGGCCGTCGACGCGTTCGACGATCAGTCGGACGCCGTCGGTCTCGACGGAGTCGCCCGGCGAGGGAACCCGACCGAGCATCCCGAACACGAGCCCGCCGAGCGAGTCGTACTCGCCCTCGGGCAACGACAGCTCGAGCTCGTCGTTGACGTCGTCGACGTTGAGCGAGGCGTTGACCAGCACGTCGCCGTTGGCGAGCTCCTCGACGTTGGGCACCTCGTCGTCGAACTCGTCGGTGATCTCACCGACGAGCTCCTCGAGCAGGTCCTCGAGCGTGGCCAGCCCGGCGGTGCCGCCGTACTCGTCGACGACGATCGCCATGTGGGTGTGGCGGGACTGCATCTCGGCGAGCAGCTCCGCGACGCGCTTGGTCTCGGGCACGAACATCGCCGGGCGGAGCACCTCGGTCACCAGTCGGTCGCCGTGTCCTTCTCGTTCGACGCGCATGGCGTCCTTCACGTAGACGACGCCCTCGATGTCGTCGGTGTCCTCGCCGAAGACGGGGAAGCGGGACAGACCCTTGGCGATCGCCAGGTCGACGACCTCGCCGACCGTGCAGGCACCGCCGATCGAGACCATGTCGGTGCGGGGCACCATGATCTCGCGGGTGACGGTGTCGCCGAAGTCGATGATCGACTCGATCAGGTCACGTTCGGACTCCTCGATGACCGAGTGCTCCATCGCCTCTTCGGCCAGCGCCAAGATCTCCTCCTCGGTGACGAACGGGCCCTTCTTCAGGCCCTTGCCCGGCAGGATGATGTTCGCCACGCCGATGAGCGCCCGGGCGGGCAGCCGCAGGACGCGACCGGCGAACTCGACGATCGGGGCGGTCATCATCGCGGCCCGCTCGGTGTGCTGCAGCGCCCACGTCTTCGGGGCCGCCTCGGCGATCACGAACAGGACCAGGACGTTCAACACGATGCCGATGACCACGCCGGCGGCGCCGAACAGGTTCGCGGCGAGCACACCGACGAGGGCCGACTGGATGGTCTGGACGATGTTGACCGACAGGTAGATCGAGTTGAGGTCACGCTCGAGGTTCTCGACGATCCGCAGCACCCTGGCACCGCGGCGAGGGTCCTTCTGCGCGAGCGCCGCGGCGCGCGAGCGCGACATGCGGGTGATCGACGTCTCGGCGAGCGCCAGGATCCCGGCGGTGAACGTCATGACGACGACCACCACCAGCATGACGATGTCGACGGTGCTCATGGGGTGCGATCTCTCCAGGGGTCTCGGGACGGGGCACGGTGCAGCGCCGTGAGCAGCGCTCGTTCGCGGTCCCACATGCGATCTCGTTCGTCGGGCTCGGCGTGGTCCCAGCCGGCCAGGTGCAGTCCGCCGTGCACGACGAGCAGGGCGAGCTCGTCGTCGACGGTGCCGGCGTGCTCGGCAGCCTGCTGCGCGGCGACGGAGGGGCACAGCACCACGTCGCCGACGAGCTCGGCGTCGGGCTCGGTGCCGTCGAGGGGGAAGCTGAGCACGTCGGTCGGTGCGCCGTCGCCGTCGAGGTGCTCGGCCTTGAGCTCGGCGATCTCGCCCGGGTCGACCAGGGTCAGCGACGCCTGCGAGCTGCTCGGCGCACCCTCGGCGGCGAGCACACGCGACAAGAGCCCCGACAGGGTGTCGAGGTCGACGTCGGTCGAGTCATCGGTTCGGCTGTCCGCCGCGACGACGTCGGGGCCAGGGGCCACCTGGTCTCGTCGCGGCTCGGGCGATGGGGGCTCGTCGTCGGGGTCGGTGGGGACGACGGCGGGGATCGGGGTCATCGTCGGTCGTCACCACCGGCCGGCGGTGACATGGCGTCGTCGTGACGTTCGTAGGCATCGACGATCTGCTGCACGATGCGGTGCCTCACCACGTCGGAACCGGTCAGCTTCACGAACGAGATGCCCTCGATGTCGCCGAGGATGCCCTCGAGCTTCAGGATCCCTGATCGCCCGCCCGGCACGTCGACCTGCGTGGCGTCACCGGTGACGACCGCCTTGGAGTTGAAGCCGATCCGGGTGAGGAACATCTTCATCTGCTCGGGCGTCGTGTTCTGCGCCTCGTCGAGGATGATGAAGGAGTTGTTGAGCGTGCGACCTCGCATGAAGGCGAGCGGCGCCACTTCGACCACGCCACGTTCGAGCAGCTTCTGGGCGCCCTCGGAACCGACCATGTCGTGCAGGGCGTCGTAGAGCGGGCGCAGGTAGGGGTCGACCTTGGCCATGAGGTCGCCGGGCAGGAAGCCGAGTCGCTCCCCCGCTTCGACCGCCGGTCGGGTCAACACGATGCGTTCGACCTGCTTGGCCTGGAGCGCCTGACATGCCATCGCCACGGCCAGCCAGGACTTGCCGGTGCCGGCGGGGCCGATGCCGAAGGTCACGGTGTGGTCCCGGATGGCGTCGACGTAGCGCTTCTGGCCCGAGGTCTTCGGACGGACGTGTGCCCCCCGATAGGTGCGCAGGACATCGGCGGTGAGCACCTCGGACGGCACCTCGTCCGCTCGGACCATGTCGATGGTGCGCTGCAGGGTGGCCGGGTCGAGCCGGTGGCCGCGCTCGACGAGCAGCACCAGTTCGGTGAAGAGGCGCCCCACGGTGACCGACTCGGTGCCGGTGACCGAGATCTCGTTGCCGCGCACCGTCACGACCGTGCGCGGAAAGGCGTCGGAGACCACGTCGAGCAGTTCGTCGTGGGTCCCGAGCAGCTCGGTCATGAGGTGGTTGCCGGGCACCCGTACCAACGTGTGGGACAGCGCGCCGTCGTCTGTGGTGAGGCCACCGCTCGCGGCGTCGGAGCGGTCGGACCCTCCGGAGGTTTCGAAGCTGTCCATTGCACGTCAGAGTGTAGTGGTGAACACCACCGATCACGGGGGCGATACCGCGGACGAGCTGCTCGCCGAGGCGATCGTCGACGATGCGGTCCGTCGGCGACGAGCCGAGGGGTGGGGCCGACGCCGGGCGCTCGACGAGGTCACGGTCGCTGCGACCCTGGCCGAGTGCGTGGGCGAACAGGTCGTCGCACTGGTCGCCACGGGTGAGGAGCTCCGTGGCACCGTGACCTTCGCCGGCGCCCGCGTCGTCCACCTGGACGCGGTCGGCACCGTGCACTGGATCCGCGCCGACGCCGTCGTCGCGGTGACGCCGACCTCGGGGCGGCTCGCCGCCCCCGCCGACCGATCGACTGGTGACACCGACGATCCGCCGCTCACCTCGCTGCTCGGGGACCTGCTCGACGACGAACGAACCGTCGAGCTGCATCTCACCGGCGGGGCGACGCTCTCGGGCGTGGTCGCAGCGGTCGGCGCCTCGCTGGTGGTGGCGGACCCGGCCGGCAACCGCTCCGTCGTCGACCCCGAGGCGGTCCTGAGCGTCACCCTGCCCTGCTGAGCGGCATCGGTGGCCGGTGGCAGTGCCGGTATCGGCTGCTGCCGCGGTGCGCTGGTTGAGCCGTGACGCTGTGCCGTGGCGCTGTGCCGTATTCCACGGCAGGCACCGCTGGCCGTCTGGAAGACTGTGCACACAAGGTCCTCGGAGGGGTCTTGTGTGCCAGGAGGGAGATGTCGTCCAGCGCGACCGTGACGGTGCTCTTCTGCGATGTCGTCGGATCGACGGAACGCCTCGTCCGTCTGGGCGACATCGCAGCTGACGAGGACCGGCGAACGCTCTTCACCGCGCTCAGCGGCGCGGTCGAGCAGAACGACGGCCAGGTCGTGAAGCACCTGGGCGACGGCCTGATGATCGTCTTCGAGCACAGCGCCGTCAGGGCGCTGTCGTGCGCGAGGGACCTGCACACCGCCGCCGGGGCGATCGACCCCGAAGACCCCATCCGCCTCCGCGTCGGCATCAGCGCGGGCGAGGTCGCCCGCGAACAGGGCGACTGGTTCGGGCTCCCGGTCGTCGAGGCCGCCCGGCTGTGCAACGCCGCGGCGCCGGGTCAGACGCTGGCGAACGCGGTCGTGCGCTACCTGGTCGGTTCACGCGCCGGTGAGCATCGCATCACCGAGATCGGTGCGCTGCCCCTCAAGGGCCTGGCCACGCCGCTGTCGACAGTGGACGTCGCCTGGCAGGACGGGCGACCCTACTTCGACCTGTTCCTCGACGGCTTTTCGGTGGGACGGGAATGATGCGTTCCCGCCCCACCGCCGCGATCAGAACTTCGCGGTGAATTCCACGCCCCACAGGCGCGGCTCGTTGACGAAGCCGGTCAGGTTGTTGAAGTCGATGC
>JALYWI010000177.1 GCA_030852785.1 Actinomycetota bacterium
CGTCGCGGCCGGCGCCGGTCGCGATGCCCCCGCAGCTGCCGAGCGCGACGCAGCGTCCACCGGGGCCGCCTCGGTGCCCGGAGCTGCCACGGCCTCCGGTTCGAAGGCCTCCGGTTCGAAGGGATCCGCTTCGAAGGGCTCCGGTTCGAAGGGCTCGGGGAACGTAGGGCGGAGCCCGTCGACCTTGCGGCACGCGATCCGCAAGGCCGAGAAGGCCATGGGGGAGCTGCAGGAACGACGCGACCACGCCCTCGAGGCGATGTTGGCCGCGAGCGGCGCGGGCGAGCACGAGCGGATGAACGCCCTCGGCGCCGACCTGGCAGCCATCGAGGCCGAGCTGGCGACGGTCGAGGAGGGGTGGTTCGAGCTCGCCTCGGAGGTCGAGGAGCGGGGCCTGGCCCTCTGAACCTGGCGCCTGACCGGGCGCCAGTCACGCGGTGCCGGGGCGCGCGTGAAGCGCTGGAATGGGGGCCGGTACCATGGTGTTCACGATGAGCGTGACCACTCCGAACCCCTCCAACCCTTCCGACGGCTCCGACCAGCCTGAGCGCGCCGATGCTGCAGCCGGCTCGGTCGCGACCGCGGACGCCCCCGAGGTGGTCCTGTCGGTGAGCGACGCAGCGATGGAGACGGTGCTGGGCATCCGGGCCGAGGAGCCCGACCCCGCGGCCCTGGGCCTCCGTGTCGAGGTGACCGGCGCGAACGGCACCGAGTACACCTACGACCTGTCCTTCGAGGAGCTGGCGAACGTCGGTGACGACCACCTGACCTATCAGGTCGGCGACCTCACGCTGGCGGTGCCCCACGACTCCGTCGAGAAGCTCCGTGGCGCCGAGCTCGATCTGCCCCGCTCCGCCGGCCAGGGCGGTCTCGTCATCCGCAACCCCAACCGGGCGAACCCGCTCGCCGGCATCGACGTCGAGCTGACCGGCGACATCGCCGAGAAGGTCACCCAGCTGCTCGAGGCGTCGATCAACCCCGCGCTCGCCTCGCACGGCGGCTTCACCACGCTGGTCGGTGTCGACGACGACAACAACGTCTACGTCACCATGGGTGGCGGTTGCCAGGGCTGCTCCGCCAGCGCCGCCACGCTGACCGCCGGGATCAAGACCTCGATCATGGAGGCGATCCCCGAGGTGCTCGACGTGATCGACGCGACGGACCACGCCGCCGGAGAGAACCCCTTCTACAGCTGACCGACCGCGGTCGGGCCGGCGCCACTCGGGCCGGATCGACCGTGAACGGCGTCAGCCGGGGCCGACGCTCAGCCGGGCCGGGTCAGTGCGTCGAGTCCGACGCGGACCGCACCCAGGCGGAGACCTCGTCGACGATGCCGTCGGCGTCCAGGCCGAGGCGGGCGAGGATCGTGTCGGGCTTGCCGTGGGGGATGTGCACCGACGGCACTCCCAGCACCCGCACCTGCGGCCCACCGACGGGTGCCAACTTCGACAGCGAGTCGGAGATCGCCGCACCGATGCCGCCGTCGCGCAGACCGTCCTCGACGGTCACCACGAGCTGGTGCCCGGCGGCGTCCGCCAGCATGTCGGGGTCGAGGGGCTTGACGACCCGGGGGTCCCACACGGTCACGTCGTGACCGTCGGCCGCGAGTCGCTCGGCCGCCTCGTTCGCGGCGGTGAGCATCTTGCCGACACCGATCAGGCAGATGCGTCGCCCGTCGCGGACCTTGCGCGCCTTCAGCCCCGAGCCGGTGACGGTGTCGCCCGACGGGGGCATCGTCTTCGAGAAGCGGATCGACGCGGGCCCGGTGCAGTACTCGAGCGCGTCGTGCAGCATCTGCGCGACCTCGGCCTCGTTCGACGGAGCGAACATGGTCATGTCGGGCACCTTCGACAGCAGCACCATGTCGAGCACGCCGTGGTGCGATGCGCCGTCGTCGCCGGTGATGCCGGCCCGGTCCAGCACGAACAGCACGGGCTGCGAGTGCAGGCCGACGTCGAGGTTCACCTGGTCGATGGCACGCGTGAGGAAGGTCGCGTACAGCGCGACGACCGGCCGCAGGCCGCCCATCGCCATGCCGGCGGCCGAGGTGACGGCGTGCTGCTCGGCGATACCGACGTCGAACATCCGGTCCGGGAAGCGTTCGCCGAAGGGCAGCAGCCCCGTCGAGTCGGGCATCGCCGCGGTGATCGCGACGAGCTCCGGTCGGGCTTCGCCCTCGGCGATGATCGCGTCGGAGAACGCGGCGGTGTACGACCCCGGCTTCACGCTGCCGACGTCGTGCATGTGCTTGATCGAGTCGTTCTCGGCCGGCGCGTACCCGCGACCCTTCTGGGTGAGGCAGTGCACGACCACCGGACCGTCGACCTCGGCGGCATTGCGGAACGCCTCTTCGAGGGTCGGAAGGTCGTGACCGTCGTACGGGCCGAGGTACTTCACGCCGAGCTGCTCGAAGAACGCGGGCGGTTCGAACATCTCGCGGATGGCGGCCTTGGCGCCGTCGACGCCCTTCTCGAGGTACGAGCCGAGCGGGAGCTCCGAGATGATGCGCTCGATGCGTGCGCTCTGGCGGCGGTAGGTGCTCGACGAACGGAGCTTCGAGAGGCTCTCGCCCAGGCTCGACGCCGTCGGGGCGTACGACCGGCCGTTGTCGTTGAGGATGATGATCGCCTTGCGGCCCGAGTGACCGAGGTTGTTGAGACCCTCGTAGGCCATGCCGCCGGTCAGTGCGCCGTCGCCGAGCACACCGATGATCTGGCGGTCGTCCTCGCCGCTCAGGTGCAACGCGGTGGCGAGCCCGTGGGCGTAGGAGACCACGGTCGAGGCGTGGCTGTTCTCGATCCAGTCGTGGTCGGACTCGGTGCGGCTGGGGTAACCCGACAGGCCACCCTCCTGGCGCAGGGTCGCGAAGTCGGCCTGTCGCCCCGTGAGCATCTTGTGCACGTAGGCCTGGTGGCCGGTGTCCCACAGGATGATGTCGTGGGGCGAGCGGAACACGCGGTGCAGGGCCAGGGTGATCTCGACCGCGCCGAGGTTCGATCCCAGGTGCCCGCTGCCGTGGGTGTTCACGCAGTCGACCACGAAGGCGCGGATCTCGGACGCCAGCGTTGCGAGCTGCTCGTCGTCGAGGTCCTGCAGATCAGCGGGGCACTGGATCTGGTCCAGCAGCGTCGTCGGTCCGTTCGTCATCGTTGGCGCCACGCTACTGCCCGTGACGGGCGGCAGTCAGGTCTCCCCCTGAGGGACCGGACCGGTCCGCCGCGAGCGTCGCACGGCGAAGCTGGGCGCACCGGCGAGGCTGGCGGCGATGAAGACGAAGTAGACGAGCAGCCCGAGCGCGATCGCGTTGGCGTCGGGCACGCCGAGCGCCCCGAAGAAGAGGACGAACGCGGCTTCGCGGACCCCGAGGCCGCCCATGGCGATCGGTAGGTTCTGCGCGATCGCGGTGGGCGGGAAGAAGGCCATCGCGGCGAGCAGCGTGACCTCGGGGATCTGCAGGGCCCGGGCGGCGGCCCAGACCGAGATGCACTGCATGACCTGGAAGCCCAGCCCTGCGCCGAGCACGAGGGCGACCCGGCCGGGGCGGTGCCGGAAGGCGATGATGCCGATGTGCACCGCCGCGAGGTAGCGCCGCCATCCGCTGCGTCCGAGCATGCGACCTGCGCCACGCTCGTGGCCCGCCACCCAGAGGATCGCGACCAGCGCCACGACGGTGACGACGTTGATCGTCACCGCCACCGCGGTCGCGGTGCCGAGCTGCAGCAGCTCCGGCTGCACCAGCATGGCGACGGTCGACAGGAACGGCAGCACGAGCCACCCGGTCAGCCGTTCGAGCGCGGTCGCGGCGAAGGCATCGGCGTAGTCGCCGGTGTCGGAGCCCTGGCGCATCACCCGGACGACGTCGCCACCGAACGACGTCGGCAGTGCGTTCGAGACGAACTCGCCGGCGAGCAGGTGCGACAGCATCCGGCGGAACGGGAGGTGCACGCCGATCGTGTCGGACACCGCCGACCAGCGGCCGGTCTGCAGCACGTAGGCGACGACGTGCACGAGCACCGCGACGGCCACCCACGCGACGGTCGCCGAGGTGATCTCGGGCAGCACCTCGTCGACGGAGACGTCGGGCAGCCGCCAGAACAGGACGCCCAGGAACGCGCAGCTGATGACGAGTCGCAGCAGGATGCTGCGCCAGTTGTTCTTCGGGAGCTGGTGCGGGAGCGAGTCGGCGTCGAGCTCTCGCACCGCCTCGAGCAGCTCGGGGTCGTCGAGCCGGGTCGAGGACGGGTCCGACGACGCAGCCCCGTCGCTCGCCTGGTCCTCGTCGGTCATGGTGCCTCCAGCCTACCCGCCGACCGCCCGAGGGTCCCCGGGGCGGGGCCGTACGTGTCGCCCGGATCGGCCTGGGCAAAGCCCCCACCGAGGCCCCAGCGTCGCTCCGCGAAGTTGCGGGAGCGACCTTCTTCGGCGAACATGTGACACTTGTCCGGCTGGGAGGGACTCCGATGAAGGCTCGTTACTGCGTGCTCGCCGCGCTCGTCATGGCGTTGTGCGCCGCATGTGCGCCGAAGCCGCCTGCGCCACCGACGTACCACCTGGCCCCGGAGTACTGCCCGTACGACGCCCGCATGGTGCAGTTCAACGGCGACTCGGTCGGCGCGGGGTATGCCCACCAGGTCCGCCTGCCCGAGTACTCGCTGTTCAACGCCTCGCAGGGCGCCGGGACGTGGACGATCTCCGACCAGGTGCCCCTGATCTCGACGCGTGTGAAGCAGTGGATCGACGAGTGCGGCGTGCCGGGCGCGGTGGTCATCGAGGGCGGCTTCATCGACCTGACCCGGGCGGTGTCGCTCGAGACGCTGCGCGGCGAGGTCCTCGCACTCAGCGAGTGGCTCGAGGAGCGCGGCGTGCCGACCATCTGGGTCGCGATCCACCCGATCCCGCGGGTGAGCAACTACATGGCCATCCAGGAGAACCGGATCGCCTACAACGAGTGGCTGACCACCAGCGGCGAGCCCTGGGGCACCACCGTCGACTGCACCGCGGCGATGGAGCAGCCAGAGGTCCCCGGCACGCTCCACCGTTCGTTCTGGTCGCAGATCGACATCTGGGGCAACTTCGACGGCATCCACCCGAACCAGGCCGGCTACGAGGCCATGGCCCGTTGCGTGGAGCCCGTCATCCGTGAGGTCGTCGGCACACCGACGCCCTGATCGGGTGGCGGACGCCATCTGAGCGCGTCGATCCGATCTGATCTGATCCGATCCGACCTGAGCCCGGCCCTCGGCCGGGCTCAGTGCGATGTGTCGAGCGTCAGCGGGTCTTGTCGAGGAAGCGTTCGACCTCGACGAGCACGCGGGTCACCTTGCCCGCGGCGACGAGCCCCCGCTCGTCACGGGCGGACACGTGGAAGATCAGCCGTCGGCCCTCGATCTTCTCGAGGTTCGCCTCGGCGGTGACCAGGCCGCCCACCGGGGTGGGGGAGATGTGCTCGATCTGCACGCGCACCCCGACGGTGGAGTGGCCCTCGTCGAGGTGACCCCGGACCGCGGCGACCGTGGCCTCCTCGACCAGCGCGACGATGCGCGGCGTCGCGAGCACCGGAACCTCGCCCGAGCGGAAGGCGATGGCGGTGTCGGCCTCCGAGACGGTGATCTGGGCGCTGGCGGACAATCCGGGACGAACGGGCACGGGCGATACAGTAAGCCCCTGCGTCCGCCGCTGACACATCGTTCAGGGCGCCACGATCTCTGCGGGAGTGCCGCGGGGACCCGGCGTGTTGGCAAGGGTGTCTCGACGGATGTCGACCGCCCCGGGAGGAGCCCGCCTTGCTCGAAGAGTCAACGGTCCAACGAGTGCTGAGTGCCGGTCTGGCACGCGGCGCGGACTTCGCCGAGGTCTTCGTCGAGGAGAAGCGGTCGTCGTCCGCGTTGCTCGACGACGGCCGGGTCGAGGAGCTCACCTCCGGTCGCGACCGCGGGGCGGGCATCCGCGTCGTCGTCGGTGAGTCGACCGGTTTCGCCCACACCTCGGATCTGACCGAGTCCGGCCTGATCGCCGCGGCCGAGACCGCGGCCGCTGCGGCCCGGGGCAACGGTTCGGGCACCACGGTCGTGGCACTCGAGCCGACCTCGGCGCCTCGCCCCAACGACGTGCTGATCCCTCCGGGCGACGTGCCCAAGGCGACCAAGGTCGAGCTGCTCGTGCGTGCCGACGACGTCGCACGTCAGACGGGCTCTGCCATCACCCAGGTGTCCGCCCGCTACGCGGACTCCCAGCGCCGGATCCTCGTCGCGAACAGCGACGGCGTGTTCTCCGGTGACGACCAGGTCCGGACGCTGTTCTCGATCTCATGTGTCGCCTCGGGTGACACCGGCATGCAGACCGGCCGCGAGTCGGTCGGGCGCACCGTGGGCTTCGAGCTGTTCGACACCTACGACGTCGACGAGCTGGCCCGCACCGCCGCTGGTCGAGCCCTGACCAAGTTGGCCGCCCGTCCGGCACCCTCTGGGGAGCTCGCGGTCGTGATCGGCCCCGGTGGCGGCGGTGTGATGTTCCACGAGGCGTGCGGGCACGGTCTCGAGGCCGACCTGGCCGCCAAGGGAGCGTCGGTGTTCGCCGGTCGCATCGGCGAACAGGTCGCCTCGCCGCTGGTGACGCTCGTCGACGACGGGACGATGGGTGGCGAGTGGGGTTGCTTCGCGATCGACGACGAGGGTCGCCCCGCGCAGCGCAACGTGCTCATCCAGGACGGCGTGCTCGTCGACTTCATGTGGGACGGTCTGCGAGCCAGGGCCGAGGGCCGGGCCTCGTCGGGCAACGGTCGCCGTCAGAGCTACCAGCACCTTCCGATGGTGCGGATGACCAACACCTACCTGCTCGGAGGGACCTCGAAGCCCGACGAGATCGTCGCCGACACACCCTCGGGTGTGTACATCTCGCACCTCGGCGGCGGCCAGGTCAACACCGCGACCGGTGACTTCGTCTTCGGCATGACCGAGGCGTACCTCATCGAGGACGGTCGCATCACCGAGCCGCTGCGAGAGGGCAACCTGATCGGCAACGGACCGGCGGTGCTGACCGCGATCGACGCCGTCGGTGACGACTTCGCGATGGGAGCGCCGGGCACGTGCGGCAAGGACGGCCAGGGCGTTCCCGTGGGTGATGGCGTGCCGACCCTGCGGGTCGCGTCCGGGCTGACGATCGGCGGCACGGCGGCCTGAGCCAGCGACGGCACGGCGGCCTGAGCCAGTGACTGTTGCGTGGCCTCAGGCCGCGCGACGGAACCTGGCCTCGGCCACGCAGAAGGCGGCGAATCCGAGCAGCCCCAGCGCGACGGCCCCCAGCAACAGCGGGCCAAAGGTCGAGACGGCCAGCTCCTGCAGCGCGGCCGAGAGCCCACCCGCCTCGTCGGGGTTGTAGGTGACTGCGGCACGCACGGTGAGGTAGCCGACGACCGCCCAGACCACGGACCGGGCCCCGTAGCCGACCTGTCCGAACCGTCGGACGGCGTCCGAGGACGTGCTCAGACGCTCCTCGAACGAGGCATCGATCGCATGGTGCTTGAACATGTAGATCGCGTAGCCGATGACGGCGAGGCCGGCGGCGCCGACGATCCACTGACCCATGGGCCAGTCGAGCACCATCGCGGTGGCCTTCTGCTCGGACTCGCCGTCGCCGCTTCCCGAGCCGCCGCTCGACCCGCCCCAGGTCGAGATGGTCACCGAGGCCGCTCCGACCGCGAGCGTGAGGTAGACGACACCCTTGGCCAGGAAGCGGACACGGTCCGACGCCTCGTCGCCCTCGACCGGATCGCCGACCGCGGCGTCGAGGAACCTCCACGCAGCGAGGGCGAACAAGGCCAGGGTCATGGCGACCAGCAGCACCTTGCCGAACGGCTGCTCGGCGAGCCAGGCGAAGGCGCCCTGGGACGAGGCCTGCTCGTCCGGCGAGCCGAGTGCCAGCTGCAGGGCGAGCAGGGCGATGATCGCGTAGAGCACCCCGCGGCCCGCCAGTCCGACGCGGCCCAGGGTGTCCTTCCAGCCCGATCCGTCGGACCGGACCTTCTGTCGCACGTCGCTCACGGTCCCGGTCATGGTCGCCCCCTCGGTCGCAGCGTCAGGCTGCGAGTACCTGGATCCGCGGCGCGCTCAAACCGGGTCCGTGGGGTTGTGTCGTGCGAGGACGGCGAGCGCTGGGCTCGCGGTCGGGTGGCGCCGGGCGCGGTTGGCGAGAGGCGTCAGTCGGCGCCGAGGCGTGCGTCGATCCAGCTCAGCCGAGTGCTGAGCCACCCGCTGACGAACGCCGGCGTGTCCGCGTTGACCATCGCGTAGTTCCAGCGGTGCGCATCGTTGGCGATCGCCGGAGCGAGCTCCTGGCCGAGGGTGTCGAGCTGCGCGGGCAGCTGGGCGAACGTCGGCTGCAACTCGTCCCACCGGGTGTCGAGCTCGGCCCGGAGGGTCGCGTCGGAGAGCAGTCGCTGGGTCCAGAGCGACGAGGCCTGGTGGTGCCAACCCGTGGGGTTCAACGGGCGCCACGAACGAGCCGATCCCATGGACTGGTCGAAGTCCCAGATCGGCCCGAAGCGGAGCTGGTCGTCACCGCGGGACTTCGAGAAGAAGGTGCTGTACTGGAAGCCGTCGAGGTTGTTGGTGATCTCCTGCACCAGGTAGTGGTCGATGAACGCCCCGACGTCGAGGTACGGCCGGTAGCCCGCGACCGGGTCGGTGTAGTCGGGGCCGAAGAGCCGGTCCTCGAAGGTCTGGACGTGGTCCTGGATGTACGCCGCCTGCTCCGGGGTCGTCGGATCCGGTTCCTTGACCACGATCGGGTAGTTCCGAGCGGTGCGGAAGCCGGGCTCGTTGTTCTCCTCGAGGCGTCCGTCGACTTCCATCAGGTAGCCGCCGGTGACCGCTTCGCCGGCGTTGTCATCGGGACCGAGCTCGTCGATATCGACGCGGTGAGCGCCGGGGCGGATGTGCTCGGACAGCTGGTAGACGCCGTCGTACTGGCCGTTGAGCACGACCTCGACGTGGCGGTAGGTGGGCGTCCACGCCAGGTCGGTGGCCTCGGCGAGCTGGCTCGCCGCGAACGTGCGCAGCTGTGAGTGGTCGAGGGAGTTCGCGAGCAGGACGAAGTTGCGGTCCGAGGCGATGCCCATGAGCGGCGACTTGGTGTCGAGGCGGAGCCGGTAGGGCTTCTTCGGCTCGAGCCAGGTCGAGTTGCCGCGGCCACGGATGCCGAGTGTGCCGCTGTAGGCGGGGTACGCGGACCCGTTGGGATCGAGGGTCATCGTCGCCGGGACGTAGTTCTCCTTGTCGAGGATGGGTGCGGCGCCCTGGGTGTCGATGCGGATCACCGGCAGGAAGAGCTCGTAGAACTTGACGTTGATCGTCGAGCCCCACTTCGCGGTGGGACCGCCGTCGACCGCGGCACCGATGCGGAAGCCGTAGGTGGCACCCGGCACGACGTCGGTGAAGGTCGTCGAGGTGCCGTTGGTCCGTTCGACGGTCGACCACGGTGAGCCTCCCGAGGAGACCTGGATCTCGTAGCCGCCCTGCACGGCGTGCTCGGTCAGGTCCCACGACAGGTCGATCGAGCTCTCGCGCAGGTAGGGGCGCAACGTCGGCAGGCCGTGCTGGTCCGCCGGTGGGGTGGGGGTCGTCCCGCATGCCGTGGCGATCACCGCGAGCGCGGCCACGGCGACGAACGCCGCCCACCTCCGTCGGTTCCCGAACCCGCGACTGTTCCCCTCGGGGAGTGTGGTCGTCGACACTGCTGCCTCCTGGTCGCCCTCCCGGACCGGTTCCCGCACCGTCCAGCCCAGTGAACGGACCACCGTAGTCACCCCTCGGGGTGCACCTCAAGGGGTGATTCACCCGACAACTTCGTTCGGCGGGCCGTCAGCCCAGCTCGCCGTCGATCCAGGCGAGCCGGGTCCGGAGCCACTCCGCGACGTGGTCCGGTGAGTCGTGCGGCTCCTGCTCGTAGCGCCAGCGTGCCTCGTCGTTGTCGATCGCGGGCTGCAGCGAGTGACCCAGCGACTCCAGCTCGTCGGGCAGCGTCGCGAGTGCGGGTGCCAGCAGGTTCCAGCGCTCCTCGACCGTCGCGACGAACGTCGGGTCCGAGAACATCCGGTACAGCCAGGGTCCTTTCGCACGGTGGGCCCAGCCGGTCGGCTCGACGGTCCGTGGTGCTCCGGGGGCGCCCATCGACCAGTCGAAGTCCCACATGGGACCGAAGACCAACCGGTCGTCGCCGCGTTCCTTCGTGAAGAACGTGCTCGAGAAGAAGGTGTCCTGGTTCCGGGCGATCTCGTGGACCAGGTAGTGGTCGGCGAAGGCCTGCTCGTCGAGGTAGCGGCGGTACCCGAGGACCGGATCGGTGTACGCGTGCCCGAAGAGCGCCGCTTCGAACGCAGCGAGATGACCCTGGATGTAGGTGCGCTGCTCCGGGGTCATCGGGTCGGGTTCCTTGACGACGACCGGGACCTGGTGCGCGGTTCGCCAGCCCGGCTCGTGGTTCTCCTCGAGGCGCTCGTCGATCTCCATGAGGTAGCCGCCGGTGAGCTCCACGCCGGAGTTGTCCTCGGGGCCCATCTCCTCGATGTCGACACGGTCGCTGCCGGTCCGGATGTGCTCGGTCAACTGGTAGACGCCCTCGTAGGTCCCGTTGAGGATCACCTCGACGTGGCGGTACGCAGGGGTGTAGTCGAGGTCCGTCGCCCGGGAGATCTCGCTCGCCGCGTAGGTGCGCAGCTGCGACTTGTCGTAGTAGTTGGCCAGCAGCGCCCAATGGCGGTTCGAGGCCACGCCCATCAGGGCCGACTTCGTGTCGAGCCGGAGGCGATAGGGCTTCTTCGGGGCGGTCCAGGTGGAGTTGCCCCGACCTCGGATGTCGAGGGTGCCGCTGTACGGCTCGACGTCGGATCCGTTGGGATCGAGCGTCATGGTCGCCCGCACGTAGTGCTCCTTGTCGAGGATCGGCGCCCGCCCGACCGTGTCGATCCGGATGACCGGGAGCTGCGGTTCGACGTACAGGGCGACGACCTGCGGGCTCCACTCGGCGACCGGTTCGCCGGGTGCCGCGGCGTTGCGGACCCTGAAGGAGTAGCGCTGGCCGGGCGTGACGTCGGTGAAGCCGACGTTCGGCGCCGTCGTCCGGGCGAAGGTGGCCCACGAGGTGGCCGACGACGCGAACTGGACCTCGTAGCCGTGGCTGGTGCCGGCGAGGGTCTCGGTCCAGGCCAGCTCGATCGCCCCGTCCGCCAACGTCGCGGTGAGGCCGGCGGTGTTCAGGGCGTTCGGGTCGTCCGGTGGGATGCAGCTCGCCGCGAGCGCGGCGATGGCCGCCAGCAGCAGCCAGCGGCGTCGGCGGAACCCTCGCCCGGTCGCCGTGGAGGCGTCGGGTGTGTGGGTGGGGGCGGCGTGCGGGTGCACGCGGAACGCAGCGGCGAAACCCATGTCGGGTCTCCTTCGATGCCGTCGCCCCACTTTTCTTGCGGCGGAATCTACCTCACGCGGCTTGTGGGTGCAAGGGGATTGCCGCCCTTCGTCGGTGTGCGAGGCTGGTCACGTGCGACGAGATCGAACGCGGGCGCCGAGATGACGCCGGAGCAGCTGCAGTCCGTGGCCGACCGGGTGGTCGAACGGGCCGGACCGGGTGAAGAGCTCGAGGCGGTCGTGGTCTGGGGTTCCGAGACCGAGATCCGCGCGTACGGGGGCGAGGTCGAGCACTTCGTCGCCGCGGAGTCCGCGGGAGTCGGCATCCGTGTCATCGCCGAGGGCCGCCAGGGTCTGGCGTGGGCCGGTGTGCTCGACGACGACGCGATCGCCGAGTGCCTCGCCGACGCGCGTGACAACGCACGCTTCGCCTCACCGGATCCCGACGCGGGGCTCGCCCGTCCCGACGGCGTCGAGCCGGTGACCCTCGAGCTGTACGACCCGCGTCTGCTCGAGGTGCCCACCGAGGAGAAGATCCGGCTCGCCATCGAGCTCGAGGCACGCGTCGATGCGGCGGACCCCCGCATGTCGGGTGTCGAGTCCGCCGACTACGCGGACTCGTCGACCGCCTCGGCGATCGCCTCGACCGCCGGCATCCGCTCCAGCGGACGTGAGACCTCGGTCTACGTGGGTGCCTACGCCCTCGCCGGTGACGAGGACGACACGACCACGGGCTTCGGCTTCTCGGTCGGTCGCAGCGTCGAGGACCTCGACGTCGAGGCCGCCGCCGCCGATGCCGCCGAGCGTTGTCTCCGGATGCTGGGCGCCGAGAAGGCCCCGACCGAGCGGTTGACGGTGGTCTTCGATCCCTACGTGACGTCGCAGTTCATCGCGCTGATCGCCGAGATGCTCTCGGGTGAGGCGGTGCTGCGGGGCCGCTCGCCGTTCGCCCACCGGCTGGGCGACGAGGTGGCATCGCCGCTGATCACCCTCGTCGACGCCGCGACCGATCCTGCGGCGCCGACCGCGTCGGACACCGACGGCGAGGGACTCGCGTGCCGGACCGTCCCGCTGGTGTCCGACGGGGTGCTCGCCGGGTTCCTGCACAACGCGTACACCGCACGGGCGACGGGGGTCTCGTCGACCGGCTCCGCGCAGCGCGGCAGCCACCGATCGGTCCCCGGGGTCGGCCCGCACGTCACCACGCTGCGACCGGGCGCGGGTGACGCGTCCCACGTGCTCGCGAGTGTCGGCGACGGTCTGCTGGTGCACGAGCTCGCCGGCCTGCACTCGGGGGTCAACCCGGTCTCGGGTGACCTCTCGGTCGGCGTCGAGGGTCGGCGCATCCGTGGCGGTGAGGTGGCCGAACCGATCCGCGAGGTGATCATCGGGTCGACCCTGCAGCGCATGCTCACCGACGTCGTGGCCGTCGGCGCCGACCTGACGTACTTCCCGTGGGAGTCCACCGGCGTCACACTCGCCGTGGGCGATGTCATGATGTCGGGCCGATGAGCTGCTGCGCCGACCGATGAGTGGGGGACCGATGGGACGCGACGGAACCGACGACCTGACCGCGCTGGCACGTTCGCTGGTGCAGCGGGCCGCTCCCGGCGAGCAGGTCGAGGTGTTGCTCGGTCGATCGACCTCGACGTCGGTGCGGGTCTACGACGGCGAGGTCGAGTCGCTGACCTCGGCGGACACCTCGGGCGCCGGCATCCGCGTGATCCGCGACGGTCGTCTGGGCTTCGCCCACTGCGGCAGCCTCGATCCGACGGTGCTCGACGAGACGCTGGCCGAGGCACGCGACAACGCCGCGTTCGGTGAGCCCGACGAGTTCAACGGCCTGGCCGAACCCGACGGCGTCGACGTCGTGGAGCGCGACGCCTGGTCGGCGTCGGTGGTCGAGGCACCCGCCGAGCGCAAGGTCGAGCTCGCCCTCGAGCTCGAGCGCAGGGTGCGAGGCCTCGACCCTCGGGTGGTGGGCGCCCGGACGACCGCCTACGGCGACGCCTGGGGAGAGTCGGTCATCGTGTCGACCGCGGGAGTCGAACGCAGCGACCGGGGTGCGTCGTGTTCGATCGCCACGCAGCCGCTCGCACGCGAGGGCGACGAGACCCAGACGGGCTTCGGCCACGATGCCGGCCGTGACCCGGGGGCGCTCGACCTCGACCGCGTCGCCGCCGAGGCCGTCGAGCGCGCCACGCGCCTGCTCGGTGCGACCAAGCCGGCCTCGGGCCGCATGGCGATCCTGCTCGAGCCCCGTCTGGCGCTGACGCTGCTGGGCGTGGTCTCGGGCATGGTGTGCGCGGACGCGGTCCAGCGCGGTCGCTCGCCCTTCGCCGACCGGGTCGGCCAGCAGATCGCCTCGCCGCTGCTGAGCCTCGTCGACGACCCGACCCGGGTGGAGTCGCTCGGGTCCGAGGAGTTCGACGGTGAAGGTCTCGCGTGTCGGCCCAACGACCTGATCGTCGACGGCGTGCTGCGCGGCTTCCTGCACGACTCCTACACGGCGCGCCGCGCCGGAACGACGTCGACCGCGTCCGCCGTGCGCGGCACGCGGAGCCTGCCCGGGGTGGGGGCGCAGCTCCTGGTGATGACACCGGGCACCCGCAGCTTCGACGAGCTGGTCTCGTCGATCGATCACGGGCTCTACGTGAACAGCTTCGCCGGCATGCACTCGGGCGTGAACGCCGTCTCCGGCGACTTCTCGGTCGGCGCCGACGGGATCGAGATCCGCAACGGTGAGCTCGCCGGACCGGTGCGTGAGCTGACGCTCGCCTCGACCCTGCAGCGCCTGCTGCTCGACGTGCGTGAGGTCGGCGGCGACTTCGAGTGGCTGACCTCGGGCCACGGTGCCGCGTCGCTGGTCATCGACGACGTCTCGATCTCGGGCGCCTGAGATCAGGGTCAGCGCAGCACCACGAACGCGACCCCGTCGGACAACGACGCTGCGGCCGAACCCCGGACCTCGTCGTCGGCGACGGCGAGGGTCACCGAGTGCGTGTCGAGGTGGATCACGGTCGCGGCGTCGGCGACCCGGGCCGCGGTGCTGCCCGTGACGTCGCCAACCGCCGCGTAGACGTCGACCCGGTCGCCGACGCCCAGCACCGGCTGCACCTCGGCGCGCGGGAACGTCACCCCGGCGCTGCC
>JALYWI010000127.1 GCA_030852785.1 Actinomycetota bacterium
GACGACGCCATGACGGCGTTCTTCGAGGGCAGCTCGGACCCGAAGGCACGTCGGTTCGGCTGGCGTCGCTGAGCGACGCCGCGTCCGCCGGTCGCCCCGCCACGGGGCGTCGGCCCTGATCACTGCCACCCTCGTCCGCAGCCGGCTCGAATGCACCGGTCCGACGTGTCGTGCGCGCTCGGAGCGCCGGATCGCTGACGGCGCACCGGCGCCCGACTAGGGTGCTCCAACCATTCGACCATCAGGGCGCTGCCCGACGGATGGCAGAGGAGGCCCTCAGTGGCGACCAAGCGTGCATCGACAGCGAAGAAGGCTGCGCCGGCCAAGAAGGCGGCGTCGCCGTCGCCGGCGAAGAAGGCACCCGCCAGCAAGGCGCCAGCGACGAAGGCACCGGCCGCCGCCACGAAGAAGGCCCCCGCCAAGAAGGCCCCTGCGACGAAGGCACCGGCCGCCACCACGAAGAAGGCCCCTGCGAAGGCCCCCGCAACGAAGAAGCCGACCCCGGCGGCAGCCAAGAAGGCCCCGGCATCGTCCACCGCCAGCACCACCTCTGCGAAGAAGGCATCAGTGAAGCAGCCCGACAGTTCCGCAACCTCCACCCCGGAGAAGTCCCCGTTCGACGAGAAGTTCCTCGACGGCCAGCGCGCAGCGCTCCTCGAGGAGCGAGCCACCCTGGCCACCCAGGCCGCCGCCCTCAAGGCCGAGGCGGATGCGCTCGCCCGTGACCGCGAGCCGGGCGACGTCCAGTTCGACGACGAGTCCGGCGAGGGCGACACCCTCGCCGTCGAGCGCGACTTCGACCTGGCACGTGCCGCCGCGGCGCTCGCGACCATCGAGGAGATCGACGCGGCCCTCGGTCGCATCGACAAGGGCACCTACGGCATCTGCGAGTACTCCGGGCAGACCATCCCGAAGGAACGCCTCCGGGCCATTCCGTATGCTCGGGAGCGCGTCGAGTTCAAGACCCGCAGCTTCCGCTGACGCCGTCACCGAAAGGCGACCCGATGTCCGATTCCGACCGCTCGGAGGGCCCTGACGTCGACGGTGCCGAGATCGTCGCGGACGACCCGCCCGAACAGGTGGTCGCCGCCGCGCTCGACGAGGACGCGGTGGCATCGGCGAGCTGGTGGCGCTGGTGCATCGTCGCGGGCGTCGCGCTGTCCGTGCTCGCCATCGACCAGCTCTCGAAGTCGTGGGCCGTGGAGCGACTGGCCGACGGCAACATCATCGACGTCGTCTGGACGCTCCGCTTCAAGCTCGCCTTCAACACCGGCATGGCGTTCTCGAAGGGCTCCGGTTCCGGGGCGATCATCGGCCTGGTCGTGCTCGTGGTCGTCGTCGTCCTGTTGTTCGTGGCGCGCACGATGCGCTCCCGCGTGCAGCTCGTGCTCGTCGGCCTGATCATCGGCGGCGCACTCGGCAACGTGCTCGACCGGCTGCTGCGCGCCCCCTTGGACGGCGAGCCGTCCGGCTTCATGCGTGGGGCGGTCGTCGACTTCATCGACGTGCAGTGGTGGCCGATCTGGAACGTGGCCGACATGGCCGTCGTGGTGGGGGCCATCGCCCTCGCGCTGTTCGGACTGCGGGCCGAGCCCGACGACCTGCCGGACGACGTGCCTGCCGCCGCCGGAGCCGAGTCGGTCCCGACCGCAGCGGACGACGCCGACGCGCAGCGGTCAGAGTGAGCGCGCCGGAGGGAACGCAGGGCTTCGCGGTCGAGGTCGTCCCCGAGGAGCTCGGCGACGAGCGTCTCGACCGCTTGATCGCGCTGATCACCGGGTGCTCCCGCGCCGAGGCGGTCGATGCCATCCGTTCCGGTGGCGTGCTCGTCGACGGCGAGGTGGCCACCAAGGCGTCGGTCCGCATCCCTCCCGGTGTCGAGGTGTCGATCGCCGAGGATCCGGTCGCCGCACCCGAGGTGGTCGAGCCCGACGCCGAGGTCGAGGTGCGCGTGCTCTTCGAGGACGACGACATCATCGTGATCGACAAGCAGGCGGGCCTGGTCGTGCACCCCGGTGCCGGTCACCGCGAGTCGACGTTGGTCCACGGGCTCCTCGCTCGTTTCCCGGAGCTGCGTGAGGTGGGCGAGCCGCTCCGTCCCGGACTGGTGCACCGGCTCGACCGTGGCACCTCGGGTCTGCTGGTGGTGGCCCGCACCCCCGAGGCGTACGTCGACCTGGTCGAGCAGCTCTCGGTCCACACGGTGCAGCGGGTCTACACGGCCATGACCTGGCGCCACTTCGAGCACCCCAACGGCGTCATCGACGCGCCGATCGGCCGGTCGAGGCGGGATCCGCTGCGCATGACCATCGCGGCCGACGGCCGGGAGTCACGCACGCACTACCGGGTCGAGGAGCAGTTCGAGGAGCCCGTCGAGGCCTCGCTGGTCACCTGCGAGCTCGAGACCGGTCGCACCCATCAGATCCGCGTGCACCTGGCGTCGATCGGCCATGCGGTGCTCGGCGACGACGTCTACGGCGGAGTGCGACATTCGTTCCGGATGCCCAGGCCCTTCCTGCACGCCCGCGAGCTGTCGTTCCGGCACCCGGGCACCGACGAGCACGTCTCGTTCGAGTCGCCGTTGCCGGCGGACCTCCAGGCCGTGCTCGACCGCTTCCAGTAGACGCTGCCGCTCACCAACGCGTGATCACGGTGGGCGTGAGCGGGTCGGGCGTCAGTCGACCGCGGCGACCGCCACCTCGCCGGGCCAGGGAGCCTGGCCCTCGGTGATGCCGGCCAGGTCGGCGAGCGTATACGCCTCGAGCAGCGCACGCATGTGACCGCCCACGTCGTGCCAGATGGCGAGCAGCACGCACTGTCCCTCGTGGTCGCACGAACCGTCGGTGTGGGGCTGACCGAAGTCGCCGGCCTGGATGGGACCGTCGACCGCGGAGACGATCTGGGCGAGGGTGATGTCCTCGGGTTGGCGGGCCAGGATGTAGCCACCGGCGACGCCGCGCTTGGAGCGCACCAGGCCGGCGCCCTTGAGCGCCAGCAGGATCTGCTCGAGGTAGGGCTGGGGCAGGCCGGTGCGCTCGGCGATGTCACGGACCGAAGTCGGACCGTCGCCGTGGTGCAGGGCCAGCGACAGCAGCGCCCGGCTCGCGTAGTCACCCCGTGTCGAGACCTTCACCTCATCATCGTAGGCGGCGACGGGGATCACCGGGGATTGTTGCTCCGTGGGGCCCCAACCTCTGTAGCGTGGAGGGGTACGTCACGAGGAGACTCCAACGGTGGGCGATGAACCGGTGGCCGTGAAGGCCCCTCAGGATCTTCAACTGGTGGACGGCAGAGCCGTCGGGGACGGTCCGGTCCTCCCGGACTACGACGGCGCGTGCACGAAGAACGTCGTCAACGTCCTGATCGACGACCCCGATCATCCGCCCGCCTGGTTCCCCGAGGGGATCGCCGGCGCGGAGCAGATCGTCATGCTGGTGCTCGACGGGCTCGGCTGGGAGCAGATGATGGACCGCCGCTCGATGCTGCGGGGTCTGACCCTCATGAACGCGGCGCCGATCACCACCGTGGCGCCCACCACCACGGCGACCGCCCTCACGTCGATCTCGACGGGTCTGGCGCCGGGGGAGCACGGCGTCATCGGCTACCGGATGAACATCGACGACGACGTGCTCAACGTCCTGCGCTGGACGAACTCCCGCGGCGACGCCCGAGAGGTCATCCCGCCCGAGTCGATCCAGCACGACGTCGCCTTCGGTGGGCAGCGGCCGCCCGTCGTGGTGCGGGCCGAGTTCCGCGACACCGGCTTCAGCCGGGCGCACCTGGGCGGGTGCCGCCATGTGCCGTACCGCATGCCCTCGACGTTGATCGCCGAGATCATGCACCAGCTGCAGCTCGGCGAACCGTTCGTCTACGCCTACTACGACGGCATCGACAAGGTCGCCCACGAGTACGGCCTGAGCCACTTCTACGACACCGAGCTGGTGTTCGTGGACCGCATGATCGAGTACCTGGTCCAGGAGCTGCCGACCGGCACGGCCCTGGTGATCACCGCCGACCACGGCCAGGTCGACGTCGGTCGCCGCATCATCACCCCGCACCCCGAGGTGCTCTCGAACGTCGCTCACCAGTCGGGCGAGGCGAGGTTCCGCTGGCTGCACGCTCATCCGGGCGCCGAGAGCGCCCTGCTCGACGCAGCCACCCGTCACCACGGCGACGTGGCGTGGGTCGTCACACGGGACCAGATGATCGACGACTGCTGGTTCGGGCCGAAGGTCCTCCCGGGTCCGTTGGCGCGCCTGGGTGACGTCGCACTCGTGCCCTTCGAGCCGGTCGCGTTCGAGGACCCCAACGACACCGGCCCGTTCGTGCTCCAGGGACGCCACGGCTCGCTGACGGCGGCCGAGGTGCTCGTCCCGCTGCTCGTCGCCAGAGGCTGACCAGTGGTTGAGCCAGAGGCTGACCAGTGGTTGAGCCAGAGGTTGAGCCCGAGGCCGACCAGAGGTTGACGAAGCTGCCGAGCCCGCGGAGCGTTCGGGGGGTGGGCAAGTAACATCGGCGCCATGTCCGACGTGCCCCAGCCCTCTGCCGAGCTCGACACCCACCCCGAGGTGGTCGCCCCTGACGGGGTCGAGGCTCGCAGCGAGGCGGACGCCGGCAACGAGGCGGGGGAGTCCGTCGAGATCGAGTCGCCGGCGAAGATCATCCGGATCGGGGCGATGATCAAGCAGCTGCTCGAAGAGGTGCGCAACACCACCGTCGATGACGCGGCCCGCGACCAGTTGCGTCGCATCTACGCGAACTCGGTGACGGAGTTGAAGACGGCCCTGTCGCCAGAGTTGGGCGACGAGCTCGACTCGTTGTCGTTCGACTTCTCGGGCGAGTCGGCGCCGACCGAGGCCGAGCTGCGCATGGCACAGGCCCAGCTGGTGGGCTGGCTCGAAGGGCTGTTCCACGGCATCCAGGCGACGCTCGTGGCGCAGCAGATGGCGGCTCGCCAGCAGCTCGAGGGCATGCGCGGCCCCATGCCGCAGATCGCTCCGCAGCAGAACGTCGGTCCCGGCTACCTCTGAGCGGACCCCGCCCGTGGTTCCCGGTGCGTTCGCGCCGGCCGGCGCCGGCACGGACGCACCCGGAACGGTCCGCCGTCTGCACGTCGGTGTCGGGCGCGCGATACTCGGATCCCATCGCTGTGATTTGCAGCGTCGACCAGTGATCGCGGCGCTGACGTGCCGCCCGAGGCCTGGGGAGGCACACCAGCCGTGGCGGATTCCTTCGTCCACCTGCACCAGCACACCGAGTACTCCATGCTCGACGGTGCGGCCCGGATCGGCGACGTGGTCAACGCCGCGGTCCAGGACGGGCAGCCGGCCATGGGGATCACCGACCACGGCAACATGTACGGAGTCCTCGACTTCTACCAGGCGTGCAACTCGGCGGGTGTGAAGCCGATCATCGGCAGCGAGCTCTACATGGCCCACGAGCACCGCGACGAGCGCCTGCAGCTGCGCGGATCGAAGCTCGACGACTCCGGCGGCGAGGCCGAGGGCGGCAAGAAGGCGTACTACCACCTGACGACGCTGGTCGAGAACGCCGCCGGCTACAAGAACCTGATCCAGCTGTCGTCACGGGCGTTCATGGAGGGCTACTACCGCAAGCCCAAGGTCGACTGGGAGATCCTCGACGAGCACTCCGAGGGCCTGATCGTGACCACCGGCTGCCTCGGCGGCCACGTGCTGCAGTCGATGATGAACCAGGGCTTCGACGCCGCCTGCGAGAAGGCCGGTCGACTGCTCGACATCTTCGGACGCGACCACCTCTTCGTCGAGCTCCAGGACCACGGCATCCCGGAGCAGAAGACCACCAACCCGGAGCTCGTCCGCCTGGCCAAGCGCCTCAAGCTGCCGCTGCTGGCCACCAACGACAGCCACTACGTGCACCAGGGCGACGCGGTCGCGCACGACGCGCTGCTCTGCGTGCAGACCGGTTCGCAGATGAGCGACCCGGACCGCTTCCGGTTCCACGGCGACCACCACTACCTGAAGTCCGCCGAGGAGATGCGCTACCTCTTCCGCGAGGTCGAGGTGGCGTGCGACAACTCGCTGTGGATCGCGGAGCGCTGCGAGCTCGAGATCGAGTTCGGCAAGCCGCTGCTGCCGAACTTCCCCCTGCCCGAGGGCTTCACCGACGACGCCGACTACCTGCAGCACCTCACCTTCGAGGGTGCCCGCATGCGCTGGGGCGACGACCTGCCCGACGAGGTCGTCGAGCGTCTCGCGTTCGAGCTGAAGACCATCGGCGACATGGGCTTCTCGTCGTACTTCATCATCACCTGGGACCTCATCAAGCACGCCCGGGACTCGAACATCCGGGTGGGTCCCGGTCGTGGCTCGGCCGCCGGCTGCGCGGTCGCGTACTGCCTGCAGATCACCGACCTGGACCCGATCAAGTACGACCTGCTCTTCGAGCGCTTCCTCAACCCCAGCCGCATCTCGATGCCCGACATCGACATGGACTTCGACTCCCGCTATCGGGACGAGATGATCCGCTATGCCGCCGAGCGCTACGGCCGCGACCGCGTCGCCCAGATCGTCACGTTCTCGACGATCAAGGCCCGCGCCGCGGTGCGCGACGCCGCTCGTGTGCTGGGCAAGCCGTACATCGTGGGTGATCGTGTCGCGAAGGCCATGCCGCCGCTGGTCATGGGACGTGACACGCCGCTGTACGCCTGCCTCGAGGAGCACCCGAAGTACAAGGACGGCTACAAGATGGCCGCCGACATCCGCCAGATGTACCACGAGGACCCCGATGCCCGTGAGGTGATCGAGGTCGCGAAGGGCCTCGAGGGTCTGCGGCGCGGCGACGGCATCCACGCCGCGGCGGTGGTGATCACGAAGGACCCGCTCACCGACTACCTGCCGATCCAGCGCAAGCCCGAGGCCGGCAAGGCCCCGGAGGACGCGCCCGTCGTCACGCAGTACGAGATGCACGGCGTCGAGGACCTCGGCCTGCTGAAGATGGACTTCCTGGGGCTGCGCAACCTCGACGTCATCTCCGATGCGCTCGCGCTCATCGAGCAGTCACGGGGCGTGACGGTCGACATCGACAACGTCCCGCTCGACGACCAGCCGACCTACGACCTGCTGGCCCGTGGTGACTCCATCGGCGTGTTCCAGCTGGAGTCCACGCCGATGAGGGCGTTGATGCGGTCGCTCGCTCCGACCGAGTTCGAGGACGTCGCAGCCCTCGTGGCGCTGTACCGGCCGGGGCCGATGGCCGCCAACATGCACAACGACTACGCAGATCGCAAGAACGCCCGGAAGTCCGTCGACTACCTGCACGAGGACGCGAAGGAGGTGCTGGGCGACACCTACGGACTGATGGTGTACCAGGAGTCGATGATGCGGATCGCGCAGCGTTTCGCCGGTTACTCCCTGGCCGAGGCGGACAACCTCCGGAAGGCGTGTCTGCCGGCCGGCACCAAGATCCTGAGTCGCTCCCGCGGATACGTGCCGATCGAGCGAGTGATGCGGCTCGCCGACCGGACGGTACAGACCATCGACGAACAGTCTGCGGTCTCGCGGTTCGAGTCTGTCGCTGACGTCTGGTCGGTCGGTACCAAGCCGGTCTACCGCCTGACCACATCGACGGGCTACACGATCGAGGCAACCTCCAACCATCCGTTGCTCGTCGGGGACCGGTGGACCGAGCTGGGCACGATCGAGCCAGGGGATCTGGTGGCGGTTGCCGGCCGCACGAAGACCCATGGGGGCAGCAAGATCACCGCAGCCGAGATCGACCTCGCTGCGCTGCTCATCTCCGAGGGGTACACCCCGGACGTCCACGTTCGGAATGCATCGCCCTATTTCTGCAACACCGATCCGGAGCTGGTCGAGCTGTTCCAGGCCGCCTACGAGGAGCACTTCGGAGCTCGACTCCCCGACATCCGTACGTTCGATGTCGGCGGAGTGACCAGGGTTCGCGTGACCAAGCCGGAGCTCCTCGCGCTCGAAGGCATACTCGGGCGTCTCGGGACCTCCGAGCACACGACCGTGCCGGACCGGATCGTGAACGCGCCCGTCTCCCGGATCGAGCGGTTCCTCGGCCGCTACTTCTGCGCCGACGGTTGGGCGGACGCAAGTGGCATGCACTTCGGCTCGAAGAGCCGGGAGGTCTGCGCACAGCTGAAGCGGATGCTCCTGAGGCTGGGAGTCGTGAGCAACCTCTGCCATCGCGACACACCGGACCACGGGCGACACTGGGTCCTTTCGATTGCGGACAAGGAGATGGCCCGTCGCTTCGCGGCGTCCATCTGCTGGTACCTCACCGACACGAAGATGACGAAGGTCGACGCGGCGATGTCCACGTGGAGCTTCGGTGCGAGCGCCACCAACATCGGGATCCCTGCGTCGTTCCTGCGGGCCGAGTTGAACCGTCGCCAGGACGTGACCGGTCGGTCATGGCGGAGCCTGGGCGTTGATTCGACCGGCTACACCGCGTCGTCGGTGCTGCACCGACGGACCCTGAAGGGCCTCGTCGACTCAGAACGACTCGATGACCTCTCATCGGGCGACCTTCTCTGGGACACGGTCGTCTCGATCGAGTACGTGGGCGAGAAGGAGTGCTTCGACTTCCGCATGGAGAACGACGACCGGCCCTACGCCGTCGTCGAGGACTTCCTCGTCCACAACTGCGGAAAGAAGAACAAGGAGCTGATCGCGAAGGAGCGCGTGAAGTTCACCGAGGGCTGCGAGGCGACGGGCTACGGCAAGGAGCTGGGCACCGCCTGGTTCGACATCATCGAGCCGTTCGCCGACTACGCGTTCAACAAGTCCCATGCGTACGGCTACGGGTTCATCAGCTACCAGACCGCGTATCTGAAGGCGAACTACCCGGCGGAGTACCTCGCCGCGCTGCTCACCTCGGTGAAGACCAGCTTGGAGAAGGCCGCGATCTACCTGGCCGAGTGCCGGACCATGGGCATCGAGGTCGTCGTGCCCGACGTCAACGGCTCCGCCAGCGACTTCACCCCCGACATCACGCCACTCGAGGGCGGCGGCGAGCAGCTGCGCATCCTCTTCGGGCTCTCCGCGGTGCGCAACGTGGGCACCGGGCTCGTCGAGCACATCGTGAGCGAACGCGACGAGAACGGCCCGTACGCCGACTTCTACGACTTCTGCCAGCGGGTGAACACCGGGGTGCTCAACAAGAAGACGATCGAGTCGCTGATCAAGGCGGGCTCGTTCGACTCCCTCGGTCATCCCCGTCAGGGCCTGCTCGACGTCTACGAGCAGATCATCGACCAGACCGTCGCACGCCGGAAGGAACACGACATGGGCGTGATGTCGCTGTTCGCCGACGCGACCGACGACGCCCCTGCCTTCGACGAGCGCACCCCGATCCCGTCGCGGGACTTCGAGAAGAAGCTGCGTCTCGCGTTCGAGAAGGAGATGCTCGGCCTGTACGTCTCGGACCACCCGCTGCTCGGCGCCGAGCAGGCGTTGCGCAAGAAGGTCGACTGCGGCGTGCTCGAGCTCTCCGAGGTCGAGGACGGCTCGCGCCGCACCGTCGGTGGCGTGGTCACGGGCCTGCAGCGCAAGTGGACCAAGAAGGGCGAGCTCATGGCGGTGTTCACCCTCGAGGACCTGGCCGGCTCGATCGAGGTCATGGTGTTCCCGCGGACGATGGCCGAGATCGGCCACCTGCTCGTCGACGACTCGGTGGTCATCCTCGGTGCCCGCGTCGACAAGCGCGACGACACCCCGAAGCTGATCGCGACCGACATCGAGCTGTTCGAACCGATGGCCGAGGGCGAGCCGCCGCTCAGGCTGCACATCCCCGCGACGCGGCTCAGCGACGAGACGGTCGACCGGCTCAAGGAGCTGTTCATCGACTTCCCGGGGGAGTCCGAGGTCTACATCCTGCTCGGCGACGCCCAGGTGCTGCGGCTGCCCGACCAGTACACCGTGAGCATCCGCAGCGGGCTCGTGGGTGAGCTCCGGGCACTGCTGGGCCACGAGGCCGTCGTCGTCTGAGCTCCCCGCGGTCGTGCACCGGCTGCCGGCGACCTGTGCGCGAGCTGTGTGCGACGGGCCCCGAGTTGCACCGGTGCCCGTTGTCGACTGAACTGTAGGAGCCTGTTTGTGCCTATTTTCCAGGGGAGTTGTGCATGGCGCTCGACGTCACGACCAAGGATTGCACTGCCCTCAGCGATTCGGAGCTGGCCGAGATGGCCGACATCTGCGCTGATGGCGGCATCTGCTACGAGGTCGGCACGCTCTCGAAGCAGGTCGAGCAGTGGGTGCTCGTCACGCTCGTCCACGAAGGCAACCACCTTCGCGGCTTCTCGTTCTCGACCCTCGAGCGCATCGGCGGCACGCCGTGCATCCTGCTCGGTGTCGCAGCCATCAAGCGCACCTCGAAGCGCGAGCCCGTGCTCCGGGCGATCATCGGCGACAACTTCCGTCGTGCGCTCATGGCCTTCCCCGACGAAGACGTGTTGCTCGGCACCCGGATGAGTGACGCCGGCGCCCTCGAGGCGTTCAAGCTGCTCACCGACATCGTGCCCCGCCCGGACCACAAGGCCTCGGGCGAGGAGCGTGCGTGGGGACGTCGCCTGGTGAAGCGCTTCGGGATCGACGCCGAGCGCTACGACGACCAGACGTTCACCATCGTCGGTGACGGGTCGCCGCCGCTCGTGCTCGACCACGACACCCTCAAGCCGGAGTCGATCTCGGCCGAGGTCGCCGCGCAGTTCGATCACCTCGACGCCGACCGTGGCGACTGCCTCGTGACCTGTGGCTGGGTCATGGCAGAGGAACTGCTCAAGCACGGGTGACCGGCCCCCGGACCTTCGAGTCCGTGTTGGCGTCGCGACGGATGTGTCGCGACTACCTGGACCACGACGTCGCCGACGACCAGCTCGACGCAGTGCTGCGTGCAGCGCTGCGAGGTCCCGCGGCGGGCAACACCTGGGCGCTGCAGCTGGTGGTGCTCCGCGGCGCCGACGTCACTCGATACTGGGACGTGACGTTGCCCGACGACCGGCGTGGGGCCTTCCCGTGGCCGGGGCTGCTCGCCGCGCCGGTGCTGGTCCTCCCGTACGTCGAGCCCGCTCGCTACGTCGAGCGGTACTCGGCGCCCGACAAGGTGCACTCGGGCCTCGGCGCCGGCGAGTCCGCGTGGCCGGTTCCGTACTGGTGGGTCGACGGCGGCGCCGCGGTCATGGCGATGCTGCTGGCAGCGGAGTCCCTCGGGCTCGGCGCGCTCTTCTTCGGGCAGTTCGGCCACGAGGAGTCCGTGCGCGACGCGTTCGGCGTGCCGGGCGACCGCCGCACCCTCGGAACCCTCGCGATCGGTCACCGAGCGGGCGACGGGGGAGGCCCCTCACGCTCCGCTGCGCTCGGTCGACCCACGCTCGAATCGGTTCGCCACGACGGCGGTTGGTGACTTCGTCACCTACTCGAGTTCAACTTCGCGTGACGGGGTCGTGGGGGTAGGTTCAGCCATCGGGCCGTGAGGCAGCGGCGTTGGACCCCAGGGAGTGAACGATGGCGAAGGTGTGGTCCTGGCTGGCGGTGAACCTCGGCCGTCATGCGGGCATGGTCGGTGCGATCGGGCTCGTGTTCACCATCGTGTTGGGCTTCGGCATCACCCGGCTCGAGTTCGCGACCGGTCAGGACAGCTACCTCAACAGCGACAGCGACGTGTACAAGGACAACGTCGCCTACCAGGACCGTTTCGGCGGTCAGGCCATGCTCTCGCTGATCGTCATGGACGAGCGCAAGCGGGTCGAGGACCTGTTCACGCCCGAGGGCATCGAGACGATGGCCACGGTCGGCGAGCGGCTCGAGGAGAGCGGCCAGGTCTTCGGCGTGGTCTCTCCGCTCAGCGCCCTCGAGTTCTCGAACAGCCTGGTCGAGCCGCCACCCGACGGTGACCTGACCAAGAGCATCGCCGGCGCGGCGATCCTGCACGCCACCGAGGTCGAGACCGACCCTGCGCTCAAGGAGGAGCGTCTGGCCGACGCGGCCGTCACGCTGGCGCGGACCGCCGAGGTGCCCGCCGCGGAGCGGACCCTCGACAACCCCGAGTGGGTCAAGTTCCTGCTCTACGACAACCAGGGCGAGATCCGTGCGTCGCTGCGGCCGGTGTTCCCGGACCCGACCCACGCACAGATGCTCACCCGCCTGCCGGGCAACATGTCGATCGAGGACGAGGGCACGGCGTCGGACACGGTCGTCGAGATCACCGAGGACTTCACCTTCGACGGCGCGACCGTGACGACCACGGGTGCGCCGGTGCTCCTCAAGGGCATCAACGACTACCTGCGCGGCGGCATGTTGACCCTCGGCGGCATCGCGGTCGCCGTGATGATCGTGATCCTGATGCTGTTCTTCAACGTGCGGTGGCGACTGCTGCCGCTCGCCGTCGTGCTCATCGGCATCATCTGGGCGTTCGGTCTCGCCGGCTACCTCGGCATCCCGCTGACGCTCGTCACGATCGCCGGTCTCCCGGTCATGTTGGGCATCGGCATCGACTACGCGATCCAGATGCACTCGCGCATCGAGGAAGAGGTGATCATCGACCGGGAGTCGCACCCGATCCAGGCCGCCGCCCGCGGGCTCGGACCGGCGCTGCTCGTCGTCACCTTCGACGCGGTGTTCGCCTTCGGCGCCATCCAGATCTCGCAGGTCCCGATGATCCGCGACTTCGGCTGGTTGCTGACCGTCGGCATCGTCGCCATCTGCATCTCGTCGATCATCAACCCGCTGGCGGCCCTCGGCATCCGCGAGTTCCGCTCGCCGACCAAGGGTCGTGACTTCTCCGAGGGACGGCTCGGGCGCCTGGTCGTGTGGCTCGGCAGCCTGCCGCCCGGATCAGCGATCATCCTGGCGGTGCTGGCCGTCGGCGTGTTCGTCGTCGGCAGCATCATCGAACCGAACCTCAAGCTCGAGACCGACCCGGTCAACTGGGTCGACCAGGACTCCGAGGTCATCAAGAACATCCGGACCCTGGAGCACGAGATCGGCGGCGCGTCGGACCTGGGTGTCTTCATCGAGGCCGAGGGCGAGGGCGCCACCGTCTTCACCGACGAGACGGTCGACTACGTCAACGCGCTCACGATCCGCACGGTCGAGGAGTTCCCCGACGACCTCATCGTCGACTCGAGCATCATCGGCACCGTCCGCAAGCTGACCGACGTGCCGGGTGTGCCGTCGATCCCGCCGACGGCCGAGTCGGTCAAGGCGGCGTGGGACGTCGCGCCGCTCGGCGTGCAGCGCAGCACGGCCACCGAGGACGGCAGCTCGTTCAACCTGATCTTCCTGACCGCTGCGGGCGCCCTCGAGGACCGTGCGGTCGTGGTGGACGACCTGCGGGAGAACGCCGATCCGCCCGAGGGCCTGCTCGTGGTGCCCTCCGGCCTGGCGGTCGTCGGCGTCGGGCTGCTCGAGAACCTCGAGGCGAACCTGGTCGAGCTGACCTGGCTGTCGGTCGGTCTGGTCTTCCTGTTCCTGCTGGTCCGTCTTCGCTCGTTCACCCGGGCGATCCTCTCGGTGGTCCCGGTGCTGATCGCGTCGGGCCTCGCGACGATCCTCATCTACGTCTTCGGCATCTCGTTGAGCCCGATGACCGCTGTCGGTGGTCCGCTCGTGGTCGCGACGTGCACCGAGTTCACGTCGCTGATCCTGTTGCGGTACATCGAGGAACGGCGCCGCGGGCTCGAGCCGCGTGCGGCGATCGACGTGACCGCTGCGCGGACCGGTCGAGCGTTCATCGTGTCGGCCATGACGGCCATCGCCGGTGTCGCGGTGATCGCGTTCTCGTCGCTGCCGCTGCTGTCGAACTTCGGCATCTTCGTGGCCCTGAAGATCACGATCGCGCTGCTCGCCGCCCTCGTCGTGCTGCCGCCGCTGATCGTCTGGGCCGACCGGCGCAACTGGGTCTCGAAGGGCATGCTCGACCACGTCGAGCCGCCGTACCTCGACGTGCCCACGTCCAAGGACGCGGTCGAAGAGCCGGTCTGAGATCTCATCGTCCGGCCGGGGCGGGCTCGGGCCTGCTCAGCCCCGGTCCGGGCGGTGCAGACGGAGTTGCGAACGGAACTCCTCGACGGTGTGGGCGGGCGCGTGGCAGACGTGGTCGCGGCACACGTAGCCGCGGCCGTGCTCGCCCTGTTCGTCGCGGCCCTCCCACAGCGGACCCTCGCCCGGCTCACCCGCGGCGAGCACCTCGAGCGGGGCGAACCGCTGCTGCGCGATCTCGACGAGGTCGTCGCGCTCACCGGTGACGACCACCTCGGTGATGCCGACCGCCTCGAGCGCGACCGCCCACAGCAGGTTGCCGAACGCGAGCGGGTGCTGGGCGACCAGCGGTCCCAGGGTGCGGAGGATCCGCCGGGCGTGCTCGCCGTAGCGGGACTCCGCGGTGTGGGCCTCGAGTCGCAGCAGGCCGACCGCCGCCAGGCTGTTCGCCGAGGGCGTGGCGTCGTCGGTGAGGTCCTTCGGGCGGGTGACCAGCGGCTCGGCGTCGTCGCCGGTGGTCCACACGCTGCCGTCCGGGTCCCAGAAGAGCTCCAGCAGCGCCTCGGCGGTCGAGGTGGCCTCTCGCAGCCAGCGCAGTCTGCCGGTCGCCTCGTAGAGCGTGATGAAGGCGTCGATCAACGCGCCGTGGTCCGAGGCGTAGGCCAGGTGGCGGGCACCGCCGGCGCCGTCATCGACGTCGGCCTGCCAGGATCGCAGCCACCGGCGACGCCCGTCGCCGTCGGGCTCGGCGCGGAGGTGGTCGCAGAGGAACTCGGCGGTCTCGATCGCCGACGCGAGCCAGTCGGCGCGACCGGTGGCGGCCGCGGCCTCGGCGACCGCGGCGACCATCAGGGCGTTCCACTCGGTCAGCACCTTGTCGTCGAGCCCCGGGCGCGGCCGGAAGCTCCGATCGTGCAACAGCGCCCGGCGGGCCGCCTCGATGTGGGGCGGCCGGGCGAGCTGACCGCGGGCATGCAGTCGGTTGGGGATCGACGCTCCCTCGAAGTTGCCGCCATCGACGATGCCGTACCACTCGAGCACCTCGGTCAGGTGCTCGACGAGGCCCGCGTCGTCGAGCACCCGCGCGACCTCGGCGGACTGCCACACGTAGAACGCCCCCTCCTCGGCATGCCGCCCGGACCCGGCGCCTGAGACGTCGGTCGGGGCGAGGTCCGGCGGGGGAGCGGGGACCGAGTCGGCGTCCTCGGCGGACCAGTGCCCGCCACCGGGTCGTGTCAGGTCACGCAGCACGTAGTCGATGGTCGCCTCGACCACCTCCAGGTGACGCTCCTCACCGGTGATCTGCCAGGCGTGCAGGTACGTGCGCGTCAGCAGCGCGTTGTCGTACAGCATCTTCTCGAAGTGCGGCACGAGCCACCGCTCGTCGACGGAGTAGCGGGAGAAGCCGCCGCCGATGTGGTCGTGGATGCCGCCCGCCGCCATCGCGTCGAGCGAGGTGATCGCCGCTCGCAACGCCGCGTCGGAGCCGGTCCGGTGGTGCTGTCGGAGCAGGTGGTCCAGGCTCATCGACTGCGGGAACTTGGGCGAGGTGCCGAAGCCGCCCCAGCGGGGGTCGTGGGCCGCCAACATCGACATCGTGGCCTCGTCGAGCACGCTCGTGTCGGGGAGCGCCCCGGAGCCGTCCGGGCTGGGTGCCCGGCGGATCGTCTCGACGAGTCGCCCCGCCTGTTGGAGCAACTCGTCGCGTTGGTTCCGCCATGCGTCCTCGATGGCGGCGAGCACCTGTCGGAAGCTCGCATGTCCTGCCGCGGGGTCCTTGGGGAAGTAGGTGCCGCAGAAGAACGGCTCGGCGTCGGGGGTGAGGAACACCGTCATCGGCCAGCCGCCCTGGCCGGTCATCGCCTGGGTGGCCGCCATGTAGATCGCGTCGACGTCGGGGCGCTCCTCACGGTCCACCTTGATCGACACGAAGTGGTCGTTGAGGTACTCGGCGGTCGCATCGTCCTCGAAGGACTCGTGCGCCATGACGTGGCACCAGTGGCACGACGAGTAGCCGACCGACAGCAGGATCGGGCGGTCGTCCCGACGAGCCACCTCGAACGCCTCGTCACCCCACGGGAACCAGTCGACCGGGTTCTCGGCGTGCTGGCGCAGGTACGGGCTGGTCTCGGTCGCGAGGCGATTGGCCATGCGGGCCAGTCTGTCCCGATCTGCCGCCGGACGGGGCCCGCCCCGGACCAGCTCCGCTCAGCTCGACGCGGCCATGACGCCACGGACCAGCTCGATGATCTCGGGATCGGCCTTCGACGGCGCGCCCGAGTCGAACGGCGGCTGCGGGTCGTACTCGATGCCCAGCTGGATCGCCTGGGCCATCTCGGGGCCCCAGAGGCGGTCGACGAGCACCAGCGCCATGTCGATCCCCGACGACACACCCGCCGCGGTGATGATCCGGTCGCCGATGACGACGCGGTCCTCGACCGGCTCGGCGCCGAACTCGGCGAGCAGGTCGTAGTAGTTCCAGTGCGTCGTGGCCCGGAGCCCGTCGAGCAGGCCGGCGGCGCCGAGCAGCAGCGACCCGGTGCAGACCGAGGTGGTCCACGTCGTGGTGTCGTGTGCGGCCCGGATCCACTCGACGATCGCGCTGTCAGGGGTCGCGAGCGCTCGGGTCCCGAAGCCGCCGCCGACGAGCAGCACGTCGGGGCGCGGCACCTCTGCGAAGGTGTGCTCGACGTCGAGGTGCACCAGGCCGTTGTCGTCGGTGATGCGCCCTGCGTGCTCGGCGCACAGCACGACGTCGACGTCGGGCACGAGGCTGAGCACCTGGTACGGGCCGATCGAGTCGAGCACGGTGAGGCCGGGATAGAGGCCGATGGCGATCTGCATGATGGCTGCTCCTGTGTGATGGGACGGGACGGGTCAGTCGCGGGCGAAGTGCCGGCGGTACTGGTCGGGTGTGGTGCCGAGGCGGCGACGCACGGCGCGGTGCAGCCGCTCGGGGCGTCCGAGGCCCACCTCGGCCGCGATGGCGGCGACGGTCAGGTCGCTCGTCTCGAGCAGTCGACGCGCCGCCTCGATGCGCAGCGTCTCGACATATGCCGCCGGGGTGGTGCCGGTCTCGGCGCGCCAGGCGCGGACGAAGGTGCGCTCGCTCATGGCGGCCCGGGCGGCCAGGGCGGCGACGCCCAGGTCGTCGTGCAGGTGGTCGGGGACCCACCGCTGCAGCTCGCGCAGCTCCTCGCGCCGGGCCGGGCGTGCCCGCAGCTGGGCCGAGAACTGGGACTGCCCGCCGGGGCGCCGCACGAAGACCACCAGCCACGCCGCGACCGAGTGCGCCAGGTCGGGGCCGTGGTCGGCCTCGACGAGCGCGAGGGCCAGGTCGATGCCGGCGGTGACACCTGCAGAGGTCCAGCGGTCCCGGTCGTGCACGAAGATCCGGTCGCTGTCGACCTGGACAGCGGGGAAGCGCTCGGCGAGGTCGTCGCACGACGCCCAGTGGGTCGTCGCCCGGTGACCGTCGAGCAGCCCTGCGGCGGCGAGCAGGAACGCGCCGCTGCAGACCGAGGTCGTGCGACGTGCGCGGTCCGACAGCGTGCGGAGCACGTCGAGCAGGGCGTCGTCGGTCGCGGCGTCGTGCACGCCGAGCCCGCCGACGGTCATGAGC
>JALYWI010000066.1 GCA_030852785.1 Actinomycetota bacterium
CCACGGCTGCCTCCGCACCCGGACCCGCTACGACGAACACACCGCCTGGGCCCACCGACCCGAGAACGACCTCCCCAAAAAACTTCAGAATGCCGCTTGACAGCTACCACCCCTGGGATGTCTGAGCCGTTGGTGTCGGTTCCGGGTCCCGGTGGTAGCGGAGGGTCCATGGACTCCTTCGACCAGCTCATCGCCGACCTCGACCCGCCAATGGCGGTCGTGACGACCGCCGTCGACGGCGAGTCGGCGGGCTGTCTCATCGGCTTCCACGCCCAGTCGAGCATCGAGCCGGCCCGCTACACGGTGTGGCTCTCGAAGGCGAACCACACCGGGCGCGTCGCGCAACGTGCCACGACCCTGGCGGTCCACTTCCTCGACAGCTCGCAACACGACCTCGCCGCCCACTTCGGCACGCTCAGCGGTGACGACGTCGACAAGTTCGACGGAGTGGCCCTGGATCGTTCGGACGACGGCGTGCCGCTGCTCCGGGCGTGTGCGAACCGCTTCGTCGGGCGACGGGTCGCGCTGCTCGACGAGGGTGGCGACCACCTCTGCATCGTCGTCGAACCGCACCAGGCCTGGACCGAGGACGGCTTCCGGCCCCTCCGCCTCAGCGACGTGAGCGACCTGACCGCCGGCCACGACAGCGAGGAGCGCAACACTCCTCGGACCCACCGAGCCGACGGCTGAGTCATGCGCCGGTGATGGACCCGGGGGCTCCGGGGTAGGCGGTCAGAATGCGCCCCTCACTCGCCGTGCAGACCGTCGACCAGCTCGGAGGACACCCCAGCGTGCTGGTCCGCCAACGCCTGGACCATGCCGAGCTCGACGCGCTGCTCGAGGAGTGCCTGCGCAGCGAGGGTCCGGCTCGTGCCGCGGCACTCCGCCGGACCAGTCGGTTGGTCTTCTCCCACGCCTTCGCCGAGGAGGCCGTGCTCTGGCCGATGGCCAGGTGGCGCGTCCCCCGGGCGGCGGGCCTCACGACGCGCATCGAGGCGGAGCACCAGGAGATCTGCGAGCTCGCGGCGCGACTCGACGCCGCGATCCTCGGTGACGCGGGGCTCGACGCTCCTGGGTTCGAGCGCGATCTCCGGCGCACCGCCGAGCTGTTGCGGCGCGACGCCCGCGACGAAGAGGACCTGCTCCTGCCCCAGCTCCAGGATGAGCTGGGCCCCCGCGAGCTGCGGTGGCTCGGCCGGATCTGGTCGCTCACGCGCCACGTGGCGCCGACTCGTCCGCACCCGACGGTGTCGCGGCGTCCGCCGGGCAACCTGTTGTCCGCCCTGCCGCTCTCGGTGCTCGACCGGGCTCGTGACCGACTCGACGCCGTGGCGCTCACGTCCCAGGGCCCTCTGTCGAGGTGGGCCCGCGACGCGAGCGGGCATCTGGCCAGGGCCGCAGGGTCGGTCGAGCGCCTCACCGTCATGCAGGTCGGTGAAACGGTGTTCACACGAGGGCAGCTCGTCAGACGAGGAAACTCGTCACACGAGAAAGAAGCGCCACGGGATCCTGATGCCGCCGCGGTAGGTGGTGTTCAGCGCCGGTAGCAGGATGCCGGCGACCATCAGCAGCGCGGCACCCCGGAGCATCCATTCGCCGTCCGGGCGGTCCACACGTTCGGTCAGCCGGACCATGGCCAACAGCACCGCCACGGAGCTCACCGCGCAGAACACGCGCGAGCCGTCGAGCGTGGTGACCGTCGCCGCGGCGGGGACCACGATCAGGCCGAGGGCTGCCACGAGCCACCGAGCCGGGTGCGTGCGCAGGTGCCAGAGCACCCCGGCGACCACGACCCAGCCCGCCGCCAACCAGGAGTAGGCCCCGGTGCCGCCGAGCGACACGGCGTTGGTGAGCGAGTCCTGCAGCAGCTGCCCGAACGCACCGGAACGGCCCTGCACCGTCGCGTCGAGCCGGGCGAACCAGATCAGCACCGCCAGCCGTGCCAGGACCAGCCCGGCGATCGCTGGTCCGAAGACGGCGGCGATCGACCGGGACTGCCGGGGCGCTCCCGTCGGGTCGGGCTCGGGGTCGGAGGTCGCGGTGAGCGCCCAGTGCACCGCCGCTCCGCAGACGATCGCGAGCAGACCCTGTTCGGCGTTGGTCGCACCCAGGAGTGCGCCGCCGAGGAGGGCGGTCGCCGGTGTGCCGCCGAGCGCGATCAGGACGGCGCCCCAGAGGGTGTAGACGTCGTAGGAGCCGAGGTGGCGCAGCAGCGAGGTCGGCGTCGACACGAAGGCGAGCCAGACCAGGGCCACTCGCCAGCGTCGGGCCGATCCGACCGCTCGTCGCAGGAGCCAGGCGGTGGCGACGAACCAGCCCAGGGTGACGATCGCGTGCAGCGCGACCCAGCGGTCGGGCGAGTGCATCTGCGTGGCCCAGGCGAGGGTCGGTCCGAGCACGGCGTTGGAGCGGAAGGTCGGTCCCGGGTGAGGGAAGTCCCGGGCGAACGTCACCAACTCGTCGAAGCCGCTCCAGCTCACGCCGGAGCGCACCACCAGCAACGCGGCCACCCAGGCCACGAAGCACCAGGTGGGAAGGGCGGCCAGTCGCTCCCAGAGCCGCGACAGCGCCCCGCCCGGCGTGCTGACGGCGGCCTCGTCGGGCGGCGGCTGGGCCTCGGTCGACGGCAGGGTCTGCCCACCCGGTCGGGTCCGGTCGTCGATGGCTGTGGGTCCAGGCATCCGAGCCACCTACCCGGTCGCGACGAGACCGGGAACCCAGGTCGGTCAGTGCAGATCGAAGCGGTCGAGCTCCATGACCTTCGTCCATGCGGCGGCGAAGTCCCTCACGAACTTCTCCCGGGCGTCGTCGGCCGCGTACACCTCGCACAGCGCACGGAGCTGCGAGTGGGCACCGAAGACCAGGTCGACCGCGGTCGCGGTCCACCGTTCCTCGCCGCTGGCACGATCGCGCCCCACGTAGACGTGCTCGTCGGAGGTCGACGTCGACCACTCGGTGCCCATGTCGAGCAGGTTGGCGAACCACTCGTTCGTGAGCGTGCCGGCCTGCTCGGTGAGCACACCGGTGGTTGCACCACCGTGGTTGGCACCGAGCGAGCGCAACCCGCCGACCAGCACGGTCATCTCGGGTGCGGTGAGCGACAACATGTTGGCCCGGTCGAGCAGCAGCGTCTCCGGCGAGAGCTTCTCGCCGCGGCGCAGGTAGTTGCGGAACCCGTCCGCCCGGGGCTCGAGCACCTCGAAGGTCTCGACGTCGGTCTGCTCCTGGGTGGCGTCGGTCCGACCCGCGGTGAAGCGGACCGTCACGTCGACACCGGCCGCGGCGGCTGCGCCTTCGACCGCAGCGGTGCCACCCAGCACGATCAGATCCGCGAGGGACACCTGCTTGGATCCGCTGTGTGCGTCGTTGAACTCCTGCTGCACGCGCTCGAGCACACCGATCACCTCGGCGAGGGCGCTCGGCTCGTTGACCTCCCAGTCACGCTGCGGGGCCAGCCGGATCCGCGCCCCGTTGGCGCCGCCGCGCTTGTCGGTGTCGCGATAGCTGGCCGCCGAGGCCCACGCGGTGGACACGAGCTGTGCGGTCGACAGTCCGGCGTCGAGGATCGTGGCCTTGAGGGACCGCACGTCGGCGTCATCGATCAACTCGTGGTCGATCGCGGGGACCGGGTCCTGCCAGATCTGCGGCGCCGGGACCCACGGTCCGAGGTAGCGCGAGACCGGGCCCATGTCACGGTGCAGCAGCTTGAACCACGCCTTCGCGAACGCCTCGGCGAGCTCCTCGGGGTGTTCGAGGAACCGGCGCGAGATGCGCTCGTAGGTCGGGTCCATCCGCAGCGCGAGATCGGTGGTCAGCATCATCGGGGCGTGACGCTTCGACGGGTCGTGCGCGTCCGGGACGAGCTCGCGTGCGGCGGGATCGGTCGGTGTCCACTGCCATGCCCCTGCAGGGCTCTTGACCAGGTCCCAGTCGTAGGCGAAGAGCGTCTCGAAGAACGAGTTGTCCCAGGTGGTCGGCGTCGGTGTCCACGCGCCCTCGAGTCCGCTGGTGATCGCGTCGTCGGCCTTGCCCGAGCCGTACTCGCTCTTCCAGCCCAGACCCTGTTGCTCCAGCGGAGCCGCCTCGGGCTCCGGGCCGACGAGCGTCGCGTCGCCCGCGCCGTGGACCTTGCCGAAGGTGTGGCCACCGGCGATGAGGGCGACGGTCTCCTCGTCGTTCATCGCCATGCGGCGGAACGTCTCACGGATGTCGCGAGCCGCGGCGAGTGCGCTCGGCTCGCCGTTGGGTCCCTCCGGGTTCACGTAGATGAGGCCCATCTGCACCGCACCGAGCGGGCCGCCCAGCTCGCGGTCACCGCTGTATCGCTCGTCGCCGAGCCACGTGTCCTCCGGTCCCCAGAACACCTCTTCGGGTTCCCAGACGTCCTCACGCCCGAAGCCGAACCCGAAGGTCGAGAAGCCCATCGATTCGAGCGCCGTGTGACCCGCGAAGACGAGCAGATCGGCCCACGAGATCCCTCGCCCGTACTTCTTCTTCACCGGCCACAGCAGGCGCCGCGCCTTGTCGAGGTTGGCGTTGTCCGGCCAGCTGTTGAGCGGCGCGAAGCGCTGTGCTCCGTCGCCCGCTCCCCCGCGTCCGTCCTCGATCCGGTAGGTGCCCGCCGCGTGCCACGACATGCGGATCAGCAGCGGTCCGTAGTGGCCGTAGTCGGCGGGCCACCAGTCCTGCGACGTGGTCATGACCTCGATCAGGTCGCGCTTCAACTCGTCGACGTCGACACCGGCGAACGCGTCGGCGTAGTCGAAGTCCTCGTCCATCGGGTTGCCCTCGGGCGAGCGCTGGTGGAGCACCGACAGGTCGATCTGGTTCGGCCACCAGTCCCTGTTCGTCCTCGGTCGGGTCCCCTTCGGCTCCGGAGCCGGGATGACCGGGTTCTCACTCTCGCTGACGCTGGCGGTGTCGTTCTTGTCGGGCACGTCGCACATCCTCTCGTTCGAGGTCCTCGCGACGGCTTATCACCGGTCGGGGGAACGATGTCGGGCGAACGAACAGGAACGACGTCGGACGTCGAGCCACCGACCCGGACCTCCGCGGTGATCATCAGCGGTAGGTGATCAGCGGTAGGTGATCAGCGGTAGGTGATCAGCGACACGTGCTCGCGCTCGGCGATGCGCTCCGTGCCGCCGAGGAAGGCGAGCTCGGCGATGAAGCCCAGCCCGGTGACGACGCCGCCCAGTGTCTCGACCAGGCGCACCGTGGCCGCCGCGGTGCCGCCGGTCGCGATGACGTCGTCGACGATCACCACCCGCGCGCCCGGGGCGATCGCGTCGCGGTGGATCTCGAGGTGGTCGGTGCCGTACTCCAGGTCGTACTGCTCGATCTCGGTCTGCCACGGCAGCTTGTTCGGCTTGCGGACCGGCACGAACCCGGCACCCAGTCGGTGCGCGACGGGGCTCGCGATCACGAAGCCCCGGGCCTCGATGCCGACCACCGTGGTGATGCCCCGCCCGATGAAGTGGTCGGCCAACCGGTCGACGGTCGTGGCGAAGGCGCGAGCGTCGGCGAGCAACGGGGTGATGTCCTTGAACGACACCCCAGGCTCCGGCCAGTCCGCGACCTCCCTGATGAACGGCGTCAGCTCGTGCGGGTCCTCGGCGTTCACGACGTCCACGGCGGAGGACTCGTGTCGATCGCTGCGAGCGGCGAGTCGACGTGGCCGAAGCGCGGGTCACGGGCCGTCCAGTCCCGATGGGCGTCGACGATCTCGTCCCTGGTCCTCGCCACGTAGTTCCACCACATCAGCAGCGGCTCGGTGCACTCGACGCCGCCGATGAGCGCAACCCGGGCGTCCTCGCGGTGCTCGAGGTGGCACTCGTCGCGCCCGGTGCCGAGGTAGGCGAGCGTGCCCGGTGCGACGACCGTGCCGTCGACGCCCACGGAGCCGCGCAGCACGATCAGCGCGTGCTCGTAGCCCGGGTGCAACGGGATGGTGGTGTCGCCGTGGATCTCGAGCTCTGCGCCCATGTGGTCGGTGTCGCGGCGTGCCGGCGACGACGCACCCGCGATGTCGCCGACGATGGCGGTCGCGACGCACCCGGGCAGCTCGACGGTCGGCAGGTCGTCGTGGTGCTCGAACGCAGGTGCGCCGTGACGGGTCGCGTCGGGTTGCGCGACCCAGAGCTGCAGACCCTCGAGGCCGCCGAGGTAGGCGCCGGTCGCCTCCTCGGAGTGCGACACACCACCACCCGCGGTCATGAGGTTCAACTCACCCGCGCGGATCAGCTGCTCGGAGCCGAGGCTGTCGCGGTGCAGCACCTCGCCGTCGATCAACCAGGTGACGGTCTGCAGCCCGATGTGCGGGTGCGGACCGATGTCGAGACCGCTGGTCTCGGTGACCGACGCCGGACCGAAGTGGTCGGCGAAGCACCACGGCCCCACCGTGCGGCGCGGGCGCCTGGGCAGCACCCTGCGCACGGCGAACCGACCGACGGTCGCCTCGCTGCCGTCGATCAGCTCGACGCAGGCAGGTTGTGCGTGGGACTCGCCGTCGGAGGCGACCGCGTCGCCCTCTACGTTCACAGGACCGCTCATCCCACCTGGCCTACCACAGCGGATCGGTGGATCGGCTGCTCCGAAGGAAGTTCAAGAATCGGTCGTGGCCGACCGACGAGGACGGAAGACGACATCCGTCGAGCACTGCCGAGGAGCACCGTGGTCATCACGTCCCACACATCGACCGAGATCATGCGCCGCCACCACGTGACGTCGCACGGCGATCCCAGCGCGCCGGTCATGTTGTTCGCCCACGGGTTCGGTTGCGACCAGGACATGTGGCAGCAACTCGTCCCCGAGTTCACCGACACCCATCGTGTCGTGCTCTTCGACCACATCGGCGCCGGACGGTCGGACCTGTCGGCCTACGACTCCGAGCGCTATTCGACCCTGCAGGGGTACGCCGAGGACGTGCTCGCGATCTGCCAGGCGATGCACCTCGACGACGTGACGCTCGTCGGTCACAGCGTCAGCGCCAACATCGCGCTGCTCGCGGCGATCGACCAGCCCGAACGCTTCCGCCAGCTGGTGCTCGTCGCCCCCTCGCCGTCGTACGTCGACGATCCCGCCGACGGGTACGTCGGAGGGTTCAGCGCGCAGGACATCGACGAGCTGCTCGACTCGCTCGACAGCAACTACTTCGCCTGGGCGGCAGCGACGGCGCCGATGGTGATGGGCAATCCGCAGACACCGGAGCTCGGTGAACGACTCGCCGGCAGCTTCTGTCGGACCGACCCGGACATCGCCCGGGAGTTCGCGGCCGTCACGTTCCGCTCCGACATCCGCGACCGTCTCTCGTCGGTGTCGACGCCGGCGCTCATCCTGCAGTGCACCGCCGACGCGCTCGCTCCCTCCGAGGTCGGCGCGTACCTCGACGACCACCTGCCCGGCAGCACGCTGGTCACCCTCGAGGCGACCGGGCACTGCCCGCACGTCTCGGCTCTGACCGAGACCGCCGCGGCGATCCGACATCACCTCCTCGACCTCGCCTGACGTGAGTGCCGCCGAACCGGACGAGGCGGACTCCGCGCCCTCGCCCACGATCGAACCCGCGGCCGACTACGAGGCGCTGTTCCGTCGCGCCCCGTGCGGGTACGTGGTCACCGACGACGACGACATCGTGCTGGTCGCGAACGACACGTTCCTCGAGTGGCTCGGTCGCGCCCGCGACGGGGTGGTCGGTCGTCGGTTCTCGTCGCTGCTCGCCGTGGGCGACCGCATCCTCTACTCCACCCACATCCTCCCGCAGGTCCAGCTCATGGGTGCCGCCGGAGAGGTCTCGGTCGACGTGGTCGCGGCGGACGGCACACGTCACGCGGCGCTGCTCACCGCGGACCGGACGCCGGCCACCGACTCCGACGGTGCCCGGGTGCGGATCATCGTGTTCAGCGCTCATGAGCGACGCCTGTACGAACGCGACCTGCTCGAGGCCCGCCGTCGGGCCGAGGCGTCCGACGCGCAGCGGGCCCTGGTCGAGGCCGACCTGCAGCACCGTGTGCGACACGACCCTGTGACCGGGCTCTCCAACCGCGCCGGCGTGCTCGAGCGCGTCGGTGACGCCGTCGACGTCCGGGACGGGCGAGGTATCGCGGTGTTCTACCTCGACCTCGGCGACGTGAAGCTCGTCAAGGACACCCTCGGTCATGACGCCGGCGACGAGATGCTGCGGACCACCGCGGATCGGCTCCGCTCCGCGCTGCGCGACGACCATCTGCTCTCGAGGTTCTCGGGCGACGACTTCCTCGTCGTCGCCGAGATCGCCGAGAGCGACGACGTCGGTGCGATCGCCGAGCGCCTGCTCTCTGTGCTGGGCGCGCCGATGTCGCTGCACGGGATGGAGGTCGTGCCGTCGGTCAGCATCGGCGTGACCGTCGCAGGGAGGGGCCATCACGACATCGAGGCGCTCGTGCGGGATGCGGACCGCGCGATGCACCACGCGAAGCGACGGGCACGGGACCGCTGGGAGCGCTTCGACCCCGACCAGCCCGATCTCGCCGCCGACCGGCTCGAGCTGCTCGAGGAGCTCCGCCGAGCGAGCGCCGAGGGCGAGTTCCGGCTGC
>JALYWI010000139.1 GCA_030852785.1 Actinomycetota bacterium
ACTCTCGACGCCGAGATCGCCGACGTCGGTGCCGCGGAGCGCCAGGCACTCGACCGTCACGAGGTCGCACGGAAGTCGTACGTCGACACCGCGGTGGCGGCCTACGTCGCCGGTGCCCCGGCGTCGCTCGAGCTCAAGGCGTCGCTCATCGAGGAGCCCGTCGACCGCGCCCGTTCGCTCGCACTGGCGGAATCGGTCGGCGACGTGTTCTCCCGTCGTGCCGCGACGCTGAAGCGCAGCAGCGACGCGCTCACCGGCAAGCTCTCCGACCTCGCCGCCGAGCGGGGCGAGATCGCGACCCGCTCCGACGCCGCCCGGGGCGATCTCGAGGCGACCGGACGTGCGCTCGCGGACGCCACCGCGGTCGCGACCGCCGCCGAGGCGGAGTTGGTCGCCACGACCGGCGCGCTGGAGTCGGCGCGGACCGAGGCACGCGAGCGGATCGACCGCGCGGCCGAGCGGTTCCGACTCGGGGCGATCGACATCTCGGAGCTGCGACGCCTGGCCGACCCACGCCTCGCCGTGGGCGACGTGCCCGTCCGTGCCTACGAGGCGTACGTCGCCGCGGCGGGACAGGTCGACCCGCAGCTGCCGGGCTGTCGCATCTCGTGGTGGGCGCTCGCGGCGATCGGGAAGATCGAGACCCGGCACGGCTCCTACGGCGGCGCGGTGATCCTGCCGAACGGCGACGTCGCCCCTCGCATCCTCGGACCACCGCTCACGGGCGGTCGATTCGCCATCGTCACCGACTCCGACGGCGGTGCCCTCGACGGCGACACGCTCCACGACCGGGCCGTCGGCCCGATGCAGTTCATCCCGTCGACGTGGAGGGCCTCGGGCGCCGACGGCAACGGCGACGGTGTCGCGGATCCGCACAACTACTTCGACGCCGCACTCGCGGCGGCCCGCTACCTGTGCCGCGGCGCGCGTGGTGCCCCGCTCGACACCGAGGCGGGCATGCGCGCGGCGGCGCTGTCGTACAACCGGTCGCAGCACTACGCGAACGAGGTGATCGCCGCAGCGCGGCGCTACGGCGGCCTCGGCGGCGCGCCGGTCACGGTGCCGGACTGAGCGGTGGCCCGGCTGCTGGTGGTGCACCACACGCCGTCGCCCACGATGGCGACGATGCTCGACAAGGTGCTCGAGGGCGCCGGCGTCGACGACCTGGTCGACGACGACGGCCGAGGCGTCGAAGTGGTCGCGGTGCCGGCCCTCTCGGCCTCGGCGAGCGACGTGCTCGCCGCGGACGGCTACCTGCTCGGCACGCCGGCGAACCTGGGCTACATGTCGGGTGCGCTCAAGCACTTCTTCGACCAGATCTACTACCCGTGCCTCGACGCCACCGCCGGTCGCCCCGTGGGGCTCTACGTGCACGGCAACAACGATGTCGACGGGGCGGTCCTCGCCGTCGAGCGGATCGTCACCGGACTGCGCTGGCGCCAGGTCGCCGAGCACGTGCGGTGCACGGGGGACCTCGGAGCGATGGACCGCGACGTCTGCTGGGAGATCGGCGCGACGCTGGCCGCTCACACCCTCGGCATCGGTTGACCTCGGTAGGGTCGAGCCCATGACCGAACACGCCCCCGAGTGGTTCCGACGGGCACTCGAGGTGCCGTTCACCGACGAGTTCGTCGATGTCGGCGGGTGCCCCGTCCACTACCTGGCCTGGGGAGCGCGCGGTCGACGTGGCCTGGTGTTCGTGCACGGCGGCGGCGCCAACGCGCACTGGTGGACACACGTCGCAGCGACCTTCGCCGAGGACTTCCGGGTGCTCGCGATCGACCTGACGGGACACGGCGACAGCGGCCACCGCGACGCCTATTCGCTGGAGCAGTGGACCGACGAGGTCATGGCCGTCGCCGCGGACGGCGGCATCGTCGGCGCCCCCATCGTGATCGGCCACAGCATGGGCGGGTTCGTGACCATCGCCACCGCGGCCATGCACTCCGACGACCTGGCCGGGGTGATCATCTGCGACTCCCCGGTGACCGAACCGGACCCGGAGGTCGGGGCGTACCACGTCAGCGACGCCTTCGGCCGCGAGCGGGTGTACCCGACGCTCGAGGACGCACTCGTCCGGTTCCGCACCGTGCCGGCCCAGCCCCACTACCTGCCCTATGTCATGGACCACGTGGCCCGGAACTCCGCCCGGCCCGTCCCCGCGAGCGACGAGCACGACGGCGGCTGGAGCTGGAAGTTCGACCGCTCGGTCTTCGCCCAGTTCGCCGGCGGCGTGCGCTCGGTCGCGCTGCCGTACCTGTCCGCGGTGCGGTGCCGCCTGGCGCTGCTGCGCTCCGAGCACGGTCTCGTCACCAAGGACATCGGCGACGCCATGTTCGAACGGCTCGGGCGGGTGACCCCCGTGATCGAGATCCCCGAGGCCGGCCACCACGCCATGCTCGACGAGCCGCTGATCCTGCTGACGGCGATCAGGGCGTTGTTGGCGGACTGGGACCACTCGGAGCCGCACCGCCGCTGAGCGCCTCCTCGAAACGGCCACGTTCCGCCGCGAACCAACGCCGTCGACGCAGGTACCGCTCGGCACCGCCGGTGGCGTGCCACATGTCGACGAAGGCCTGCTCGCCGCGGGCCATGCGCCGTCGGACGAACTCCCCGCCACGTTCGAACTGCTCGTCGAGCACGTCGAGCAGTTCGATCCGATCGGCGCCCTCGAGGCCGTAGGCATCGGCGACGACGGCGAGCCGGGTCACGGGATCGAGCCCACCCCGGCCGGTGCGCGCCGCGTCCTCGTCGGTCTCGATCGGCGCACACATGCGGGCGAGTGACGCCACGTCGTGGGTGCGTCGACCGGGTGCCGCGAACTCGAGGTCGAGCAGCACCACTGCGACACCGTCGCGGTACACGACGTTCTCCGGGCACACGTCGTTGTGGCAGATCACCGGATCGTCACCCGGCGTCGGGTCGACCATCTCGTCGCTCCACGAGCTGCCCGCCGGCGCCGCGAAGCCGACCATCGCATCGTGGAACCGTCGCAGCAGCGCAGCGGTCGAGGCGAGCACGGCATCGGACTGCGACCATCGTGGGAACGGCGGGACGGGGACGTCGCCCGGCACGAAGACCAGACGCTCGCGACCGTCGGGATCGGTGCCGATCAGCTCCGGCACGCCGTCGAAGCCGACGTCGTGGCAGTGGCGCAGGAGCGCGTGGATCGCGGGGGAGTGCGGCGAGGTGGGGCGCAGCACGTGCGCGCCGACACGCACGACGGCACCTGCGTTGCCCACTCCGCCGTGCAACACCTGCTCGTCATCCCCCGAGGACGTGCGACCGGACATGTCCAGGGAGTGTGTCAGAGGCTCTAGCGTCGGCGTTGGCCGCCGTGGACACGAGCGACCGGATCGGTGGAGATGGAACTGCTGCTGTTGTCCAACTCCACGAACCACGGCGAGGCGATGTACGCCCACGCCTCGGCGGAGCTCATCGACGTCGCCGGTGGCGACCGGGTGACCTTCGTGCCGTTCGCGCTCGCCGACTGGGACGACTACGCGGACCGGGCCATCCGCGCCTTCGGCGCCCTCGGGATCGAAGCGGTCTCCGCACATCGCTCCAGGTCGCCCGAACGGGCGATCCTCGACGCCGAGGTCCTGATGGTCGGCGGGGGCAACTCCTTCCGACTGCTCGACTCGCTGTGCGGACTCGGGGTGCTCGAGGGCGTGCACGAGCGTGTCCGCGCGGGTGACTGCCGGTACATGGGCGCCTCCGCGGGCACGAACCTGGCATGTCCCACGATCGCGACCACGAACGACATGCCCATCTGCCGTCCCCCCGATTTCGCCGCGTTCGCACTGGTCCCGTTCCAGGTCAATTTGCACTTCATCGACGCCGACCCCGCCTCGACCCACATGGGCGAGACACGTGAGGAGCGGATCGCCGAGTTCCTCGAGGAGAACGACTGCCGTGTGCTCGCCCTGTACGAAGGCGCGTGGCTGAGGGTGCGCGGCACGACGGCACGGGTGACCGGACCTGCGCACGTGTTCGGACGCGGAGGATCGACGTCGTATCCCGACGGCGGGGACGTCTCCCACCTGCTCGGCGATCGGCCGTCCTTCGACGGCGGTCGCCGTCCCCGGCCGGCCGACGGGGCGGCGTGAGCACCAGGCGGTAGCCTGGCCGTTCGCAGTACTCACCGGGGACCTCTCGTTGACCATCGGCCCCGCGTGGCCGGCACGATCCCGTCGCCTCCTCTGAGCCGTTCCAGAGGAGTGCCATGTCCAGTGTCCCGCTCACCCCCGGTTCCGACGCGTCCGGATCCCGGCCCCGCGCCGTGGTCTACTGCGAGTCCAACTTCGCCATGATCGACGGCAAGACGGCGAACGGCCTCGTGCGGCACTCCGACGCCTACGACATCGCCTCGGTCATCGACAGCCTGAGCGCCGGTCGCGACTCGGGCACGGTGCTCGACGACCGTCCCAACGGGATCCCCGTGGTCGGCTCGCTCGCCGCAGCGATCTCGCTCGAGGGATCGGTCCCGCCGTACTTCATCTTCGGACTGGCCCCTGCGAGCGGCCTGCTGTCGCCCTACGAACGCGGCGTGGTCCTCGAGGCGATGAGCCTCGGCATGAACATCGTGAACGGACTGCACGAGTTCCTGAACGACGACCCGGAGTTCGCTGCCGCTGCCGTGGTCCACGACGTCGTGATCCTCGACGTCCGACGCCCTCGCGACAAGCACGACCTGCGGCTCTTCAGCGGCCGCATCGAGCAGGTCACCTGCCCTCGCATCGCGGTGCTGGGCACCGACGGTGCGATCGGCAAGCGCACCACCGCCACGATCCTCACGCAGGTCCTGCGCGACAGGGGACTGCACGCCGTGCTCGTCAGCACGGGCCAGACCGGGCTCATCCAGGGCGGCCGCTACGGCCTGGCGCTCGACGCCATCCCCTCGCAGTTCTGCTCGGGAGAGATGGAGGCCGCCGTGGTCGACGCGTTCGAGGGCGAGCACCCCGACGTCATCGTCGTCGAGGGCCAGGGAGCGTTGAGCCACCCCGCGTACCTGACCTCGGCGTTCATCCTCCGCGGCGCCCGCCCCGACGCCGTCGTGCTGCAGCACGCCCCGGGACGGGACCGACTCGGTGACTTCGACGACATCCCGATGCCTACCGCCGAGAGCGAGATCCGGCTGATCGAGACGTTCGCGGACACCTCGGTGATCGGCCTCACGCTCAACCACGAGAACATGACCGACGCCGAGGTGACCGCGGCGATCACCATGTACGAGCTCGAGCTCGGCCTCCCGACGACCGACGTCCTGACCCGCCCGCTCGACCGACTGGCCGACATGGTCTTCGCCCGATTCCCGCAGCTGGAGGCCGTCGCCCGAGCCCCGATCGGGTGACGTCCCCGCGGGTCGTCATCGATCTGGCCAAGATCCGGGCCAACACCCGGGCGCTCGTGACCATGCTGTCGCCGCACGGCATCTCGGTCGTCGGCGTCACCAAGGCGGTCTGCGGGATGCCGGCGGTGGCGGCCGCGATGCGCAGCGGCGGCGCGGTCGGCCTCGGCGACTCCCGGTCGGTCAACCTGGCGCGGCTCATGACCGCGGACGTGGACGGTCCGCGCACGCTGATCCGATCGCCGATGCTGTCCGCGTCGGCCGAGGTCGTCCGGTGCGCGGACAGCAGCTGCAACACCGAGCTCGAGGTGCTCCGAGGGCTCTCGGTCGCGGCCGGACGCCTCGGTCGCACCCACCGCGTCGTGCTCATGGTCGAACTGGGCGACCTCCGCGAGGGGATCATGCCCGAGGACCTGGCGGCCATGGCCCGCTCGACCCTGTCGCTGCCCCACGTGACGCTCGAGGGGATCGGGACGAACCTCGCGTGTCAGCACGGCGTCGTGCCCGGCGAACGCAACATGGCCGAGCTCAGCGACCTGGTCGACGCGGTCGAATCCGTCACGGGCGTCGCGATGGCCCGCGTCTCCGGGGGGAACTCGGCCAGTCTCGGGTGGGCGACCACCAGCGGCGACACGGGTCGGGTCGACGAGCTGAGGTTGGGCGAGGCGATCCTGCTCGGTCGCGAACCGCTCGGCCGCACCCCGATCCCGGGCCTGCACACCGACGCGGTGACGCTGGTCGCCGAGATCATCGAGTCGAAGTGGAAGCCCTCCGCGCCGTGGGGTGAGCTCGGTCAGAACGCGGCGGGCGTCGTGGGACGTCCTCGAGACGTCGGGACACGCCGTCGTTCCATCGTGGCGCTCGGGCGTCAGGACGTCGACCCGTCAGGTCTCACACCCTCGGGCGGGCGCGAGCTGCTGGGCGCGAGCAGCGACCACATCGTCGTCGACTCCGGTGAGCAGCCCGACGAGGTGGGCGACGAGATCGACTTCGATGTCGACTACGGCGCCCTGCTGGCGGCCATGACCTCGCCCTACGTCGACGTCGTCGTCACCGGCGGGTCCACGAAATCCGGGTGCGGATCGGCGTGACCCGCCGATAGGGTCGAGCCGGATGAACGTCGTCTACATCGCAACAGCGTGTGTGGGCTTCATCCTGCTCATCGTCGGTCTCGTGCTCGACGACGTCTTCGACGGACTCGACCTGGGCCCGGACTGGATCTCGGTCCCCGTGCTCGGTGCGGCCCTCGGCGCCTTCGGCATCGGCGGCTGGGTCACCGGCTCCGCGGGCGGCGCAGCCCTCTTCGCCGTGCTCATCGCCTGCGTCGCCGCCGTGCTGTTCGCGGTGGCCACCGTCTGGTTCGTCGCCAAGGTCCGAGACGGGCACACCGACGCGACACCCCGCGCGCTCGACATGGTCGGCTCGACCGGCAAGGTCGTCACACCGCTCGTCGGCGGTCGTGGCGAGGTGCTGGTCCGCCTCGGTGGGCAGCCCCGCAAGCTCTCCGCGCTCGCGGATCACGACATCGCCCTGGGCGGTTCCGTGGTCGTCGTCGAGCGCATCTCGGAGTCGTCGGTGCGCGTCATGGCGCAGGACGCGTTCTGGGCCGAGACCACCGACCCTTCACCACCCATCACCGACCCCTGACGAAGAGGATCACTCTTGAGCACCCTGTTGATCGCCATCGTGGCACCCCTGGTACTGATCGTCCTCGTGGCGTTGTTCGTCCTGAGCCGCTACAAGGTCGCCGGCCCGCACGAGGCGTACGTGATCACGGGGCGCAAGGGATCGCCGGTGACCAACCCCGAGACGGGTGAGGTCACCACCGACCTGTCGGGCCAGAAGGTCGTCATGGGCGCCTCGGTGTTCGTGGTGCCGTTCGTGCAGCGCCTGGCCGTGCTCGACCTGGCGTCGCAGCAGATCAACATCCACGTGGGGTCGGCGGTGTCGGCCAACGGCATCCGGTGCGCGCTCGAGGGTGTGGCGATCGTGAAGGTCGGGGGCACCGAGGACTCGGTGCGCGCGGCCGCCCAGCGCTTCCTCGGCCAGCAGAACGAGGTCTCCGGCTTCACCACCGAGGTGCTCGCCGGTTCGCTGCGCTCCATCGTCGGTCGGCTGACCGTCGAGGAGATCATCCGTGACCGTGCCGCGTTCGCACGGGAGGTGGCCGAAGAGGCCGAGAGCGCGCTGACCCCGCAGGGTCTGGTGCTCGACAGCTTCCAGCTCCAGGACATCCAGGCCGAGGGTTCGTACCTGGCCGACCTGGGTCGCCCCGAGGCCGCCCGTGCCCAGATGGAAGCCCGCGTCGCCGAAGCGGCCGCGAACCGGGAGTCCGAAGAGGCTCGACTGCGTGCCGAGGAGGCCGTCGCCGAGGCGCAGCGCACACTCGCCCTGCGGACCGCCGAGATCAAGGCCGAGACCGACGCCGCGCAGGCCGATGCGGATGCTTCCGGGCCCAAGGCACAGGCCGCGCAGGACCGTGACGTGCTCGCCGCGCAGCAGACCGTGGCCGAGGAGCGATCACGGCTCAAGGAGCTCGAGCTCGACACCGAGATCCGCAAGCCGGCCGATGCCGCCAGGTACGCCACCGAGCAGGAGGCAGAGGCTGCCAAGTCCGCGCAGATCCGTGCCGCCGAGGCTCGCCAGGAGGCGACGATCGCCGCGGCGAAGGCGTCGGCCGAGGAGAGCCGCCTGACCGGTGCCGGCGAGCGGCAGCAGCGTGAGGAGCTCGCCCTGGCCGCTCGTGCCGAGGGTGTGGCAGCCGGTGAGGCCGAGAAGTCACGCCGTGCTGCGATCGCCGAGGCCGTGCGACTCGAGGGCGAGGCCGAGGCTTCCGCGATCTCCGCGAAGGGCGAGGCCGAGGCAGAGGCGATGGCCAAGAAGGCCGACGCCTACGAGCGCTACGGCTCCGCAGCGCTGACCGACCTGGTCGTGTCGAAGCTGCCCGAGATCGTCCGTGCCGGCTCCGAGCCGCTCGCGTCGATCGACAAGATGACCGTCATCTCGACCGACGGGGCGTCCGCGGTCACGAAGTCGGTCACCAACAACGTCGCCCAGCTCATCGAGATGGCCTCGTCCATGACCGGTGTCGACGTCTCCGAGCTGCTCTCCGGTGTGCTCTCGGGAGCGGCGGCGCCGCCCCTGCCCTATGAGACCAAGGGTGTCGAGGTCGACGGCGCCAACGGCCGGGAGACGGCTGCTCCCTGACCGTCGGCTGAACGTCAGCTGCCGAGGGGCTGGTCGAACTGCTCGAGACGATCGAGCAGCTCCCCGGCGAACCCCTCGGTGGCTGCGTCGACCCACACCTCGGCGACCTCGCCGTCGGCGCCGATGAGCACCGTCGTGGGCTGGCCGTCGCGGTAGGACACGCCGTACATCTCGGCGATCGCGCCGTCGACGTCGGCCAGGATCCTCACGTTGCCGGGCACCGAGATGTCGGCATCCGCCGCGGTCGCGGCGTCGACACGGGCCACGGCGAGCAGCTGGATGCGGTCCCGGCCGAAGTCGACCAGGTGATGTCCCATGCCGGCGAGCGTGTCGTAGGTCCGCTCGTCGAAGACCGGGGCGACGAACACGAGCACCACGGGGATGCGTCCGACGATGCGGTCCAGGTCGACCACACCGCCCGTGCTCGCCTCGACCTCGCCGGGGGACTGGTCGATGCCTGCGGCCAGCCCGTTGGTCACCTCGCCTCGCCAGGCACCGGTGGGCGCGCCCTGTTCCTCGATGAACTCCTTGAACCGCTCCAGGTCACCGCGGGCGCGGTTGGCGATGGCGCCGGTGACGTCCGCGATCGTCTCGATGGCGCCGTCGGGTTCGATGTCGAGGCGCAACCCCACTCGGGTGGTCGTCTCGTCGATCGGTTCGAAGGTCACGACGCCGTCGTTGCGCACGCCGGCGGTCGAGGTCCACGCGATCAGCTCGTCGGGGACCTGCTCGGTGATCTGTGCGTCCCACTCCCGCTGCACGCCCGCGATGCGTGCGACCCAGTGGAGGCGCGTCGGCTGCACCTGGTGCACCTGTTCGATCCCCTGCATGAAGCGGGGGAAGTCCTCGAACTGCGTCCACTGGTCATAGGCGGCCCGGACGGGGACGTGGACGTCGATGGTCGCGTCGATGACGGACATGGAAAGGCTCCTCGGTCGGTGTGACCGATCCGATACCCGCCGTCGTCGTCGTCGAAAACCTCGTGCCGGTCAGCCCGGCGGGTCGACGGCGCTCATGCCGTCCGCGCAGCGCGTCAGGATCTCGGTCCCGTCGGACGTGACGAGCACGGTGTGCTCGAACTGCGCCGAGGGCATCGGATCGTCGAGGATCTCGGTCCAGTCGTCATCCGCGGTGGTGAAGCGCCCTCGGCCCGTGGTGAGCATCGGCTCCACCGTGAGGGTCGTGCCGGCGATCAGCTCATCGGCGTCACGGCGCGAGTACGTGTGGTTCACGTGCGGTGCCGCGTGGAAGATCTCGGCGATGCCGTGGCCGCCGTACTCGGCGACGATGCCGTAGCCGCGGTCACCGGCGATCTCCTCGACCGCCGCACCGATGACGTTCAGCGGACGGCCGGCACGGATCGCGTCGATGCCGGCCAGGGTGGCGGTGCGGGTCGTCTCGATCAGTCCGCGTGCCGCATCGGAGATGGTGCCCACGCCGACCGTTGCCGAGGTGTCGCCGTGCATGCCGTCGATGAACGCGGTGACGTCGATGTTGACGATGTCGCCCTCGCGCAGCGGCCGGTCGTCGGGGACCCCGTGGCAGATCACCTCGTTCACCGAGATGCACACCGACTTCGGGTAGCCCCTGTAGCCGAGGGTCGACGGATAGGCGCCGTGCGCCAGGTAGGCGTCGTGGGCGACCTCGTCGAGCTCGTCCGAGGTCACGCCGGGCGCTGCCGCCGCACAGGCGGCGCGCAGCACCTCGGCCGCGACCATGCCGGCGTGGCGCATGCGCTCCAAGGACTCCGGCGTGTGCACCTGCGGGCTCCGGTCGCGGGGGGCGGTGCCTCCGTCGACGTAGTGCGGGCGGACGATGTCCGACGGCACCGCCCGCGTCGGCGAGACCGCCCCCAGATGGATCGGCTCGACCTCGAGCACGGCCCGGTCGAGGTGGCACCGCTTCAACTTCTTGCCGCTGCCGCACCAGCAGCGATCGTTCATTCGTCGCACCGCTCCAGTGTGGACCACCCTCCCCTGATTCTCACGGCGACGAGCAGGTGGCACACCGCAGTGGCGGCCGGACGACGGCGCGAGCGACGCCGCAGATCAGAACCCGGCCCGATCCGACCGCGGCCCGATCAGACGCCGGCCCGGTCCACCCCGTTCCAGAACGCCGTGACCAGCTGCGGGGCGCGGAGGGCATCGATGCCCGGCAGCGTGAGCATGACGGCGGTCGCGCCGGTCTCGGCGTTCGAGCGCCAGGTCACGCCGACGTCGTCCATGCCGAACCCGTCCGAGGCGCGCGCCGACTGCAGTCCGACCGCGGCGGCCTCGACCCCGAGACCCCACCCACGCTCGTGCGACTCGATCTGATCGGGATGTCCGGAGCGAGCATGGTCGACGAGCATCGTGCGCACCGTCGACGCCGCGAGCAGCCGGGTGGCGTCGCCGCCCCGTCCGCCGTCGACCAGCATCGCCGCGAACCGCCAGACGTCGTCAACGGTCGAGGTCAACCCGGCGGCCGCGTCCGCCATGCGCGGCGCAGCGACGTCGGCGCGATCGCCCGGCGCGCGGAACGAGGTGTGGTGCAGGTGGAGCGGTGTGAGGACCCGGTCCGCCATCACCTCGGGCAGCGGCTTGCCGGTCACCCGTTCGACGAGTGCGCCCAACAACAGCGCGTCGGTCCGACCGAGACGTCGCTCACCCGGCTGGTGCAGCAGCGGCAACGTGCCGAGACGCTCGAGCCAGTCGTCGACGCCGAGCTCGGGGGAGGACGCCTCGTCGGGGTCGAACACGCCCAGCCCGAGCGAGCGGGCGGCGCGGTGCACGGGAGTTCCCGGTGCCGAGGCCGGCCCCACGCCGAACCCGCTGCGCGACGCGAGCAGGTCGACGAGCGTGACGGATCGGATCGCGGGCACGGTGTCGTCGAGCGGCGCGCCGATGGCGCGCAGCACCGGTCGACCGGCGAGCTCCGGCAACAGGTGGTCGATCGGGTCGTGCAGATCGATCGCTCCGTCCTCGACCAGCAGCAGGACCGTCGCTGCGGTGAAGGTGGTGGTCACCTCGCCGATGGGCACGCGGGTGTGGCGGCCCATCAGCTCGGTTCCCGTCGTGCCGGCCGGCTCGGCTGCCGGGGTGTTGCTCGGCAGGGTGACCGCGGAGCTGATCGGCTCGGTTCCCGCGGTGCCGGCCGGCTCGGTCCCCGAGGTGCCGTAGCGGTCGACCACCGGATGGCCCGATCCGTCGTCGACCAGGGTCACCAGTCCGTCGGTGACACCCGCGGCGACGTGGTGCTGCAGTGCCCGACGCAGGGGGGCGAGACGCTCCGAGAGCTCGGTGTCGGCCGGAGCGTCACGCCGCTCGGTGACCACGACCACTCGGTACCACCTCCCTGTCTGCGGTGCGTGCCCGAGTCGCCGTCCCGGCGACCGACATCGTCGGGCTGACCCCCCGAGCATCGGCGTGGGGGGACGCGGGTCGCGGTTCCCTTCTCCGGTGATGTTCAAACACGGGGGTCGCGTTCCGAGGATCCGTCGATAGCGTGGGGAGCGTCTCAGGAGGACAGCATGCGGCGGCGCGCACGAACGGTCATGACGGTGTGGATGGCAGCAGCCACGGTGGTGCTCGCGGCCTGCCAGTCGGCGCCCCCACCGCCCGCACCGCCCACTCCCACGACACCCGCCACGGGATGCCACGTCGGCCTGCTCGGCGACTCCCTCTCGATGGCGGTCCAGTCGCGGATGCCCGCGGCCCTGACCAAGCAGCGCTGCAAGCAGGTCTGGGTCGACGCCAGCATCGGGCGGAACACGGGCCAGGGTGTCGTCGCCCTGGCGGAGCGCCGCGCCGCCGGCGAGCTGCCCGCCGTGCTCGTGGTCGGCCTCGGCACGAACGACCAGGCCCACATGAAGGCCTTCGCCGGTCACGTGGATTCGATCATGCACCTCAGCGCCGGCCGGCCGGTCGTGTGGATCGAGGTCGCCCACGCACCGATCAAGGACGAGCTGAACGCGGTGCTGCGCCGCAAGGCCGCGCAGTGGTCGAACCTCACGATCATGGAGTGGGAGCAGGACTACTGGGACCACGCCGAGTGGCGGTCCATCGACCAGGTGCACCTGACCGACCGAGGGATGGACGAGCGCGCACGGCGCATCGCCGTCGCCGCCCAGCGCGTCGCCAAGTAGCCCCTGCCGCCCGCTGGTTCTGGGTGCACCGGTGCCGGTCCCGGCCGGCATGTTCGCACCCGCTTCGGGAGCCCGCTGGTTCTGGGCGCACCGGTGCCGGTCCCGGCCGGCATGTCGGCACCCGCTTCGGGAGCCCCCTGGTTCTGGGTGCACGTATGCCGGTCCCGGCCGGCATGTTCGCAACCAGTTGGGAGTCCCCCAGTTCGGAGTTCTGGGGCCGCGCCGAGCTGGGCAGTCAGCCGAGCTGCTCTTCGAGGTCGTCGAGGATCCGGTTCGCGCCCAGCACACCGATGCCGGTCATCCAGGTCATGTCCGCGATGTCGAACTGCCGGCCCTGCTGCACCGCGCTCAGGTTGTCCCAGCGCGAGCCGAGCGATTCGCGGTCCGACTGGACCTGACCGTCGGACTCCTCGGCGGGGTTGGTGGCGAACACCACATCCGCGTCGACCATGTCGATCTGCTCGGCGCTGATCACGGCCATGCCGTAGGCGGGGTCGTAGCCCTTGTCGCCCAGGTCGAAGCCGACGGCCTCGAGCACCGAGCCCGAGAAGGTCTTCGGCCCGTACAGGCGGATCTGGCCGGGGATGAACCGCACGATCGTGGCGGTCGTGCCCTCGGCGCCGATCGACTCGCCGACCTCGGCCGCACGCTCGTCGAACTCGGTGAGCAGCGCCTCGGCGTCATCCGCGAGACCGAGTGCCTCGCCGGTCAGGCGGACCTGGCTCTTCCAGTCGGTCCCGGACGACTCGCTGAACACGGTCGGGGCGATCTGGCTCAGCTGGTCGTAGATGCCCTCGTGGCGCACCTTGGCGCCGATGATCAGGTCGGGCTGCAGCGCGGCGACGGCCTCGAGGTTGGGTGTCTCGGTCAGGCCGACGAGCTCGACCTCGTCGAGGACCTCGTCACCGAGGTACTTCGGCAGTCCCGACCCCGCGAGCCCTTCGGTCGCCCCCACGGGCACCACGCCCAGCGCCACCGCCGAGTCCAGCATCGAGGAGTCGAGGACCACGACACGCTCCACGGTCGCTGGCACCTCGGTGCTCCCCATGGCGTGTTCGACCGTCCGGGGCCCGGACTCCTCGACGCCCCCGGCGTCGGAGTCCGCGGCGGTGGT
>JALYWI010000141.1 GCA_030852785.1 Actinomycetota bacterium
CAGCTCGGCGGGCAGTACGGAGCGGGCAGCTCCTTCCCGCCGCCGCCGGGGGGCTCCACCCCGACGCCCCGTCCCGAGGCGCCGAAGGAGCCGCGGCGCGTCGGCGGCCTGCGCGCCGCCCTCATCGGCGGTCTCGTCGGTGCGATCGTGGCCGGCGGCGTGACCAGTGCCGCGCTCTGGGACCGGGAGAGCCCCGGCGCACCGGCAGCACAGCAGGTGGTCGCCGGCGAGAACCGGCCGTCGAACACGACACCGGGCAAGTCGCTCGACGTGCGGTCGTTGCTCGACAAGGTCAGCCCGTCGGTCGTGTCGATCCACACCGGCACCCGTGACGGCGACGCCGCCGGTTCGGGCGTCGTGCTCAGCGACGACGGCCTGGTCCTGACCAACGCCCACGTCGTCGAGGGCGCCCGCACGATCGAGGTCGACTTCGCGGACGGTCGCACCGCCGAGGCCCGGCTCATCGGCGCAGTCCCCGAGAACGACGTCGCACTGATCAAGGTCGAAGGCCTCACGGAGCCGGTGACCCCGGCCGAGCTCGGCAGCTCGTCGGACCTCCAGGTCGGTGACGAGGTCGTCGCGATCGGCAACGCCCTCAACCTCGGCGACGAGCCGAGCGTCACCACCGGCATCGTCTCGGCGCTGAGCCGGTCGATCCAGTCCCCCTCGGGCGACACCCTCGCCGACCTGATCCAGACCGACGCGGCCATCAACCCGGGCAACTCCGGCGGGCCGCTGCTCAACGTGGCCGGTCAGGTCGTCGGCATCAACACCGCGATCCTGGCCGACGCGCAGAACATCGGCTTCGCGCTGTCGATCGACTCGATCACCAGCATCGTCGACGACCTGAAGGACGGCCGCGACGTCGAGAGCTCGCGGCCGGTGCTCGGCGTCGAGACGCTCGACATCGCGGGTGTCGACCCCAGCGTCGCCCAGCGATTCGGCATCACGGCCACCGCCGGCGCCTTCGTGCAGACCGTGCAGCCCAACACCGGTGCGAGCGAGGCCGGCCTGCAGGCGGGTGACGTGATCGTCTCGGTCGACGGCCGCCGGATCCGCACCGCCTCGGATGTCGGCCAGGCCGTCCGCGCCAAGTCGGTGGGCGACACCGTCGAGATCGGCTTCGAACGCGGCGGCGAGGACCAGACGGTCACCGCCACGCTCGGCAGCCGCTGAACGGGGCGGCCGTGCGCCGCACCCCACGTCCACCACAGATCGATCCGACTCCGGCCCTCTCCTCTCCCTCCTCCAGGCCGGAGTCGGGTCGCGTCCGTGCCGACGTGATTGCACGCCGCCTCGCTGGGTACGGTCCGGCCATGACCCTGCCGCAGTTCCGGATCGCCGACGACGCTGACGTCGATGCGCTCGTGGACCTGGTCGAGCGTGCCTACCGGGGCGACAGCTCTCGCGAGGGTTGGTGCACCGAGGCCGACCTGCTCGATGGGCAGCGGGTCGACGCCGCCATGATGCGATCCACGATCGACGATCCCGACGCGGTCGTGCTGGTGCTGCACGACGCCGGGCAGCCGGTCGCCTGCTGCGAGCTCCGCCGGGTGGCGGCGGGCATGGCGACGCTCGGCATGTTCGCCGTCGACCCGACCCAGCAGGCGGGCGGCCTCGGTCGACGGGTGATCGACGAGGGCGAACGCCTGGTCGCCGAACGGTGGGGCGCCGAACGGCTCGAGATCACGGTGATCGACGTCAGGACCTCGCTCATCGAGTGGTACGAGCGGCGCGGGTTCGAACGGACCGGCGAACTCCGCCCCTTCCCGTACGGCGACGAGCGCTTCGGGGTGCCGCGTGTCGACGGGCTGCGCTTCGCCGTCCTCGAGAAGCGACTCCGGGTCGCCGGGGGTAAGGTGGATGACCATGTCTGACCAGTCGACGATCGATCCTGATGCACCCGCCGAGCCGCCCAAGGCGCACGCGACGATCGTCTACCTGGGTCCGGTCGCCCCGCACTGGGAGATCCGCGCGGATCACGGCGACCACCAGATCGTGAACGACTTCCGGTCGCGGGTGAACGCCCGTCTCATGCTGCTCCCGCCGCACGACCCGCAGTTCCGTCGCAACAAGGAGCGGGTCAACCGCGACGCCGAGCGCGAGCTGATCCAGCTCACCTGGGACCTGGGCGACGACGACTACGCCAACCGCTGAGATAGCGGCGGCGTCCGGCGCGTCGGGCGCTGGGTAGTGTCGGCCCATGGCCGAGGAGGACGACCGCAGGTACCTGAACCGCGAGTTGTCGTGGCTGGACTTCAACGCCCGCGTCCTGGCCCTCGCCGAGGACCCCAACACGCCGCTGCTCGAACGGGTCAGGTTCCTCGCGATCTTCAGCCAGAACCTGGACGAGTTCTTCCAGGTGCGCGTCGCCGGGCTCAAGGAGCGCGTCGCGGCGGGTGTGCGTCGCCGCAGCGTCGACGGCCTCTCGGCCTCCGAGCAGCTCGAGGCGATCCTCGCCAAGGTGCGGACGCTGACCTCTCGCGCCGACGAGATCTTCCTCGGTCCGGTCTGCGGTGAGCTGGCCGCAGTCGGCATCCGCTTCTCGAGCTGGTCCCAGCTCGACGAGGACGACCGAGAGTGGCTGCGCGACGAGTTCCAACGCCGCATCTTCCCGGTGCTCACACCGCTCGCGGTCGATCCCGGGCACCCGTTCCCGTACATCTCCACGCTGTCGCTGAACCTGGGTGTGCTCGTGGTCGACCCGACGACGGGCGAGCAGCGGTTCGCCCGGGTCAAGGTGCCGCCGCTGCTGCCCCGGTTCGTGGTCATGCCCGACCTCGAGCGGTTCGTGCCGCTGGAGCAGGTCATCGCCGCACACCTCGACCAGCTGTTCCCCGGCATGGACACCGTCGACAGCGTGGCGTTCCGCGTGACCCGGAACGCGGACCTCACCGTCGAGGACGAAGAGGCCGACGACCTGCTCGCCGCCATCGAGATGGAGCTGCGCCGGCGCCGCTTCGGCAAGGCGGTGCGCCTCGAGGTCGAGGACGACATCTCCGCGGATGCCCTCGAGCTCATCCGCGACGAGCTCGAGCTGACCGACGACGACGTCTTCCCGCACGCCGCCCCCGTCGACCTGAGCGGCCTGTTCGCCGTCTACGACGTGGACCGACCGGAGCTCAAGTACCCGGACTTCGTGCCGGTGACCCAGCGTCGCCTCGCTCGCGACGACGAGGACGAGTACCGCGACATCTTCGCCGCGATCGCCCAGGGCGACATCCTCGTGCACCACCCGTACGACAGCTTCGTGACCTCGGTCGAGGAGTTCATCCGCCAGGCGGCCATCGACCCGAAGGTCCTGACGATCAAGCTGACGCTCTACCGGACCTCGGGTGGCAGCCCGATCGTCGAGTCGCTCATCCGCGCGGCCGAACAGGGCAAGCAGGTCGCCGCACTCGTCGAGCTCAAGGCGCGCTTCGACGAGGAGCGCAACATCGAATGGGCCCGACGCCTCGAGCAGGCGGGGGTGCACGTCGTGTACGGCCTCGTCGGGCTCAAGACGCACACCAAGACCTGCCTCGTGGTGCGCGACGAGGGCGACGGCGTCCGCCGCTACTGCCACATCGGCACCGGCAACTACAACTCCAAGACCGCACGTCTGTACGAGGACCTCGGGCTGCTCACCGCCGACCCGCTGATCGGCAGTGACCTGAGTCAGCTGTTCAACTACCTGACCGGGTACGCCCGCGACGTCGACTACCAGAAGCTGCTCGTGGCGCCGCACTCGCTGCGCCCCGGGCTCGTCGAGCTCATCCGCAACGAGCGCCGCTACGCACCGGAGTCGGGGCGGATCATCATGAAGATGAACAGCCTGGTCGACGCCGGCCTGATCGACGAGCTGTACGAGGCGTCCGCGGCGGGCGTCGAGATCGACCTGATCGTGCGCGGTATCTGCTGCCTGCGCGCCGGGGTCCCGGGGTTGTCGGAGAACATCCGGGTGCGCAGCGTGGTCGGCCGCTACCTCGAGCACTCCCGGGTCTACCGCTTCGCGAACGGACACGGCACGGGTCGACCGGTCCACTTCATCGGTTCCGCCGATCTCATGCCGCGCAACCTCGACCGTCGTGTCGAGGCGATGGTCCCCATCGACTCACCCGAGCTGCGGGCACGCATCGACGAGATGCTGGCGGTCGACCTGGCCGACGACAGCCTGTCCTGGTGGCTCGACGACGACGTCTGGCGCAAGGTCGAGCGGCACCACACCGTCGAGACCCACCTGGAGCTGCAACGGCACGCACTGGAGCGGGCGACGGTCGAGCTGCGATGAGCGGCGACCGGCCCGAGGTGCGCGCTGCGGGCGGGTTGGTGTGGCGCGACGACGGCGACGGGGGCATCGAGGTGGTGCTGGTGCACCGACCTCGCTACGACGACTGGAGCCTGCCCAAGGGCAAGGCGCACAAGCGGGAGTCCGACGAGGACACCGCTCGACGCGAGGTGCTCGAGGAGACCGGGCTGGTGTGCCGCCTCGGCACCGAGCTGGTCACCGTCGAGTACGAGACACCCCGGGGCGAGCACAAGACCGTCCGGTGGTGGGAGATGCGCGTCGAGGAGGACCGGGGCTTCGAGCCCGACGACGAGGTCGACGAGCTCCGCTGGGTGCCGCTCGGGAAGGTGGCCGAGGTCGCCACCATGCCCAGCGATGGTGACGTCGTTCACTCGTTCGTCACCTCCAGGCGCTGATCGCCTGCAGGCAGCGGGCCGCCCCGCCGCCGACCGGACGAGGACAGGTGAATCTTCAGGTTCGGTTCACCTCGTGTTCACCCGGAGCACCGAGGGTGTCCATGGACGATTTCTACGCTGCGGGACGTCGATGGCCGAGGCGGCCGTCGCAGCAACCCGTTCCCCCTGAAGGAGACCATCCCGCATGACCCGTTCCGACCGTTCGACCCGCAGAGGCCGGCTGACCTGGCTGTTCGCACTGCTCGCCGTGGTGGCCCTCGTCGCCGCCGCCTGCGGCTCGGACGACGCCGCCGACGACACCACCGACGAAGGCAGCCCGACGACGGCGGCCACCGCCGACGGCGCTCCCTCCGACGACGACATCGCCGCCCTGACCACGTCGATCGCCGGTGGCGGCGCGAGCTTCCCCGACGCCTACTACCAGGCGGTCAACGCCGACTTCAACGGCATCGCCGGCTCCGAGCGGGTCACCTACGCCAAGAGCGGCTCCTCCGACGGGCGCTCGCAGCTCGCCGCGGGCACGGTCGACTACGCCGGCTCGGACTCGCTGCCCAAGGACGGCGAGACCTTCGGTGGCACCCTGCTGTTCTTCCCGACCGTGGCGGCGCCGATCACCGTGTCGTACCACCTCGAGGGTGTCGACGAGCTCAACCTGAGCCCCGACGTCATCGCCGGCATCTTCCAGGCCGAGATCACCACCTGGGACGACGCGAAGATCGCGGCCGACAACCCCGACGCCGAGCTGCCCTCGACGCCGATCACGGTCGTCCACCGCTCGGACGGCTCCGGCACCACCAACAACTTCACCAAGTACCTGGTGGCCGCAGCTCCCGACGTCTGGAAGCTCGACAGCGGTGACGAGGTCAACTGGCCCGCATCGACCCAGGGCGCCGAGAAGAACTCCGGTGTCGCCGAAGTCATCAACCAGACCGCCGGTGCCGTCGGCTACGTCGACCTCGCCGACGCCGGCAAGGCCGGACTCAGCATCGCCAACATCGGCAACGCCAAGGGCGAGTTCATCGCCCCGTCGGTCGCCGGCGTGCAGGCGGCGCTCGAGGGAGCGGAGATCGCGGACGACCTCACGTACAACCCGCTCAACTCCCCGGGCGAGGGTGCGTACCCGATCACGGCCCCCACCTGGATCCTCGTGATCGCCGAGCAGTCCGACGCCGGGAAGGCCGAGACCATCTCGACGTACCTCCGCTACCTGCTGACCACCGGCCAGGAGCAGGCCTCGGCGACCGGTTACACGGCCCTGCCGGCCGAGCTCGCCGAGAAGGCCATCGCCCAGATCGACGAGATCAAGGGCTGAGCCGCTTGCACTGACCCGACGTCCCGTGTCCCGTACCGTGTGCCATTGCACCGGCTGGGGCACGGGACAGAGGAATCCGTCCGTCCGTCACCCCGTCCGACCACGAGAGCCCCCACCACATGACCCTGCAACTCGATCGGGATCCTGCGTCTCCGCAGGTCACCGTCGACGATCTGACCACCGAAGGGCGCGGCGCCGGTGTCGACCGCCTGTTCCGGCGGGTCGCGCTGCTCGCCGGCGGGGCGGTCCTGCTGATCCTGCTGCTGATCGCGGTCACGACGACCCAGCAGGCGTGGCCGGCGTTCAGCGAGTTCGGTCTCGGCTACTTCCTCGGGACCGAGTGGATCCCCTCCGAGGGGCTCTACGGCATCCTTCCCCTCGTGTTCGGCACCGTCGTGGTGTCGTTGATCGCCATCGTGTTCGCCGTACCGGTCAGCATCGGCATCGCCCTCTTCATCACCGAGCTCGCACACCGCCGCATCCGTGGCGGCATCACGCTGGTGATCGACCTGCTCGCGGCGGTGCCGTCGGTGGTGTTCGGTCTGTGGGGCTTCTACCAGCTGATCCCGATCTTCCAGTCGGCGTTCAACTCGATCGCAGAGGCCGTGTCCTCGATCCCGGTCCTCAACACGATCTTCGCCCCGGGGTCCGGGTCGAGCTTCATGAGCGCCGGGCTGGTGCTGGCCCTCATGATCACGCCGATCATCACCTCGGTGACGCGTGAGGTCTTCATGACCGTGCCGGTCAACGACAAGTCCGGTGCGCTCGCCCTGGGTGCGACCCGCTGGGAGATGATCCGGGGCGTCGTCATCCCGCACTCCAGCGGCGGGCTCACCGGTGCGGTCATGTTGGGACTGGGCCGGGCGATGGGCGAGACCGTCGCCGTCGCGCTGCTCATCGGTGCCTCGCCGCAGATCTCCGCCAACCTCTTCGGCCGCGGCGAGACCATGCCGGCGCAGATCTTCCGCAGCCTGTCCGAAGCCGGCGGTACCTACCGCTCCGCGCTGATCGGTCTGGGTGTCTGCCTGTTCGTCCTCACCGTGGTCATCAACATCTCGGCACGTCGACTCGTCGTGCTCGTCGACCGACGTACGAAGGGAATCGTGTGAGCCCCCACCGCACGCCGAGCGCCGATCCGGCCCCGAGCAGCCCGTCGACATCAGGTACACCGTCGGGGCGCGCCGACCTCACCGACGCGACCACCGCCGAGATCGCCCACATGCTCTCGGGCGCCGACATGCCACGGCAGCGCCGGGTGAAGAACTCCCTCGCTTCGGTGGCGATGGTCGTGGCGTTCCTCGTCGCCGCGATCCCGCTCATCGCGATGGGCGTCAGCGTGGTGTCCCAGGGCATCGGCGTGGTCCTGCACGCCGACTGGTGGACCCAGTCGATCCCCGGCGACGTCGGCCGGGCCGACCTGGCGGGCAACCAGGACCTCTGCGAGCTGGGCTTCGGCACACCCGAGGACTGCGCGGCCGGAGGATCGACCAGCTCGGCGGTCATGGGGATGCAGCCGGCGATCGTGGGCACGTTCCTGACGGTGTTCGGCGCGTCGGCCATGGCGATCCCGCTCGGCGTGATGGGCGCCGTCTACCTGAACGAGTACGGCAAGCGGGGCCGGCTGGCGTCGTTCATCCGGTTCATGACCGACGTCATGGTCGGCGTGCCCTCGGTCGTGATGGGCGTGTTCATCTACTCGATCTGGGTGGTGCGCTTCGGTTCCTCGGGCAAGTCCGCCTTCGCCGCGTCGCTCGCGCTGGCGTGTCTGATGCTCCCGATCGTGGTGCGATCCACCGAGGAGATGTTGCGGCTCGTGCCGAACTCGCTGCGCGAGGCCTCGGCCGCACTCGGGACCCGGACCTGGAAGACGACGGTGTCGGTGGTGCTGCCCGCTGCGCTCGCCGGCATCACCTCGGGATGCCTGCTGGCGGTGGCCCGAGCGGCGGGCGAGACCGCACCGGTGGTGTTCACCATCGGTTTCGTCACGACCACCAACTGGTCGATGACCGGACAGAACACCACGCTGTCGGCCCAGATCTACTCGCAGCTCCAGAACGGCGGATCGCTCGCCACCCAACTCGCATGGGGATCGGCAGTTACGCTGGTCGGCATCGTTCTGGTCCTCACCCTCGCCGCCCGTGGCATCAGCCGACGCTTCTCGATCGGATGACCGATCCGTCGGATGGGACAGCGCGGCTGACACCGCACATGGGATGACCGCGTACCGCACATGACGCACGACGACCGAGACCAGGAGCAGTACACGATGTCGCAGGACACCACCGATCCGATCGCCATGAACCCGCTCGTCAACGGCTCGCCGGGTGGCGCGCCCGAGCCTGCCGGGTTCCGTTCGGTGCGGCCCGAACCGGGCGACATCGGCGAGGCCTCGGACGCACCGCTGGGCAAGGTCGTCTTCGACGTGAACGACCTCAACGTCTACTACGGCTCGTACCGGGCGGTCCGCAACGTGAACATGGCGGTGCGCCAGCACGAGATCACCGCCTTCATCGGTCCGTCCGGCTGCGGCAAGACCACCGTGCTGCGCTGCTTCAACCGCATGAACGACCTGATCGAGGGTGCCCGCGTCGAGGGCGAGATCAACTACCACGGTGTGAACCTGTACGGGGAGAAGGTGAACGCGGTCGAGGCCCGGCGACGCATCGGCATGGTGTTCCAGAAGCCGAACCCGTTCCCGAAGTCGATCTACGACAACATCGCCTACGGCCCGCGCATCGCCGGCACGAAGAAGAAGGCCGAGCTCGACGACATCGTCGAGCGCTCCCTGCGACGTGCGGCGCTGTGGGACGAGGTCAAGGACCGTCTCAAGGCCTCGGCGCTGGGCATGTCCGGTGGCCAGCAGCAGCGTCTGTGCATCGCCCGGGCCGTCGCGGTCGACCCCGAGGTGATCCTCATGGACGAGCCCTGCTCGGCGCTCGACCCGATCGCCACCGCTCGCATCGAGGACCTCATGCGTGAGATCAAGACCGAGTACACGATCGTCATCGTGACCCACAACATGCAGCAGGCCGCCCGCGTGAGCGACGCCACCGCGTTCTTCTCGACCGAGATCAACCCCGAGTCCGACATCCGCACCGGGCTGCTCGTCGAGTTCGACCGCACCGAGAAGATCTTCTCCAACCCCGAGGACGAGCGGACCGAGAACTACATCACCGGACGGTTCGGATGAGTGCCTCCTCTGCAGAGACCGGCCCCGCCGAGGAGCCGCAGATGAACGAGATCCGCGTCGAGTACCACGGCGAGCTCGAGGAGCTCCGCTCGGACCTGATCCGCCTCGGGGCCATGGTCTCCGAGACGATCGGGCGGGGCACCGCTGCGCTGCTCGACCGCGATCTGCACGCCGCCCAGCTGCTGATCGACGGCGACGACGTCATCGACGACTTCTGCCTCGGCCTCGAGGAGCGCTGCTACCGCATCCTCGCGTTGCAGTCGCCGATCGCGGGCGAGCTGCGCTTCGTGCTCACCACGCTGCGACTGATCGGCGAGCTCGAACGGTCGGCCGACCTGATCGTCAACGTGTGCAAGGCGTCGCGACGCATCTACGACGTCGACTTCGGCCCGCAGATCCGCGGGCTCATCGAGCAGATGGGCGTCGAGGCCACCTTCCTCATCCGCGCGGCGATCGACTCCTACGTCGACTCCGACACGTCGCTCGCGGCAGCACTCGATGACATCGACGATCGTCTCGACGAGCTGCAGACCGCGTACGTGCAGGCCATCTTCCAGTCGCACTCCGAGATGAACCTCAACCTGCAGGGTGCGGTGCAGATGGCGATGATCGGCCGCTACTACGAGCGGGTCGGCGACCACGCGGTGAACATCGGCGAGCGGGTCATGTACATGGTCACGGGCTGGCTGCCGGAGAAGACGGGCAGCGCCCGTCAACGACTCCGCGAGGCCGAGGCGGCGGAGCGGGGCGACACGCCCCCCGAGTCTCCCCACCCGACGATCCTGCCCTCCGGCGAACCCGGCACCGACGACGGCACGCCGTGAGGATCCTCGTCACGAACGACGACGGCCTGCACGCGCCGGGTCTCCGGGCGCTCGCCGAGGCGCTCGACGCGGCGGGCCACGAGATCATCGCGATCGCCCCCGAGGGCGACCGCAGCGGCAGCGGCGCGGCCATCGGCAACCTGGGCGACGGTGCGATGCTGCGCTACCGGTCGATGCCGCTCGCCGGGCTCGACTCGGTCGAGGCCATCGAGCTCGACGGGCCACCCGCACTGTGCGTCTTCGCCGCGCAGCTCGGCGCGTTCGGGCCCCCACCGGATCTGGTCGCGTCGGGCGTCAACCCCGGCCTGAACACCGGGCGTCTGACCCTGCACTCGGGCACGGTGGGCGCCGCCCTGACCGCCGCCAACCTGGGGCTCTCCGCGGTCGCGGTGAGCATCGCCGGGCGTGAGGCCACGATCGAGCACTGGGACGTCGCCGCGCAGCTCGCCGCCGACGTCGTCGACCAGCTGGCGGTCGTCACGTCGACGACGACGATCAACCTGAGCGTCCCGGACCGAGCCGCGGCCGACCTGGGTGAGCTCCGCTGGGGAACGCTCGCGCCGTTCGGCAACATCCGCACCGAGGTGCTGCACCGCGGCGACGAGCGGGTCGAGCTCGGGTTCGTGGCGACCGACGAGATCCTGCCGCCCGACTCCGACACGGTGCTGGTCGCCGAGGGCCACCCGGTGGTCACCGCCCTCACGGGGATCACCGGTCACGAGCCGGTCGGACTGGTCGAGGCACTCTCGTCCGCGTCCGCCGCACGCGCGTGACGGGAGCAGACATGACAGGAGCGGGGGAGTGACGGTCGTCCTGGTGATCCTCGCGCTCATCCTCGGCGCGGTCGTCGGCTGGGCCGTCGCGACCGC
>JALYWI010000149.1 GCA_030852785.1 Actinomycetota bacterium
CCGGGCGAGCTCGACGAGCAAGCGGTCGCCGTACTCGTGTCCGAGGGTGTCGTTGACGTCCTTGAAGCGGTCCAGGTCGACCATGAGCAGCCCGGTCCGGCCGCCGTGGACCTGTGCACGTTCCAGGGCGTTGTTCAGCCGCTCGTTGAACCGGGCCCGGTTGGGCAGTCCCGTCAGGTGGTCGTGCAGCGCCTTGTGGCGGAGGGACTCCGCCAGGCGAGCACGCTTGGTGACGTCCTCGAGCGCCAGTCCCATGCACTGGTCGGGCAGGGGCATGGCGCGCAGCGCGAACACCTCGTCCTGTTCGCCGATCTTCACGAAGGGCCGCTCGAGCGAGGTGCCGAGCCGCACCACGTCGGCGAGGCGCGGCAGGAACGGTGCCGCCGAGGGCAACAGGTCCTCGAGGCGTCGACCGACGGTCTCCTCGGGCTCGCGACCCACCAGCGCTCCGGCGGCGGGGTTGCCGACGATGATGCGCAGGCTGGTCGGATCCTCGAGGTCGTCGAGACGGAGGATGGCCAGGGCGATCGGGATGCCCTCGATGAAGTCGGAGTAGCTGCGCACGGACCGCTCGGCGTCCCACTGCGCGGTCTCGTCGACGATGATCCCGCGGCGGTGCTTGATCCGACCGTCGTGGTCACGGGCGACGCGGACCAGTTCGTGCAGGTGCCGCTGGCGTCCCCAGTCGTCGCGCACCCGGTAGTGGACCTCGACGTCGTCGCCGGCTCCGATCCGTCGGCGGCTGTCGATGAGTGCGTCGAGGTCGTCGGGGTGGACCCGACTGGAGAGGAAGGAGAACCTGGCGAAGTCCTGCGGCTCGTAGCCGAGCAGGTCGGTGACCCGACTGCTCACGTAGTCGGCGTCACCGTTGGGGCCCGCGGCCTCCCACATGATGGCGTCGATGCCATTGACCATGTCGTCGTAGCGGTTGCGCAACTCGGTCGACACCGTGGCCATCCGACTGATCGTGACCGTGCCGAGCACGGCGGTCGCCACCCACGCGAGCCACATCGTCTGCCAGAGCTCCGGTTGACGCGCCAGGCCGATGGCGAGGAGCGCCGTGGTGGTGGGCAACAGCAACCACGAGGTGATCCTGCCGCCGAACCAGAACACGTAGAACGAGGTCATCGACACCAGCAGGATCACTCCCGCTGCGTAGACCTGGGGCGCGAAGCACATCACCACCAACACGGTGGCCAGGTCCGAGAAGGCGAGCTGCAGGTGGACCTGTCGTCCCTTGCGGATGCGCACGAACACGACCAGGTTCGTGGTGGTCCCGGCGGCGAACGCGACGAGCGCGACCCAGACCCGGGCTGCGCCGAGCACCGGCAGCAGCGCGAGTGCGACCGACAGCACGACCGTCACCGCCATGCGGGCCTCGATCAGGTGGACCCAGAAGGCGGACCAGCGCTCCCGCTCGAGTGTCGACTCGAGCTGGTCGTCGCCGAAGGTCCACATCGGGTGCATCACAGCATCGCCCGCAACACGCCGTCGTCCCACCGCCGTTTCCGCCTTCCCTCTCCCGCGTCCACGCGACTCCGCAGTCACGTCGGTCCGGAGCCCCAGGCATCGGACCGCCTCCCCACCCTGTCGCTGTGTGTGACCACTCAGCCACGGAGGGTAGTTGTGCCAGTATGACACCTGGGGCGCGGGTGCGCAGCAGCTCGCCGGGATCTGAGCCGTTCGACCCATCTCTCCGGTGCGGGTTACCGTCGCCCCCGTGACGATGGACCCGGTGGCCGCCGGTGGATTCGCTGCCGCGTCGGCGACGTACTCCCGGATCCGCCCGGCGTACGCCCGCCGCGCCATCGGAGTGATCAAGGAGTGCTGCCCCCGCGACGGGCACGTCGTCGACGTCGCCGCCGGCACGGGCATCCTCACCGGCCAGCTCGCTCGCGCCGGGCTCAAGGTCACCGCGGTCGAACCGCTCGCCCCCATGGCACACCATCTGCGGCTCGCGCTGCCGGCGGTGCCCGCCGTGCGCGCCATGGCAGAGGCGCTGCCGTTCGAGACATCGACAGCCGACGTCCTCACCGTCGGCCAGGCGTTCCACTGGTTCTCCTCCGACGCCGCCCTCGACGAGGCGGCCCGGGTGCTCCGACCCGGCGGCGTCCTCGCACTGCTCTGGAACGTCCGGGACGAGTCGGTGCCGTGGGTGCGCGAGCTGACCGAGCTCGTCGAGGCCCGGACCGGTGGCCGCCCGTACACGGATCACCGCGAACGCGACTGGGTCGACGTCGTGGCCGACTCCGGCCGGTTCCGCGACGTGCGCACCGAGAGGTTCGCGAACCCTGTCGCCACGACCGTCGAGGGGGTGGTCGACCGGGTCCGGTCGACGAGCTTCGTCGCAGTCCTCGATCCACCGGAGCGCCATGCGCTGCTGGCCGAGGTCGCCGCGCTGATCGCCCGACACGATCAGCTCCGCGGCACCTTCGAGTACCCCCACGACACCGTGGTGCACCTGTGTCGGACGCTCGGCTCCCAATGACACCTGAACAACAGGCGGTGTTGGACGCAGGGTTGGTCGAGCTGCGGGACCTGCCGTGGCGTCACACCCGTGATCCGTGGTCCGTGCTCGTCAGCGAGGTCATGCTGCAGCAGACCCAGGCCGCGAGGGTGGTGCCGCGTTGGCAGCGCTTCCTCGAGCGTTGGCCCGACCCGACCGCCTGCGCCGAGGCGTCGCTCGCCGAGGTGCTCGAGGAGTGGAGCGGTCTCGGGTACCCGCGACGAGCGCGCAACCTGTGGCTCACCGCGCGCCGCTGTGTCGAGGACCACGACGGCGGGCTGCCGTCGACGACGGCGGAACTGCTCGACCTTCCGGGCATCGGTGCGTACACCGCTCGTGCGGTGCAGGCGTTCGCGTACGAACAGGACGTCGGCGTCGTCGACACGAACATCGCCCGGGTGCTCGCCCGGCGAGCCGGCACGTCGTTGACCTCGTCGGTCGCCCAGCGGCTCGCTGACGAGTGGGTGCCCGACGGTCGCGGCTGGGACTGGAACCAGGTCGTCATGGATCTGGGGGCGTCGAGGTGTCGGCCCGAGCCTCGCTGTGACGGGTGCCGCGTCGACTGTGCGTGGCGCGCCGCGGGGTATCCGTCGCCCGATCCTGCGGTCGGGTCGGCCGGTGTGTCGCGGCGACAGGCACGCTTCGAGGGCTCCGCCCGACAAGCGCGCGGTCGGCTGCTCGCCGCGCTCGGCCGCAGCCCGGTGGTCCTCGACGACGTCGTCGCGGTGATCGGTTGGCACGACCGCGGCGACGCGGCGGCCGCCACGTCGGCGCTCGTCGAGTCGTTGCTGTCCGACGGCCTGGTCGAACTGGTCGACGGCCGGCTCGACCTGCCCCGTTCAGCAGAGTTCAGCTGACTCCCGCGACGCAGCTCGCTCGGCCGGCTCGACCTGCCCCGTTGACCGGCTCACCCGGGGAACCGGCTCACGCGGGCGAGCTCACTCCGACAGGAAGCGCAGGATCTCTCCGTTGACCGCGGCGGGCTGCTCGAGCTGCAGGAAGTGGCCGGCGTCCGGCACGATCACCGAACGGCTGCCCGGCGCCGTCAGCACCTCGTCGACGCCCGCGGCGAGCGCCGCCGACATGCAGCCGTCGTCGGCGCCGTGCAGGTAGAGCAGCGGTTGCGGAGGGATCGAGAACGCTGCGTTCTGGGCGTCGGCGAGCGCAGGGTCCTGCAGCTCCGGCTGCAGCGTCTGGCGGTAGTAGCCGAGCGCCGCCTCGAGACGGCCGGCACCGTCCATGCACGCTGCGAACCGTGCGACGTCCTCGGCGCAGTCGTAACCCGGTGACCAGTCCTGCCAGAGCCGCGTGATGAACTCGTAGTCGTCGGCAGCGACGACGAAGTCGGACAGCGCAGTGAGCTGGAAGAACATGTACCAGCTGAGCCGGAGCTGGTCGTAGGAGAGGAAGCCCTGCGCGGCGATCGGTCCCGGCAGCACCGACGCGGCGACCACGCGTCGCCAGCGGTCCGGTGCGAGCGTCGCCCCGGCATAGGCGCCCATGGCGCCCCAGTCGTGACCGATCAGCACCGCGGATCCGTCGCCGCCGAGCGCCTCGTGCAGGTCGTTCGCGTCGACGCCCAGCACCCCCACCTGGTAGCGACCGTCGGGAGCGGTCGAGGTGGGGGAGTAGCCCCGCATGAACGGTGCGACCGCCCGGTAGCCGGCGGCGGCGAGCTCGGGCAGCAGGTGCCGCCACGTGTACGCCGAGTCGGGGTAGCCGTGCAGGCACAGGGCCAGGGGTCCTTCGCCGCACTCGAGGTAGGTGAAGTCGATGCCTCCAGCGGTGACGGTGCCGGTGCCGAGTTCGTCGTTGGTGCTCACGGTCGCCGATGGTACGCCGTCGCTCCGAGACTTCGGTCACAGCAGCGGGCCGAGTCCGTGCAGGTTCACCTACTGTTCAACTCGTGCCGCAGCAGCGTCTCAGGGGGCGACAACGATGAGGGCCGAGTCCTGAACGTCACGTTCTTCGGCGTGCGCGGTTCGACACCGTGCTCGTGCGACTCGAACCGTCGCTACGGGGGCAACACCTCGTGCGTCGCGATCGAGTCGCCCGATGCCGACCCGATCCTGCTCGACCTCGGTACCGGCCTGCGCTTCTTCGGGCTGACGCAGCCCCGCGACGGCACGTTCCGGGGCACGGCGCTCGTGAGCCACCTGCACTGGGACCACATCCAGGGCATCCCCTTCTTCTCACCGATGCTCGCACCGGGCGCACGCCTCGACGTGTACGCACCCGAGCAAGAGGGCCGCTCCGTCGAGGACGTCGTGCGAGAGGTCATCCGCCCGCCGTGGTTCCCCGTCGAGATCGACGCGCTGCCGGGCGAGTTCAAGTTCCACGAGGCCAGCCGCGACGCCTTCGAGGTCGACGGGTACACCGTCACCTCGGCGGCGGTGCCGCACTGCGGTCCGACGACCGGCTACCGGATCGAGCGCGACGGCGTCTCGGTCGCGTACGTCTGCGACCACCAGCAGCCCGGCGTCGGGTCGACCGAGATCGCGCAAGAGGTGCTCGACCTGTGCGCGGGCGTCGACCTGCTGATCCACGACGCCCAGTTCGACGACGACGAGTTCGAGCTCCGCCACGACTGGGGCCACTGCACGATCGACTACGCGGTCGAGGTCGCGGTGCGATCGGGGGCTCGGCGGCTCGCGCTGTTCCACCATGATCCGTCCCACGACGACGACCGTGTCGACCAGCTCGCGGAACGCGCCAGATCGATCGCCATCCCCCGTGGTGTCGAAGAGGTCATCGCCGCCTCCGAGGGGCTCACCCTCTCGTTCGAGGCTGCTGCGAACCGGTAGTCTGCGCCGCCGCAGGGATCGACACCTGCAGGCTGACCCGGAGGACGACATGGCCGACAACGAGAGCTCCACCGACGGCGGGACACCGCTGCACGACGCGGACATCGAGATCGACCCTGCGCTGTTCCGCCGGGTGATGGGCCACTACCCGACGGGTGTCACCGTCGTCGCCTCGCTCGACGGGGACCGTCCCGTCGGCCTGGCCATCGGTTCGTTCTTCTCGGTGTCGCTCGAGCCGCCGCTCGTCGGCTTCTGCGTCGCCCGCAGCTCCTCGACGTGGCCCCGCATCGAAGCGACCGGTCGGTTCGGCATCACCGTGCTCGCCGAGGACCAGCACGAGACCTCGGGGCGCTTCGCCTCGAAGGTCGAGGACAAGTTCGAGGGCGACACGTGGGACCCGGGTCCGGTCACCGGCTCGCCGCTGATCCAGGGTGGCCTGGAGCACATCGACTGCACGCTGCACGACGTGCTCGACGGCGGCGACCACGTCATCGTGCTCGGGCGGGTGCAGTTCCTCGACGTGCCTCGCGACGACACCGGACCGCTGCTGTTCTACAAGGGCGGGTACGGGCGCCACGACGCGCTCTAGGCCGGATCGGTCGGGTCCCGGCCGGTAGGTTCGCGGGATGGCCATCTACGCACTCGGCGACCAGGTCCCCGAGATCCACCCCGACGCCTACATCCACCCCGAGGCCGTCGTCATCGGCAGCGTCGTGATCGGCGCGGAGACGTCGGTCTGGCCATCCGCGGTGCTGCGCGGCGACGACGGCTTCATCTTCATCGGCGACCGCTGCTCGGTGCAGGACGGCGCCGTGCTGCACACCACCGCGGTCTTCCCGACCACCGTCGGCAACGACGTGACGATCGGGCACCTGGCGCACCTCGAGGGCTGCATCGTCGAGGACAAGGCGCTGATCGGGTCCGGGTCGATCGTGCTGCACAATGCGCGCATCGGCGTCGAGGCCGTCGTCGGTGGTGGAGCGTTCGTGCGGAACAACCAGGAGGTGCCGCCGCTCGGCATGGCACTCGGGGTGCCGGCGGTGGTCAAGGAGAACGCCGTGCAGCCGGGTCACTTCGACCTCGGCGTCGAGTCCTACGTGAAGCGCGCCAGCAGGTACAAGGAGCGGCTGCGACGGATCGACTGAGCGGTTGCGACGGATCGACTGAGCGGCTCGGATCGATCGAGCGGCCGCTGCTCAGGCGGTCGAGCCGAGCCAGCCGATCCAGCCGGTCGCGTCGACGTTGCGTGCCACGGTGAACGCGACGACGACCGCAGCGGCGACGCCGATCAGCCAGCGGGGTACGGCCGGCAGGCGGAACGACTCGCCGCGGATCGACCGGTACAGCCAGAACGCCCAGAGCACGGCGACGACCGGCAGCACGACGGCGAGCAGGATGTTGTGGTCGGCGGCGGCGGCGAGGTCGCCGCGCAGCAGGGCGTTGGTGCACCGCAGGCCGCCGCACAGGGGGCAGTCGATGCCGAAGACCCCCTGGGACCAGCAGATCGGGACACCGGAGTCCTGCGGATCGAGTGCCAGGATTACCCCGCAACCGGCGGCGAGTCCCGCGCCCACCAGCGCCGGAGCCATCCACCTCGGGGGACCCGCGTCGGCGGGCGAGGCGACGGGCGAGGTGGCGGGAGCGTCGGCCATCTCCGGTTCCGGCCGCCGCAGTTCGGACATGCGGCTCAGGCTATCGCCCGCCCGTGGCGGTGGCGGGTCTGCTGCGACCCTTTTCACGGCGTCCGCCGTGTCAATGCCGCCGGGGAGTTGTTACTATCTGCGTAGGAGAAATCCGCCGCTCTGCCCTGGAGGCACATCTCATGTCGTTGGACCTCGACCTCTCCCGCTACAAGCTCGGCTGGAGCGACGCGGAGGACTACGTCTTCAAGCCGAAGCGTGGTGTGAACACCGACATCATCCGCGAGATGTCGTGGATGAAGGGCGAGCCCGACTGGATGCTCGACTACCGCCTCAAGGCGTTCCGCTACTTCGAGAAGCGCCCCATGCCCAACTGGGGCGGCGACATGTCCGAGATCTACTTCGACGACATCTACTACTACATCAAGCCCACCGACCATCAGGTCGACGACTGGGACGACCTTCCCGACGCGATCAAGAACACCTACGAGAAGCTCGGCATCCCCGAGGCCGAGCGGAAGTACCTCGCCGGCGTGACCGCGCAGTACGAGTCCGAGGTCGTGTTCCACCGCAACCGCGAGGACCTCGAGCGTCAGGGCGTCATCTTCTGCGACATGGACACCGCGCTGCGGGAGTACCCCGAGATCGTCAAGCAGTACTTCGGGACGGTCATCCCCCGCAACGACAACAAGTTCGCCTCGCTGAACTCCGCGGTCTGGTCGGGTGGCTCGTTCATCTACGTGCCGCCGGGTGTCGAGGTCGAGATGCCGCTGCAGGCCTACTTCCGCATCAACGCGGAGAACATGGGCCAGTTCGAGCGCACGCTGATCATCGCCGACGAGGGCTCGAAGGTGCACTACATCGAGGGCTGCTCCGCCCCGACGTACACCTCGGACTCGCTGCACTCCGCAGTGGTCGAGATCATCGTGAAGCCCAGCGCCCGCGTGACCTACACGACCATCCAGAACTGGTCGAACAACGTCTTCAACCTGGTCACCAAGCGCGCCATGGTCGAGGCCGAGGGCCACATGGAGTGGATCGACGGCAACATCGGCTCGCGCCTGACCATGAAGTACCCCGGTGTCGTCATGGTCGGCCCGAAGGCCTCGGGTGAGGTGCTCTCGGTCGCCTACGCAGGTGCCGGTCAGCACCAGGACGCCGGCGCCAAGATGGTGCACGCCGCACCGGAGACGACCTCGAAGATCGTGTCGAAGTCGATCTCGAAGGACGGTGGCAAGACCTCGTACCGCGGACTCGTCCGTGTCGAGGACGGCGCCTACGGCTGCCGCTCCCACGTGCAGTGCGACGCCCTCATCCTCGACGAGGACTCCGTGTCGGACACCTATCCGTACATGGAGATCGGCTCGCAGGACGCCGTCATCGGCCACGAGGCCACCGTGTCGAAGGTCGCCGACGAGCAGCTCTTCTACCTGATGAGCCGCGGCCTCTCCGAGGAGCAGGCCATGTCGATGGTGGTCAACGGGTTCATCGAGCCCGTCACCCGGACGCTGCCCATGGAGTACGCGGTCGAGTGGTCCCGCCTGATCGAGCTCCAGATGGAGGGCTCGGTCGGCTGACCGTCCGCTGCTGGCTCAGGCCGCCAGGCCGTTGGGTGGCTCAGGCCGCCAGGCCGTCGTCGGGCTCAGGCCGCCAGGCCGTCTTCGGGCTCAGGCCGCCAGGCCGGGCCGCACATCGATGATGCGGAACCCGCCCACGCCGTCGTCCATCGCCTGTTCGAGCGCCCGGTCGGCCGAGCCGATGAGCAGTTCGGGTGACGCGGTGCCGTCGGCGACGACGATGCCGATGGTCATCGTCATCGAGACGTCGAGGTCGTCGATGACGACGGGTTCGAGTGCGCTCGACAACAGCCGGTAGGCGACACCTGCGGCGTCCTGCTCGTCGCCGAGATCCTCGGCGATCACCATGAAGGTGTCGCCGTCGGTCCGGCTGACGGTGTCGCTCGGTCGCAGTCGGTGCGTCAGACGGGCTGCGTAGGTGTCGAGCAGTCGCGCCTCGACCACCGGTCCGTGCTCGGCCAGGACCGCACCCAGGCCGAAGAGGTCACAGCGCATGACCGACAAGGGGTAGCCCGTCCGGCCCGAGCGGCGCAGGGCGGATGCGAGCAGCGCGTCGAAGCCGAGCTGGTTCGGCAGACCGGTGGCGGCGTCCTCGGTGGCCACGCGGGTCAGCTCGACGACGTCACGCCGACGGCGACGTTCGGCACGGCGTTGCAGGGTCACGTCCGACGCGACCGCCAAGACGAGCTCGCGGTCTCCGGCGCTCACACGACCGAAGGTGACCACGACGGTCTGCACGGCACCGGCGCCGGCATCGAGGCGGAGCTCACACCGCTCGACCTCGCTGACACCCTCGAGCAGACGGACGAGCGACGCCATGACCTCGGCCTGGTCGGCCTCGGGGCAGAGGCCGACGAGGTGCAGGCCGACGAGCTCCTCCGGCCGGCGCTGCCACAGCGACGCGAAGGTGAAGCTGGTCGACACGACGTGGCCCTCGGTGTCGAGGGTGGCGGTCGCGACACCAGCGGCGTCGAGCACACGACGGACCTGAGGATCGACCGGGGCGCGGTCGCCGTCGGAGGTGCTCCTCCTGAGCGGTCGGGGATCGTTCGACATGCCCTCAGTGTCGGCAGATTCGGCGACCGCGTTGAGAACTCAGAGCCTCCTGGCAGAATTACCCAATGCCCATGCGTGAGGAGTGCAAGTTCTTCGAGAGCCGCACGTACCCCAACGGCGAGGCCGTGCGGAAGTGCGACCTCGACCTCGCACCAGAGGCGCCGTGGCGCTGCCCCGAATCGTGCCCCGCCTACCAGCCGCGCATGGCCGACGTGAACTGGGCCTACGGCTCGCTCGTGACACCGCCGACGCCGCCGGAGCCGGCCAGCCTGGGCCGCGACGACTCGATCGCCGCGCTGCTCGATTCGGCCGAGGACATCGTCAACGCCGTGGTCGACCGCACCCGTGCCGAGGTCGACCAGGAACGCGAGCGAGATGCGCCGGCGAAGCGTCCGTGGTCGTCGTGGTTCCGTCGCAAGCGTTGAGTCCCCGTTGAGCGACGCGATCGCGCAGCTGCGCAACGGCGACCCCGTCGGGGCCTGGGTGCTGAAGGCGAAGCCGTCGATCTGGGACATCGGCGCAGCGCTGACCGAGGGGGTCGAGCTGGACTGGTGGCGCCTCGCACCGTCGTACCGGGCGCAGCTCGTCCAGCCGGGTCATCCGTGCGCCATGTGGGTCACCCGGGGTGATCCTGCGGTGACCGCCGGGTTCTGGGCGGTCGGGCAGGTGACCGGACCGGCGGTCGACGACGTCGGCGACCCCGACGACGACCTGTGGCGCGACCGACACGCGCAGCAGCAGTTGCGGCCGAGGATCCCCGTCGAGCTGCGGGTGCTCGAGTCGCCGGTCACCGTCGAAGCGGTCCGCGCCGATCCACGCCTCCACGCGGCGGAGATCCTGCGGGTGCCGCGCATCGGCAACCCGGCGGTGCTCTCACCCGATGAGTGGCAGGCCCTCGTCGAGCTCACCGGCGGCTGAGCCCCCACCGCTCGGAACCAGCCCCGGAAATGACACTTGTTTTCGATGCCCCACCCCGAAAACAAGTGTCATTTCGGGGAGGGATGTTCCGCGGGGAGGAGGGCGGCCCTGCGAAGCTGGACCGGTGCAGATCGAGACCTGGCGTGGCGACATCACGAGCCTCGACATCGACGTGATCGTCAATGCGGCGAACTCCCAACTGCTGCCGGGCGGCGGGGTGTGCGGGGCGATCCACGCGGCAGCCGGCCCCGGCCTCGCCGAGGAGTGCCGGGACCTGGCGCCCGTCGCCACCGGTGACGCGGTCGCGACCAGTGGTCACCGGCTCGCAGCACGCTGGGTGGTGCACGCCGTGGGTCCGATCTGGGGCGAGGTGTCCGACGCCGAGTCGATCGAGTTGCTGCGCTCGGCCTACCGCCGCTCGGTCGAGGTCGCCGATGGGCTCGGCGCGGCGTCGATCGCGTTCCCCGCGATCTCGACGGGCATCTACGGGTTCCCGCCGGAGCTCGCGGCTCGCAGCGCGGTCGACTCGCTGCGCGCCTGTCGGCCGGCGTCGGTGCAGCGCTGCGTGCTCGTCGCGTTCGACGGCGTGACGCTCGGACGACTCGACGACGCACTCGCGGTTCAGTAGCCAGCGCCGCTGTGGAGGAGCCTGCACCCTCGGCGACGACCGCCGTCCCGCCGCGTGACCGGTGACCCCCGGCCGCCCTGGCATTACTCCTACCGCCATAGGGTAAATTGGTCGCATCACGCGGCTCCCCCGGGAGCCCCCGTCCACGACGACCATCGTGGACCCCGCCGGCTCGAGGAGCGACGTGGCATCTGAGACCTTCACCCCTGACCTCGCGAGGTCCCTCGACGGCCCGGACTGGCTCCGGGCCCGCCGTGAACGAGCCGCCGAGGCCGCCGCCACGATCGACGCGCCGACGAGCGAGCTCGAGGAGTGGCGCTACAGCCGCATCGGTGACCTGCGACTCGACCAGTACCGACCGCTCGCTGCCGATGCCGCAGCAGGCTCCGTGCCGGTTCCCGCCGCCGCTCTGATCGCGTCGCTCGGCGAGCTCGCCGGCGTGGTCGTGGTGCACAACGGGCGAGTCGTCGACGTGCAGCTCGGCGACGTCGCCATGCGTGCCGGGGTGCACTTCGGTCCGGCCTCCGACGACACCGACGGGGTCCTCGGCGCCAGCGGCACCGAGCCGACCGATCTCTTCGCCGCCTACAACGACGCCTTCAGCGCCGATCCGGTGTTGCTGCGCGTGCCGGCCGGTCGCTCGATCGAGCAGCCGTTCGCCGTGGTGTCCTACATCGACGCCGACGGCGCCGTGATCTTCCCCCGCTTGTCGATCCAGGCCGGCGAGGACAGCGACGTCGGAGTGATCGAGGCGTCGCTGTCCGCGGACGTCGATGCGCTGGTCGTGCCCGTGACCGAGTTCTCGGTCGCCTCTGCCGCACGCGTCCGCCACGCCGGCCTGCAGGACCTGGGGCCCCGGGTGTGGCAGCTGGGTTCGCTCGTCGGCGACGTCGGCCAGTCGGCCACGTTCAGCTCCGGGGTCGCCGCGCTCGGCGGGTCGTATGCCCGTCTGCGTCTGGACTGCCACCTGAGCGGTCGGGGCGCCACCGGCAACCTGGCCGCGGTGTACTTCGGTGACGGCGAACAGATGCTCGACCTGCGCACCTTCCAGGAGCACCGCGCCGCGGACACCACCTCGAACCTGCTGTTCAAGGGCGCCGTCGCCGACCGCTCGCACTCGGTCTACACCGGGCTCATCCGGATCCAGCCCGAGGGTCGCGGCACCAACGCCTTCCAGACCAACCGCAACCTCAAGCTGTCCGACGACGCGTGGGCCGAGTCGGTGCCGAACCTCGAGATCGAGAACAACGACGTGCACTGCTCGCACGCCTCGACCGTCGGCCCCGTCGACGAGGATCAGCGCTTCTACCTCGAGAGCCGCGGCGTGCCCCGCACGGCGGCCGACCGGCTGATCGTCGCCGGCTTCTTCGACGAGGTGCTCGACGCGCTGCCGGTGGCGGAGCTCGCCCCCGCCATCCGTGCGCGCATCGCCGACCTGCTCGACCGTCAGGTGAGCACCGGAGCGCTCGGCGCCGCAGCCGCGGCCCCCGCAGCCGCCGAGCCGATCGTGGGTGCCCGATGACGTCGACCCGCACACGGTTGTGCGCCCTCGACGACATCGCCGACGGCGAGGCACGCCGCTTCGAGGTCGACGGACGAGCGCTGGCGGTGGTGCGCATCGGCGGCGACGTCTACGTCATCGGCGATCGCTGCAGCCACGGCGACTTCTCGCTCAGCGAGGGTGAGGTCGAGGCCGACGACTGCACGCTCGAGTGCCCGAAGCACGGCAGCCTGTTCGATCTCCGGACCGGCGACGCGTTGACCCTGCCGGCCGTGCGGCCGGTGCCCAAGTACGAGGCGTCCGTCGTCGACGGCGACGTGGTGGTGGAGCTGACATGAGTGAACTGGTGATCGACGACCTCCGGGCCAGCGTGGGAGGCACCGACATCCTGCACGGCGTGACCCTCACGGTCCGCTCGGGCGAGGTCCATGCGGTGATGGGGCCCAACGGATCCGGCAAGTCGACGCTGTCGAACGTGCTGATGGGACGGCCCGGCTACGTCGTGACCGGCGGAACGGTGACCCTCGACGGAGTCGACCTGCTGTCGCTGAGCACTGCCGAGCGTTCCGAGGCCGGGCTCTACCTGGCCATGCAGTACCCGACCGAGGTGCCGGGTGTGCGGCTGCTCGACGTGCTCGAGGAGTCGCTCGCTGCGTCGGGTCGTGACCGCACGGTCGCCGCCGGCCTGCTCGAGGCCGAGGCCGACCGCATCGGTTTCGAGCGCGAGTTCCTGACCCGTCCGCTCAACGTGGATCTCTCCGGTGGCGAGAAGAAGCGCAACGAGACGGTGCAGATGGCGGTGCTCGAGCCGAGGATCGCGATCCTCGACGAGATCGACTCGGGTCTCGACATCGACGCCCTGCGCGCCGTGTCGCGCCGCATCGAGTTGGCGACGAAGGACGGCTTCGGCGACGCCGAGCCGCTCGGCGTGCTCGCCATCACCCACTACAACCGTCTGCTCGAGGAGCTGCACCCCGACGTGGTGCACATCTTCGCCAAGGGTCGTGTGCTCGAGTCCGGTGGACCTGAGCTCGCGACGCGCCTGGAGGAGACGGGCTACGCCGCGTGGGTCGGCGAGGACGACGCCGACTCGGCGAAGCCCGATGCCCGCCCCGTGATCGACGACCCGTTCTTCTCCGACGGCCTGCTCTGAACCCGGCCGGGCTCGCCGGGACATACGGGTCCTCCGCGACATCCGTCGGCTGGGTCAGGGGGTGATCGTGACCCTATTTCGTGGGCCTCAGGGGAAGAGGGTGCGGAACGCCTCGAGCTCGCGGATCGGGTCGCTGCCCATCGGCGCGTACATGAACTCGCTGATGCCGCTCGCCGAGGTGTCGTCCAGCCGCTGACGCAGCTGCTCCGCCGTGCCCGTCCACGTGGTCGACCCGATGAGCTCGGGGGTGACCGAGGCGCGGTCACGCTCGGTCATGCCGACGAAGTGCTCCTCGTGGGTGAACAGGTGACGCTCGCGCTCGTCGAAGCGCTCGACGGCGTCGCGCCATTCGGGGCCGCCCTCGAAGGCGTCGAGCAACGCGGGATCGGCCTCGTACATGCCGTGGAAGACCACCGCGGCGCCGGGCCCCGCAGCGTCGAGCACACGTTCGGCGCCGAGGTCCTCGCCGTCGTCGAGCAGGGTGCCGTACGCGAAGAGCGCGCACCACTCCCACCCGGGCTGCGCACCGAAGATCGACACGACACCGTCGGCGCCGACGTGCTGTGCGACATCCAGCCCCTTCGGTCCGTTTGCGCCGACCAGGATCGGTGTGGTGATCGGCCGGTCCGCCACGTAGCCATCGGGGTGGATCATGCGCGTCGGCGCACCGTCGATCTCGACGGTGTCGCCGCCCAGCAGGCCGATCAGCTGGCGCAGGTAGGTCTCGGTCGCCGCCCAGGTCATCGGCTTCTGGCCCATGACGAAGCGGCCGGTGAGGCCGGTGCCGAGCGCAGCCGCGGCGCGCCCGGGCGCGAGCTGTTCGAGCGTGGCGATCGCCGACGCGTTCACCATCGGGTGGCGCAACGACGGTACGAGCACCGCCGGGCCGAGCCCGATCGTCGACGTCACGTCCGCGCAGCGGGCGAGCGACATCCAGCAGTCGCCGAAGAGGGCGGGGGAGTCGTAGACCCACAAACGGGTGTAGCCCAGCTCCTCGGCCAGCACGGCGAGCTCGGGAAGGTCGGGGCGTGGGGCGAACGCGCAGCTCAGTTCCATCG
>JALYWI010000152.1 GCA_030852785.1 Actinomycetota bacterium
GTTCAGCGCCAGGCGGGCGCCGCCGGGCCACGCCGGGTCGGGTCGGTCGGGTCCGTAGCCGACCAGGTCGCGGCTCATCTCGTCGCCGCCGGGGATGCTGCCGGGACCGGCGGCCGCCCCAGGTCGACGAGCTCCTGGTCGGCGTACTCGCAGTACGACTCGAAGAAGTCCGCTCGGTCCTCGAGGAACAGCGCACGGGAGAGCGCATCCGCGATGCGTCGACCGCCCGCACCCAGCCCGGAGTTCATGTTGCCGTTGAGCCCCATCGACAGCCGCGCGCCGTAGGTGAAGTCGTGGACCCTCGAGACCCACGGCGCCGTGCCCGCTTCGCGTTCGGTGAACTCGAAGCCGCTGCCGAGGTAGGGGTGGGTGAGCAGCGCGTCGTCCTCCCAGCCGGCCGGCGGTACGAACCGGTCGCCCCAGGTCGCGATCACCGGCGACAGCGACGCCAGCTCGGGTCGCCTCGAGAGGTCCACGTTCGGTCCGGTCGCGCTGATGACGTCGTCGAAGCGATAGGTCGATCCGCCGGCCTGCACGACGATCTCGCCGCCGTCCTCGCACACGTCGGTCCACGGCGACGAGGTGTGCCACGAGAACTCGTCCCAACGGGTGCACCGGTACCAGGTCTGCTGCGGCGGGGGTTGGTTGGTGCGACCGAACTGCACCGTGAAACGCCACTTGTCCTCGTCGGGCAGGTCGGGGAAGTGGGCGCCGAAGGCGTAGAACTCCATCCACCGGAACGGGTTGACCCGCGGCACCGCCGGTCGGCGGAAGAACAGGTCCACGCTCGCGGCTCCTGCCTCGAGCGCAGACCCTGCGTGGTCGAACGCCGAGGCGCCGCCGCCGAGCACCCCGACCCGTCGGCCGGCGTACCGCCCGAAGTCGACGGGCTGTCCGGTGTGCACGTATCGATCCGGCGACACGTTCTCGGCGATGACCCGCGGGACGGTCCACTCGCCGTTGCCCGCCATGCCGGTGGCGATCACGACGTGGCGAGCGAGCAGACGCTGCCCCTCGAGGTGCACCTCGATCACGTCGCCCGCCGGTTCGATCGAGGCCACCGCCGCGTCGTTGCGCACCTGCGCCCCGGTGACCGAGCGGAACCACATGAGGTAGTCCTGCCAGTGCTCCCTGGGGATGAAGGTCATCTCGTCCCAGGCCGCGTCGCCGTGCGCCGCGCGGTACCAGGCCTCGGGTGTCAGCGAGGGCACGCCCTGGTCGGGGCCCGTGAGGGTCTTCGGGGTGCGCAGGGTGTGCATCGCCGCGTAGGTCGTCCAGGGCCCTTCGGACCCCTGCGGTGCGGCGTCGAGGACCACGGTGTTGGTGATGCCGCGTCGGCGCAGCGCGAAGGCGATCGTGAGCCCCGCCTGGCCGCCGCCGACGATCGCCACGTCGAGCACCGGTCGACCGTCGACACGGTGCTCCCTGGGCCACACCGGTCGGGGGTAGGCGGTCATCTCGAGCTCGCGCTGCACCCGCTGTTCGAGTGCGGCCAGACGCTCAACGGTCATGGGTTCTCCTCGAGCTCGGTCGCTGTGGCGGGAGTGAGGACCGCTCAACGGTCATGGGATCTCCTGGAGGTCGGTGGGTGCGGCGGGAGTGAGGACCGCGTCGATGGCGGCGGCGGCGCTCAGCAGCTCCTCGTCGTGGCCTTCGAAGCCGATCAGCTGCACCCCTTGGGGTCGGCCGTCGACGGTCAGCCAGGGTGCCGACAGGGCGGGCACGCCGAGCAGCGATGCCGTGGCGGGCATCCGTCGACACCCGGTCGTCGCATGGCCGTGGGGCGCCGGGTTGGTGGTGCTGAGCGACAGCAGGACGTCGTGCCGTTCGGCGAGCTCCTGCCAGACGAGGCGGAGCCGCGCTCGTTCGACCAGTGCCCGGTCGACGCCCGAGGGCCCGATCGTCGCGGCGTGACGGACCATCTCGGCCAGGCGCGGATCCGGTTCGCCGGCGGCGACCAGCGGAGCGAGCACGTCGGCGCTCTCCCCGGCGAAGAGGTCGAAGCACGCGTGGCCCGACCCGGCGAGCTCGACGTCGACCTCGACGAGCGCAGGTGTCCCGGTGTCGACCGAGAAGTGCTGCGACAGGGCACGGACGAGCGCGTCGAGCGCGCCCGACGTGCGGGGCGACGGCAGCCCGCCGTGGTCGAGGCCGAGCACGCCGATGCGGGGCCGGTTGCTGCGCAGCATCGGAGTGGTGCGTGGTTCGGCCAGGACGCCGAACACCGCGGTCAGCTCCGCGAGGCTCGCGGTGATCACCCCGAGGTCGTCGAGGGTGTCGGACAACAGGTGCATACCGCCGCGGGGCAGGCGCCCGTGGCTGGGCACGAAGCCCCATGCGCCGCAGTACGACGCCGGCCGCAGCGTCGAGGCCTGGCTCTGGCTGGCGAGGGCGACCGGGACGAACCCGGCACCCACCGCTGCGCCGGACCCGGCCGAGCTGCCACCGGGTGTGTGGCCGGGCACGCGGGGGTTGTCGGTGACCGTCGTGGTGCCGCACGCGAAGGGGGTCGTGGTGGTCATGCCGACCACGACCGCGCCGGCCGCCCGCAACCTCGCAACGCTCTCGGCGTCGCTGTCGGGCACCCGGTCCGCGAACAGGGCCGACCCGAACGTGGTCGGCATGCCGGCGACGTCGATGATCTCCTTCACCGCGATCGGCATGCCCGCGAGCGGTCCGCTCGACGTCGCGGGCGCGTCGAAGGCTGGGCTGTCGAAGGCTGGGCTGTCGAACGCTGGGCTGTCGAAGGCGGCTCGGTCGAGGTGGGTGAAGGCGCGCACCCTCGGCTCCAGGGCGTCGATCCGTGCCGCGGCGCCCGCCAGGTACTCCCGCGCGTCACCTCGCCACGGCGCCGGCCCCACCGTCAACACGGCGGCCCGACCTGTCCGGTGAACCAGTCATGGATCTCCGAGGAGCGACACGCCCGGACGCCGTCGGTCCCGGTGATCGCAGCGACGATGCGCTCGACCTCGCCGGTCCGGTGCGCCACGCCCATCACATGCGGGTGCAGCCCGATCGGCATCACGACCGGACCCCGTGTCGCCTCTCGTCGCAGCACGTCCAGGGTCCGCAGCGTCCGGTCCGCGAGTGAGCCGTCGACCTGATGCTCGACGACGTACGTGGTGACGTCGTTGAGGGCGAGGGTGTAGGGCAGGCCGACCATCGGTCCGGCGCTCGTCCCGAGCCACGTCGGCCGGTCGTCGATCATCCAGTCGTGGGTGAACCCCACACCGTGTGCACGCAGCAGGCGCAGCGAGTCGTCGGTCTGGTTCATGCCGGGGCTGAGCCAGCCGCGTGGTCGGCCGAAGCGGGCCTCGAGCAGGCGGAGCGTCTCGGCGACCATCGCGGCCTCGTCGTCGTAGGTGTGCGCGGAGCGTTGGCGCAGCCCGTGGGCGAGCACCTCCCAGCCGAGCGCCTCGACGAGCTCGGCGACGCTCTCGTAGTGCTCGACGACCTCGGCGTTCACCGCTACGGAGACCTTGGTGCCCAGGGGTGCGAGCGCCTCGGCCAGTCGGGGCAGACCGGCGCGCAACCCGTAGAGCACCCACGAGTGGTTCGCCACGTCGGGGACCACCGTGAGGCCCTGGGGTGCGGGCAGCGCGGCGCGGGGCATCGGCGCGTCCAGGCTCCAGTGCTCGAGGTTGACCACGACGTTGACCAGGACGCTCGCCCCCTCCAGCGGTGCGAGCGCAGGGGCGTCGCTGCTCAGCGCGAACGGTGCGGGTGCGACGCGCTCAGTCACCCGACGCCTCCCCGGCGACGCGCGCCGCCGAGAGGTCGACCAGCCTGGCCGCGGTGTCGATCAGCAGTTCGTCGTCGCCGGGCAGGCCGAGCAACGACACGCCGATCGGTGCCGGACCGTCGCCGTCGTCGACGGTCCCCGCGGGGAGCGTCAGCTGCGGCGCACCGGCGAGCGACGCAGCGACGACGAACGTCAGGTTGCGGTCCCGCCACGCGAGGAGCCGGTCCAGCGGTGTGTCACGTCGAGGGGGAGGGCCCCACGTGGTCGGCAACACGGCGACCGCGTCGTCGAGCAGGGCGGTCAGGTGGCCGACCAGTTCGGCACCTGCACCGGTCGCCGTGTCGACCTCGTCGTCGGTGACGTGCGCGGCGGCAGCGATGCGCTCGGCAATCCCGTCGCCGAGGACGGGAGAGTCGTCGGCCGCCCACGCTCCGTTGCTCTGCCAGAGCTCGCGGCTCATCAGCGGCCAGAACACCGCCCGCAGGTCGGTGTCGCACAGGGGCGACCGGCGCAGCTCCAGGCCGAGTGCCGACGCCGCCGCCTCGGCGAGCTCGGTGGTCCGGGTGGCGCTCGCCTCGCTCGCGGTCGCGACCAGGTCGGTGCACAACACGAGCGCCCGGACATGCCGAGGGCGGTGACCGCTGCTCAACACACCGAACGCAGCGCCGAGCAACGAGAGGTCACGAGCCAGCAGACCGACGGTGTCGAACCCGGGTGCCATCGGTCGAACGCCCGCGGCGTCGATGCGACCGTGGGTCGGCCGCAGCCCGAACAGCCCGCAGAACGCCGCCGGGACCCTGATCGACCCACCCGTGTCGGTGCCGAGCCCCAGGTCGGCCGCACCGGCGGCGACCATGCTGGCCGACCCGCTCGACGAGCCGCCGGGCACCCTGGACGGCGCAGCCGGATTGGGCGGTGTCCCGTAGTGCGAGTTGACCCCGAACATGCCCATGGCCAGCTCGTCGGTGGCGGTCTTCGCCACCACGGTGGCACCCGAGCGTCGCAGCGTGGCGACGGCGGCTGCGTCGCGGGTGGCGGGCGGCCCGGCGGCGAGCGTCGGATTGCCGGCGCCCGTGACGGTGCCCGCGACGTCGAACAGGTCCTTCACCGCGACCCGGACGCCGTCGAGCGGGCCGGAGCCGGTCGGACCCAGGTCGAGCCGGCCGTCGGGCGCGAGCGCGCTGCAGTCCCGATCCGTCACCGGTAGGAGTCCAGGAAGGTCGTGGCGAGCGCCTCGGCCTCGTCGAAGGGGTAGTGGCGGTGGGCGTGCATCTTCACCACCGCGGGTGCGCCGGAGTAGAAGCGCTCGTACTGCACATGACGACCTGCGAACTCCGAGCCGACCAGGTCCCACGCCAGCTTGAAGAGCTGCACCCGGTCGCGCACCGGCAGCTGGTCGGATCCCATGACGGGATCCAGCGCGGCGAGCACCTCGGGGTTCTCCAGGTCGAGCACCGACGACGGCACCTGGATCGGGCCGCCGCCGACGAGCTCTCCGAGCAGCTTGACCGCCTTGGGGTACACCTCGGTCTGCATGCCGAGCGCTGCGTAGAGGAACTGGCCGGCCGGTCGGTAGACGCCGTAGTCGTCGAGCTCGGCGCCGGCGTGCGCGGCGTCGGTCAGGGCCTGTGAGACCGTCTGCAGCGTGGCGAGGTCCGCGAGCTGCGCGCGGATCGCCGGGTCCTTGCCCCGACCGTTGGCCTTGACCGCCAAGCTCGCGACCCCGGTCAGGAAGCGCAGCTTGGCGGTGAGCCGGATGATCGACTGGAGGTTGCCGATCTGGTGGGCGGCGGTGCCGAAGAACTGGCTGTTGACCACGTCGACGTCGCCGGCCGCGAAGACCTGGTCCCAGGGCACCAGGACCCGATCGAAGACCACCATCGAGTCGGTCTCGTCGAACCGGGTGCTCAGTGGGTAGTCGAACGGGTCACCCGCGGTCGCGTAGGGCCGGCGGGTGACGAGCGAGAGCCCGGGGGCGCCGGCGTCGACCACGAACGACAACGCCCGGGCGGACTCGTCAGGGCCGAGTGGTCGCACGCTGGTCACGAAGATCGCGTCGGCGACCGCGGCGCCCGTGCCCAGCATCTGCGCGCCGTCGACGACGATGCCGTCGACGGTCTCCTCGACCAGGTGCACCGGCGTGACGCGGCTCGTCGGATCGTCCGCGTTCATCTGCGGCGGGACGATCGAGTTCGTCACCCACAGGCCCTGCTCGGCGGCCCGCGAGGCGTAGCCGAGCACGCTCTTGCCGAGCTGGTGCCGGTCGGTGTCGAAGAGCTCGGGACGTGAGGCGAAACCGGCGAACAAGCCGGCGACGTGGTCCGGGCCACGCCCGATGAACCCGTGGGTGTGCTGCGACCACGACTCGAGCGCCCGCTTGCGGAGCTCGTGACGGTCCCAGGTGTCGGGCACCGTGTAGATCGCGAGCTGGTCGGTGTCGGGATCGACGAGATCGCCGGGGTCGGCTCCTGCCGCGGCGTCGTAGAGCGCGGCCATCGTGGCGACGACACCGACGAAGGCGGGGTGCTCGGCGACGTCGGTGACCAGCGCTCCGTCGACGTACACCTTGCGGCCGTCGGCGAGGCTGGCGCGGTAGTCGTCTCCGGTGCGCATCGGGTGCTCCTTCATGTGTGGCAGTCGTTCATGTGTGGCAGTCGTTCATGTGCAGAGGATCGTCTCGGCGCCGGGGCCGGCGAAGAGGTCGTCGGGGGTCAGGTCACCCGAGATGAGCCCGTCGGCAGCGGCGTAGGCGATGACCTGCGAGAGCATCCGGCGGTTGGCCTCGAGACCTGTCGACCAGTGGTCCGCGCCGAGCAGCCGCTCGGTCTCGAGCAGCTCCTCGAGCTGCCACGGGAGGATCGAGTCGAGCGCCGAGGAGTCGAACACATCCGCGCGAGCCAGGTCGTGCGCACGGTCGAACGCGTCGAACAGCGCGCCGGGCAGCCAGCGGGCGGCATCCGCCAGGGGCCGCTTGATGGCGAGGACGTGCATGGCCGGGAAGATGCCCGACTTCGCGTGGTACTCGAGCTCGACCGTGCGGGGGTCCGCGAAGAGCCGGCGCACACCCGGTCCGGGCCACGTCGAGGGGGCGCGGGCGGTGTAGAGCGCGTCGATCTCGCCGTCCGCGAGCATCTGCGCGAGGCCACGATCGCCGCGCCGTTCGACGGTGAACTCCGGCGGCAGGAACTGCGGGTGCTCGTCGCCCTCACGAGGGCCCTCGGTTCCGGCCGTCACGTAGATCGGCGACGTGCGATCCAATCCGTGGAAGTCGTGCAGGATGCCCCGGAGCCACACCGCCGCCGCCATGTCGAACACCGGGAGACCGACCCGCCGCCCGGCCAGGTCGGCCGGTTCGGTGACCTCGGAGTGCTCCGAGACGAAGATGCACGACAGGCGGAAGTGGCGCGACGGGAAGACGGGGATCGCCAGGTAGGGCCGGTCGTCGGTCTCGAGCGAGCGCAGGTAGGTGACGATCGGGAACTCGCACACGTCGAAGGTGTGCTCCGTCAGCTGCTGGTTGAAGAGCTGCTGGACCCCCATGGTCGTGAACTCGGGCTCGGCCCCTTCGATGAGCACGCGCCCGTGGGTCAACGGCCGTGTGCGAGCCGTGTCCGACAGTCCGATCGAGATCCTCATGCTGCTCCTCGTGGTCCGGCGATCCGCCGATCGCCGTCGGCCGAGCGCCGCGACGTCAGCACGCCTTCGATGTGCGCCCGCAGGGTCGGCACGAACCGAGGATCGAGCTCCCACTCCAGGGTGATCAGCCGGTCGACGCCCGCCAGGACCTCGTCGGGCACCCTGGCGGCGTTGTTGACGACCACGACCGGCGCGTCGTCGAGCAGGGCCAGGTCGTCGCTGCCGACCTGCACGCCGTCGATCTGACCGGGGAAGTACTGGCCGACCACCGCGGTCATCCACTGGATGCCGCGTGGGCTGGGGGCGACGACCACGAGCCGTTCCTCGTCGCGCACCTCGACCAGCTGGCGCAGCGTCGCGGGCGAGGCCGACAGGTTGAGCTCGACCACCTGGTCGATGTCGTCCACGAGCGGCGCGACGTCCTTGAGGTGGAAGATCGGCGAGACGACCGCGTCGAACTCCTGGTCGAGCATCCGTCCCGTCGCCTCGTGGATCAGCACGGGCTGGACCTCGACGTCGATCGCCCGCTGCATCAGGTCCTGGAGGTGTCGCAGGTCGCGTTCGTTGCACTCGACGAGCGCGACCCGACGGACCGAGTCGACCCGCTGCAGCACCGTCTCGACCGTCGCGGTCAACTCGTCCGCCGTCAGCCCGAGGCGTCGGGCCCGCAGGAGCAGCTCCTCGAGACGATCCGTCACGACGGTGCGGGCGTCGGGCTCGTCACCGTCGACGTTCTCGACGTACGCACCGCGGCGCGGCACGGTGCGCACCCGACCACCCGCGGCCAGACGCCCGATCGCCCGGTCGACCGTCGACGAGTTCGATCCCAGCTCCAGGGCGAGCGCCCTGCACGACGGCAGGCGGGAGTCGACGGGGTAGACCCCGGTGAGGATCCGGTCGAGCAACCGGTCGTAGACCTCCTCGACCCCGGGGGGCGACGCCTTCATCGCGGCACCGCCAGCGCGGACAGGTCGTGCAACCCGGCGAGGGTCGCCAGCTCGGCGGCGTGGGGGCGCGAGCGCTCGGCGACCTCGAACGGATCGACCCTGACGACGTCGCCGTCGAGCACGCTCGGCTCACCGTCGACCCAGACCTCGGCGACCTCACGGCTGCCGGCCACGAAGACGATCGCCTGGTACGGGTCGTGCACGTTGGCGAGCGCCGGGCTGCGCCCGTCGAAGAGGACCAGGTCGGCCCGCTTGCCGACCTCGATCGAACCGATGGTGTCCTGCATCCGCAGCGCTCGTGCACCGCCGATGGTGCCGAGCTCCCACGCCTCGCGTGCGCTCATCGCGGTGGCCTGCTGATGGTGGACACGGGCGAGCAACGGGGCCGCCTTGAGCGCCGCGAGGAAGTCCTGGGAGTCGTTCGACGCGGCGCCGTCGACGCCGATGCCGACGTCGATGCCGGCGTCGAGCATCTCGGTGACCGGTGCGACGCCGCTCGCGAGGATCATGTTCGCGACGGGGTTGTGGGCCACGCCGACCCGGTGCTCGGCGAGCAGCCGACGGTCGGCGCGGTCGACCCACACGCAGTGCGCGGCGAGCGTCGGTGCGGCGAAGAGCCCCTCGTGGGCGCAGTGACCGACGACGGTCCGACCGGTGCGTTCGAAGGTCGCGGTGACCTCCTCGCGCACCTCCTGGATGTGGATGTGCACGCCGTGGTCGCCGTCGACCGCGTAGCCGACGGAGCGGGCGAACATCTCGTCGCTCTGCCCGCCGAGCGCCCCGATGCCGACCCGGAAGGTGCACAGCGCGCTGCGCCCGGTCGCTTCACGGAGTGCCTCGTGCTCGTCGAACTGCGCACCGATGCCGGGGCCGTCGCGATCGCCGGCACCGAAGGAGAGCACGCCGCGGAGTCCCAGCTCGTCCAGGGCGTCGACGACCGCCGGCGTGATCGGCTCGTCGCCGGGGTGGCACACGAACATGTCGTTGGCGGTCGTCACGCCGCTGCGCAGCATCTGGATGCCGGCGAGCTGGGTGCCGAGGAACGCCTTCGAGCGATCTATGTGGGGGTCGACGCGGCGGATGAGGACGTGCAGCCACTCCCAGAGCGTGACGTCGCTGGCGATGCCGGTGATCAGGCCCTCGGAGAAGTGGCCGTGGGTGTTCACGAAGCCGGGGCTGACGATGTCGTGCGGCCCGCCGTGGACCACCGCGCCGGGGTGCTGAGCCGAGAGCTCGGACCACGTGCCGACCTCGGCGATCGAGTTGCCCCGCACCAGCACGGCGCCGTCGGCGATCGGTTCGGGTGCGAGCACCCAACCGCCTCGCAGGATGACGTCGCTCACGACGCGCCGTTCGCGTAGTCGAAGGCGTCGGCCTGGGGTGCGACCAGGTCGCCGTACAGCTCGGGTCGCCGCGCCCGCAGCAGGCCGGGGATGGAGTCGAAGGGCTTCGGGTCGGCCATCGAGTCGTCGTGGGTCCGCAGCCACCGCAGCCGGTCCAGGTCGACGTCACCGATGGCGAGCTCCTGACGGCCGGCGAAGACGACCGGATGCTCGGGGCCGGTGATCATCGCGGCGCCCTGCTCCTCGCCCCAGAGGTTGTTCGCGAGTGCGACGTAGCAGACGTTCTCGATCGCCCGGACCTGGTTCACCATCTGCCAGTTCCGGGTGAGGCTCGTGAAGCCGCCGCCGGCGGGGGACAGGATGATCTCGGCGCCGCGGAGTGCGACGATGCGGGCGACCTCGGGTGTCCACATCTCGGAGCACACGACGAGGCCCATCGGGATGCCGTCGAGCTCGAAGTTGCCGAAGGCGTCGGCCGGTGAGACGAGCTCGCCCTCGCCGCGGTCCGACGGCGGGATCGTGGCGGGGTGGGTCCGCGCGTAGCGCAGCACCGTGTCGCCGCCGCGGTCGACGACGTACACGCAGAGTCGGTTCAGGCCGTCGTCGCAGCGCTCGGTGCGGGACCACACGACGTTGATCGAGCCGTCCCGGGCGGCAGCGGCCATCGCCGGTGCGGCGTCGTAGAACTCGTCGAGGGCCCGCACCGGCCCGGGGCTGAACTCGGGGAAGCAGATCAGCGCCGCACCACCGGCGGCGGCGTCGGCCACGAGGCGGATCGCACGCTCGACGTTCGGGCGTCCGTCGGCACCGGGGATGCGTCGGGGCTGGGCGACGGCGAGGCGGTAGGTGGAGGGTGCCGAGGTGGGAGACATGGCGGCCACAGTACGAACGGAATTGTCCGAGATCGGGGTCCGAAACGGTCTCTTAACCCGCCAGGAACACGATTCTCATCTCTGTTACAAGCGGCGTCACAGAGGGACAGATGTGCCCGAATTAGCAGGGTTTCAGGGGGTTCGCAGCGTCATGTTTGGGCCTACCGTGAGCGCATGCGTCGTTGGCTCGTACTGGTCGTCACCGTCGGGGTGGCGTGTGCCTCGTTCACGTGGATCGGGCTGCCGACCCCGATGCTCTTCGGTGGTCTGGCAGGCGCGCTGGTCTATGCGCTGGCCCGCCCGAACGAACCGTTGGCGCTGCCGGCGATGGCCTTCACGTTGGGCCAGGCGAGCGTCGGGGTGGTCGTCGGCACGTCGATCGAGTGGGCCGGACTGGTCGAGCTCGGACCCCGGTGGTCGATCGTCGTGCTCGTGTCGGTCTTCTCGCTGGTCGTCAGCGTGTTCGTCGGGCAGCTGCTGATCCGACGGGGTGCGACACCGGTGACCGCGACGTTCTCGTCGATCGCGGGTGGCGCCGCAGGCCTCACCGCGATGGCCGACGACCTGGGCGCCGACGCTCGGGTCGTCGCGGTGCTGCAGTACCTGCGGCTGCTCGTGGTCCTGGTCACGATGCCGGTCGTGGTGGCAGTGGTCTTCGGCGCGACCTCCGACGGCGTCGACATCGACGTCGCGCTGGCACCGTTGCCGGACGCAATCCTCTTCGTCGTGCTGGCCGCGGTCGTCGGCCTGTGGCTCGGCAGGGTGGCACGCATGCCGTCGGCCGCGATCCTCGGCCCGCTCGTCATCGCCTCGTTGTTGACCCTGGTGCCCTTGTTCGCCGACGTCGAGGTGCCCGAGCCGGTCCAGGCGGCCGGCTACCTGGTCATCGGCGTGCAGATCGGGCTCCGCTTCACGGTCGCGAGCCTCCGTTCCATCCGGCGGATGGTGCCGATCGCGCTCTTCACGATCGCGGTGACGCTCATCGCCTGTGCCGGCCTGGCCTGGGTGCTCGTGCTCACGACCGACGCGAGTCCGCTCGACGCCTATCTGGCCACCACCCCCGGCGGGATCTACGCGGTGATGGGGACGTCGGCCGCGACCGGCGGCGACGTCACCTTCGTCGCCGCCACCCAGGTGCTGCGCCTGCTGATCGTGCTGGCCAGCGCACCGTTCATCGCGGCGATGCTGCGACGACGCAGCGCCGCACCCGGGCCCGTCGAGGGCGGGGGAGCGCCCGAGCCCGAGGGCGCGGGGTGACGGCCGGGCGTCCGGCGATCAGCCCTCGTCGAGCGCGAGCGGGAGCGCGTCGGCCTCGATCGCGAGCAGCTCATCGGAGAGC
>JALYWI010000158.1 GCA_030852785.1 Actinomycetota bacterium
AGGGGCGGTACTCGCCGAACACCTCTCGCAGCGCGCCGGCCCACTCGCCGGTGGTGACACGGGCGAGTGCGCATTCGATCGAGGGTTCCATCATCGAGGTGCCGTCGAGCGCGGCGGCCTTGAGCGCCTCGAGCGCGGCCACCGCCCTGGGCTCGTCGCGGTTGGCGCGGGTCTTCTCGAGCGACGCGACCGCCGAGTTCGCCGCGGACTCGTCGACCTTGAAGATGCCGCCGTCCTCGCCACCGAGCAGCGGCGAGGGCAGCCCCTCGGTCCACTTGTTCAGGCCCACCACGATCTGCTCGCCGGTGTTGATCGCGCTCATGCGCTCCGACATGGACCGGACGAGGGCGGACTTCATGTAGCCGGACTCGATCGCGGGGATGACGCCACCCATGCCGAGGATCTTCTCGATCTCCTCGCGTGCGTCGGCCTTGAGCTCGTCGACCTTGGAGCGCACCACGACGGACCCCTCGAAGAGGTCCGGGTACTCGAGCAGGTCGGTCTCGTAGGCCAGGATCTGCTGCAGGCGCAGCGCCCACTGCTGGTCCCACGGTCGGGGCAGCGACAGCGCCTCGTTCCACGCCGGCAGCTGCACCGCGCGGGCACGGGCGTCGCGGCTGAGGGTGACGCCGAGGGTCTCGATCAGGATGCGCCACGCGTTGTTCTCGGGCTGCGCCTCGGTCAGACCGAGTGAGTTGACCTGCACGCCGTACCGGAAGCGGCGGTACTTCTCCTCGGTGACGCCGAAGCGGTCACGGGTGTACTCGTCCCACAGCTCGCCGAAGGCGCGCATCTTGCACATCTCCTCGACGAACCTGATGCCGGAGTTCACGAAGAAGCTGATGCGACCGACGGCGCGTTCGAACTGCTCGTCGGTGAAGTGGCCGCGCTCCTTGATCAGGTCGAGCAGCGAGATGGCGTTGGCGAGGGCGAAGGCGAGCTCCTGGGTCGGCGTCGCCGCCGCCTCCTGCAGGTGGTACGAGCAGATGTTCGAGGCGTTCCACGAAGGGATCTCCTCGAGGCAGAACTCGTACATCTCGGCGATGAGTCGCAGGCTCTGCTCCGGCGGGAAGATGTAGGTCCCCCGCGCCAGGTACTCCTTGATCAGGTCGTTCTGCGTGGTGCCGGTCAGCTCGGCGATGTCGACGCCACGCTCACGTGCCAGCGCCACGTACAACGCCAGCAGCCACATCGCGGTGCCGTTGATCGTCATCGAGGTGTTCATCTGCTCGATGGGGATCTCGTCGAACAGCACGTGCATGTCGTCGAGGGAGTTGATCGGCACGCCGACCTTGCCGATCTCGGGACGTGCGATGGGATCGTCGGAGTCGTAGCCGCACTGCGTCGGCAGATCGAAGGCGATCGACAGGCCGGTCTGCCCCTTCGAGAGGTTCGAGCGGTAGAGCTCGTTGGACGCCTTGGGACTCGAGTGCCCGGAGTACGTGCGGATGATCCACGGACGATCCGCGGAGACCCCGCCGTCGCGGTCGTAGATGTGGTGTGCGAGCTGCTCGTCCCGGTCCTCGGCCATGCCGGTCATGCTAGTTGGGGGTCCAATGATGCACCCACGGGGGCCCGGTCACTGTGGGCGGCCGGACACCCTGCGTTCGGCGTTCGTGACGGCACGGACACCGGACGTTGTGGTGCTCGAACCAAGCGAGTACCGTCATGTTCGGTGTTCGTGACGGCAGGAACGCAGGAGCACGACGAGCTCGTCGGTGAGCTGGTCGAGGCGCTGGACGACCTGGGGCTCGACGCGCGCCGCGACGGCGACGCCGTGCTCGTCGACGGGTCCCGGTCCGTGCCCCTCCTGGTCGCTCGCGCACATCCCACTCCCGCTGACCTGCGTTCGCTGGTCGGCGATGCTCGCGGCCGAGGTCCCGCCGTCGTCGTCGCCGACCGGATCTCGGATGCCGGGCGCGACGTCCTGCGCGCCGAGGGCTGGGGATGGCTGGACCGGCGTGGCCACCTGCGCCTGTGGGCCCCCGGCGTGCGGGTCGAGGCGCCGCTGCGGACGATCTCGAGCGAACGTCCCACGAGCGGCAACCTGTGGACCGCCGTCGGGCTCGAGGTCGCGCTGCACACGCTCGTGCACCCGGGCGACGAGGTCACCGCACGCCGGGTCGCTCCTGCGATCGGTCGCAGCGTCGGCGCGACCCATGAGCTCGTCGCCCGCTTCTCGGCCGCGGGGCTGATCGGCCGGCGCACCCGACTCCCCCTCCTGCCGGACCTGTTCTGGGAGACCGCTGCCAACTGGCCCGACGACGACTGGACCCCCCTGCCGGTGTCGCTCCACGAGGCGGCCGAGAAGGTCGGCGCGGCCGACCTGGTCCGAGTCGACGAGCGTGCGGCCACGCTCGGCGGTGCCCGTGTCGCGGCGGCGGGCGAGCTGCCGGCGCGTTGCTACGTGCGGTCGGACTCGGCGATGCGTCGTCTGCGCGGACTGGTCGAGCGGGACGCGCCGACGAGGAGTTGGGTGCGGCGTGCTCCGATCGACTGGATCCCGCTCAACGAGGAGCACCCTGCCGACGACGCCCACCCCTGGTCGGTCGCCGCGCCGATGCTGTGTGCGGTGCGCCTCGCCGCGGACCCCGCACGTGGCCGCGAGATCGTCGAGGACTGGGGCATAGTCCCCCACCCCCAGCCGTGACCAGCGTCGTGCTGTCGGGCCGTCGCGACGGCACCACCCATCGCGAGGTCGAGCTGCTCGCCTCGTTGCCCGCCGAGCTGCGGCTCATCGGTGGGTTGGCGGTCATGTGCCGGGTCGGGTCGCCGCACCGCACGACGGTCGACCTCGATGCCGTGGCGCGAGATCTCGAGGGCCTGCACGAGTCGATCGCCGGGCTCGCGGTCACGTCGTCGGGCGGTGGGCAGTACCGCTTCGCCGGCGACATGGACCTGGACGTGATCGACGTGGCGCCCGTCCCGACCGGCGAATTGGTCGCCGAGCTGACCGCCGAGCTGACCGGATCGGGTGACGCGCTGAGCGACCTCGAGCTGAACGTGGTGTCGCTCACCTGGGCCCACGACACCGCGACACCGCTCGACGTCGTCGCGGTCGACGAGCTCGACGGTGCGCCGCTCGCCAAGGCGTCGGACCGGCTGGTCGCCTCGCCCTCGGGTCTGGTCGCGATGAAGACGACGGCCATCCCGCTGCGGGCGTCGACCCGGCCGGAGAAGCGGGCGTCGGACCTGTACGACCTGGCGCGCCTGCTGCTGTTGCCGGGCAGCGAGCGCGCGTCGCTCGAGGACATGCCGACGCTGTTGGCGAGGCCGGTGGGTGAACGGCTGGAGCGCTGGTTCGTCGACGACGCCGGCCGGGACCGCACCTACCGCGACGTCCGCCGGTTCGACGAACCCGCCGTCGATCTCGACGACGTCGCGGACGCCGTCGAGGACCTGCTCAGCTGACCAGCAGTCTCACCCTGCGAGCAGTCTCACCCTGCGAGCAGCCTCACCCTGCAAGCAGTCTCACCCTGCAAGCAGTGGCGCGACGTCGGCGCCGAAGCGTTCGATCTGCTCGGCGACCTCTGCGGCGTCGCGACCCCGGAACCCGAACTGCAGCTGGTTCACGCCCTTGGCCGTGAGCTTCCGGTACCTCTCGGCGATCTGCTCGGCGCTGCCGGTCGCGGTGTACGGCTCGACCTCGAAGTCCGGCGTGCCCAGGTAGACCGGACCCGCGGTGGCGCCGATGTCGAACGCCTCGGGTAGGCCGGCCGCCTGGCGTTCGGTCCGGATGAACTCCAGCGCCGCGCTGAGCCCCATGGGCGGTGGACCCTGTGGCAACCAGCCGTCGGCCAGCGTCGCGGCCCGGCGGATCGCCGCCTTGGAGGAGCCGCCCAGCCAGATCGGCGGACCCCCGTCACGGACCGGACGGGGTCCCATCCCGACACCCGCGTCGGCACCGGGACCACCGACGGTGGGGTACTCGTCGGCGAACGCCGCGCGGATCACCGGGATGGCGTCGGCCACCTGCGCGCCGCGGGTGGCGTAGTCGACGCCGAGCACCGAGAACTCGGACTCCAGGTGCCCGGCACCTGCGCCGAGGATCGCCCGGCCGCCCGAGAGGCGGTCGAGCGTGGCGAAGGCCTTGGCCGTCGCGAGGGGGTGCCGGTAGGGCAGCACGTAGACGTGGCTGAGCAGGTGGACCCGCTCGGTGAGTGCTGCCAGCCAGCCGAGCGTGGCGATCGTGTCGTACCAGGTCGACGACATCTGCTCGTCGGCCGGGCGTGGCACCCCGATGTGATCGCAGACCCCGACGTAGTGGGCCCCGGCGCGGTCCGCGGCCTGCGTGATCTGTGCCAGCTCGGCGGGGCCGGCGTCGGCCTCCCACGGCTGCACGAAGTTGAGGCTCTGCGACTGGATCGGCAGCTGCAGACCCCACGCGACCTGTCCCGACGGAATGATGGCGCCCATCTGCGCTGCCCCCTGAGGATCTGACGAGCCGTCAGGTTAGGCAGTGCAGCGTCGCTCGTGTGCCGTCTGCGACGACCGCCACCGAGTGGTCACGACTCGCGGTCACCATGTACGTGTCGGCGAGCGAACGGTTGACGCCATCGGTGCGCGCCCACATCCGACCGTCACCACGGATCACGGAGAACAGCGACCTGGTTCCGTCGGGGCTCGAGGACCAGGTCATCGCTCCGGCGACGCCGGGGTCGAGACGGGCAAGTGCGCCTGACGAGAGCTGCACGACGAACGCGCCGTCGTCCGCGATGCCGTCGTCGGGCGCCGCCGCGGGGACCGCTGAGGCGAACAGCACCGCATCGTCGCCGACGAACTCGCCGATCGGGGTGTAGGCGTTCTCGCCCCGGATCCGGCCGAGGTCGTGCAGCACCGAACCGGTCGAGGTCGACACCACGCGCGCCGAGCGCACTGCACCGCCCGACGACTCGACCTGCAGCGCCATCGAGAGGTCGGGGCTGATGTCGAGGAGGGTCCAGGCAGGGTCCTGGACGAGACCGAGGGCAGGGCCCGCTCCGGTGGCGACATCGACCAATCGGAGCGGCCGACCCGGGGCGGCATAGTCCCTCACCACCGCCCGGTTCAGGTCTGACGAGACCGCGACGAGCTCGTCGTCGACCGAGATGCCCGGAGCGAGCACGTCAACCGCGCCAGTGCGCAGGTCGTGCAGACTCCACCGCGCGCCCGTCATGGGATCGGGTGTGTAGCGCTGGACCAGCACGCGGTGCCCTGCGTCATCCACGCGGACGGCGACGCCGTCGTCGGCTTCGGGAATCGAGAGCCAGCGATGCCGCACCCCCCGATTGCGGTCGGCCAGGTCGTAGTGGACCACCTGGTCGGGGCCGTCCCCCTCGGGGTAGTCGACCAGCACGATGGTGGCGCCGTCCGACGAGATCGCTGCGACCTGGTCTGCGACGCCCAGGTCGACCGGTCCGCTCGAGCAGTCGAACGCTCCGCCGCCTGACACCGGCTCACCACCAGGCGGCACGGTGCACGCGGACACCAGCACTGCCGACAACCCGGCCGCCACCACCAACCACACCATCGACATCTGCCGCATCTCGCCCTCCCCTTCCCGCGCAGCGGATCGTACCGTGCGGGCCCCGCTGGAACCCATGGGTGAATCAGGCAGCACCGCGGGCGGTTCACGCCGCACCCTGGTGCGCGTCAGGCCGCGAAGAGGTGTTCGAGATACGCGCTCATCGCCCAGGGCGTCATCCGTTCACCGCCGGTGTCGGCCAGCGTTGCTGTCGGGGAGATGCCCGGCGGCGCGTCCGGTGATCGCTCGACGAACGGAAGTCGAGCGAGATCCGGTGGCCGACCCGCCTGCTCGCCCACGACGGTCGTTCCGAGACACGTGCGCCCGTTCCAGAACGTGAAGCGCTGGTCGCCCTCGGTGGTGACCGTCCAGTTCTCCTTCTGCAACCGCCGATGGTGCTCACCAC
>JALYWI010000159.1 GCA_030852785.1 Actinomycetota bacterium
GCACGTAGGGCAGCTTCTCGCCCTTCGCCCTGCGGATCCGGTTGCCGAGCGTCTCGTCGGCCGCGCCGACGTCGACACGGAAACCCGCGCCGCGCAGACCGGCGGCGACCTCGTGCGCGTAGTCGGCATGGGACTCCGACACCGGCAGGATGCGCACCTGCTCGGGTGCGAGCCAGGCCGGGAAGGCGCCGGCGTAGTGCTCGAGGAGGACCGCAAAGAACCGCTCGACGGACCCGAACAGCGCCCGGTGGATCATGATCGGACGGTGCCGCTCGCCGTCGTTGCCGATGTACGACATCTCGAAGCGCTGCGGCAGCTGGAAGTCGACCTGGATCGTCGACATCTGCCAGGTGCGACCGATCGCATCGCGGGCCTGGACCGAGATCTTCGGGCCGTAGAACGCACCGCCGCCCGGGTCCATGACGAGCTCGATGTCCATGGCCTCGGCGACCGCGCTCAACGCGTCGGTGGCCTCGTTCCACTCGTCGTCGGTGCCGACCGCCTTGCCCTCGGGCTTGGTGGACAGCTCCAGGTAGAAGTCGTCGAGGCCGTAGTCACGCAGCAGGTCGAGCACGAAGTTCAGGATGGAGCGCAGCTCCTCGCCCATCTGCTCCTTGGTGGTGAAGATGTGGGCGTCGTCCTGGGTCATGCCGCGCACGCGGGTGAGGCCGTGCACGACGCCGGACTTCTCGTAGCGGTAGACGGTGCCGAACTCGAACATCCGCAGCGGCAGCTCGCGGTACGAGCGCTGCCGGCTCTTGAAGATCAGGATGTGGAACGGGCAGTTCATCGGCTTCAGGTAGTACTGGGTGCCGGTGCCCGCCGCGGGCTCGCTGGCCTCTGTCGCAATGGACTCGGTGGCGATGACCGCCGCGTCGACCTCGGCCTGCCCCTCGGCGGGTGTCTCGGGCAGGTGCTGGTGGTCGTGGGCGTGGTCGAGCTCCATCGGGGGGAACATGCCGTCCGCGAACCACTCGAGATGGCCGCTGATCTCGAAGAGGTTCTTCTTCGTGATGTGCGGCGAGTAGACGAACTCGTAGTCGGCCTGCTCGTGGCGCTGGCGCGAGTAGTCCTCCATGAGCCGACGGATGATGCCGCCCTTGGGGTGGAACACCGCCAGACCGGAGCCGATCTCCTCGGGGAACGAGAACAGGTCGAGCTCGACGCCCAGCTTGCGGTGGTCACGCTTGGCGGCTTCCTCCTGGCGGTGCAGGTGCGCGGCCAGGTCCTTCTTGGTCGCGAAGGCCGCGGCGTAGATGCGCTGCAGCATCGGGTTCTTCTCGCTGCCCCGGAAGTACGCCCCGCCGTGGCGGGTCAGCTTGAAGTGGCCGAGCCGGCCGGTCGAGGGCACGTGCGGGCCGCGGCACATGTCCGCGAACTCGGGGGTGTTGCGGTAGAAGCTGATGATCTCGCCGCCGCCCACCTCGCCGTCGGCATCCTCACCGGCTGCGGCCAGATCCATGAAGATCTGCTTGTAGGGGTGGTCCGCCATGAGCGCCTTCGCCTCGTCCAGGGGCAGCTCGAAGCGCTCGAAGGACTGGTCCGCGGCGATGATCTCGCGCATCTTCGCGTCGATGCGCTCGAGGTCCTCGTCGGTGAAGGTCGCGCCGCCCGGCAGCTCGAAGTCGTAGTAGAAGCCGTCGTCGATGGCCGGGCCGCCCGCGAACGTGGCTCCGGGCCAGAGCTCGAGCACCGCCTGCGCCAGCACGTGTGCGGTCGAATGACGGATGTGCTCGAGGGCGTCGGGGTCACGGTCGGTGATGATCCGGACCTTGGCGCCGTCGTGCAGCGGTGCGGCCAGGTCGAGCACCTCGCCGTCGGCCTCGATCGCCAGCGCCGCCTTGGCGAGTCCCGGTCCGATCGACGTCGCCAGGTCGAGCCCCGTGGCATCCTCGGGAAGGGTCCTGGTCGATCCGTCGGGCAGGAGAATGGAGAGCTCGGACATCCCTCCACGCTAGCGGCGCGTCGCTCGGGCGCCGGAACCGGGTTTCGGGCGGGTATCTCCCCCGGAACGCCGGTGAGCAGGGCCGAGCGGCCGAGCCGGCCGAGCAGCCCGGTCGGCCGGGTCGACGACCGCCCGGAGCTCGGGTCCGGATCCCCGGACCGGCTGTCACACTCCACCTCGTAGGATCGTGCCCCATGCTCAAGCAGGCGCTGCACGCGACGTTCGTCCCGGGTGACCCCGGGCGCGCCGCGCGGCTGGCCCTGTGGAGCGAGCCCGACGACACCGAACCCCCCGGGTGGTGGGCGGTCGACGAGGTCGCGGTCGCGGTGCCCGGTCCCGACGGCGTCGCGCTGCGCAAGGTCGCCGCCACGCTGGTCGGCATCGACGAGCTGCTCGACGAGCTGGTCGCCGCCCGCCCCGATGACCTGGCAGCCTCACCGTCGTTCCGTGCGTGGGGGCTCGTCGCCCGCGCGGCGCTCGAGCTGATCGCGCGGGGCCGGCTGCAACCCGCCATCTCCCCCGCCGGGCTCGACACGTGGACCATCGCACCGCTCGACGAGGGCGACCGGCGTGTCCGAGCGGCGCTCGCGTCGTGGCTGCCACCCGGCGCCCACTGCCTGGCGACCGAGCACGCACCGTTGCGGGTGCTCGACCCGGTCGCCGCGGTCGACGGCATGTACCAGGCCATCGCGGACGTGCTGCCACGGACCGCCGCGGCACCGACGGTCTCGCGCCAACGCGCCTGGAGCGGCGCCGAGCCCGCCGACGTCGCCCGGCTCCGGCCGCACCTGCTGGGCACCGACGCAGCGGCGCGCACCGTCGTCGGCCTGCGGCTGAGCTTCCCCGACGATGACGACTCGCCGTTCCGCATCGTGTTGCAGGTGCGTTCCGCACTCGATCCGTCGCTCGTCGCCGACGCCGCGTCGCTCTGGGCCGGCACGGCCGTCGGCTTCGACGAGCACGCCGAGGCCGATCTTCTGGTCGCCCTGCGACGCGGCGCCCGGCTGTTCGCGCCGTTGTCGGTCCTGCTCGACGAGGCGACCCCCTCGGAGCTCGAGGTCGACGACGCGGCGGCCATGGGGCTCTTCGGTCCACTCGCCGCCGACCTCGCCGGTGCGGGCATCGAGGTGCTGGTCCCGTCGGGGCTCACCCGGACGCTCACCGCCACCGCACACGCCGAGCCGCCGCCCGGTGTCGGTGACCAGCCGCCGTCGTTCGACCTGGCGACGCTCTGCACCCTCACCTGGCGTGCCTCGCTCGACGGCGAGATCGTCAGCGACGAGGAGCTGAAGGCGCTGGCCGACAGCCGTCGCCCGCTGGTGCAGCTGCGCGGGCAGTGGGTCGTCGTCGACCCGGGTGTCGTCGCGAAGCTGCAGCGACGAGACCAGATCTCGGCGACCGACACCCTCGCCGCCGCGCTCGGCGGCACGGTCCTCATCGACGGCGACGACGTCCCCGTCGAGGTCGGCGGCGCCGCGGCCGACCTGGCGGACCGCCTGCGACGCGTGTCCGAGCCCCACGAGCTCGACGAGCCACCGGGCCTCGTCGCGACGCTCCGTCCCTATCAGCGCCGCGGCCTGGCGTGGATGAACGAGATGACCGACCTCGGTCTCGGCGGTGTGCTCGCCGACGACATGGGCCTGGGCAAGACGATCCAGCTCATCGCGCTGCACCTGTTCGTCCACGAGCGTCGCAGCGTCACCGGGCCCACCTTGGTGGTCTGCCCCGCCAGCATCGTCGGCAACTGGCAGCGCGAGTTCGAACGGTTCGCCCCCGGGGTGACCGTGCACCGCTACCACGGTCCGCAGCGGAGCATCGACGGCGTCGGCCCGGCCGACGTGGTGGTCACCACCTACGGCATCGCCCGACGCGACATCGACGAGCTCGCTGCCGGAGGATGGGGCCTGGTCGTCGCGGACGAGGCCCAGCAGATCAAGAACCCCAACTCCTCGACGGCACGGGCCCTGCGCAAGCTGCCGGCGACGGCCCGCTTCGCGCTGACCGGCACCCCGGTCGAGAACCGGCTCACCGAGCTGTGGGCGCTGCTCGACTGGACCACACCCGGGTTGCTGGGCTCGGTCGAGTCGTTCCGCCGGTCGATCGCCATCCCCGTCGAACGCGACCGCGACGAAGCCGCGGTCGAACGGTTCTCCCGCCTGGTCGCCCCGTTCCTGCTGCGCCGCCGCAAGGACGACCCGTCGGTGGCCCCGGACCTGCCGCCCAAGACCGAGACCGACCACCCGGTCACGCTCACCGCCGAGCAGGCCGGCCTGTACCGCGCGACGGTCGACGACATCCTCGAGCAGATCGAACGGGCCGAGGGCATCGCCCGACGCGGCCTGGTCCTCAAGCTGCTCACCGCCCTCAAGCAGATCTGCAACCACCCCGCGCACTTCCTCCGTCAGAGCGGCCCGATGGCCGGTCGCTCCGGGAAGCTCGATGCGTTCGAGGAGCTCATCACCGCGATCGGCGAGGCGGGTGACTCCACGCTCGTGTTCACGCAGTACGTCGCCATGGGCCACCTCCTGGGCGCCCGCCTCGAAGAGCTCGGCATCGCCTCGGAGTTCCTGCACGGCTCGCAGTCGCTCACCCACCGCGCCGACCTGGTCGACCGGTTCCAGGCGGGCGAGTTCCCCGTGTTCGTCGTGTCGCTCAAGGCCGGCGGCACCGGCCTGAACCTGACCCGAGCGACCCATGTCATCCACTACGACCGATGGTGGAACCCGGCGGTCGAGAACCAGGCGTCGGACCGGGCCTGGCGGATCGGGCAGGACCGCCCCGTGCAGATCCACCGCCTGATCTCCGAGGGCACGATCGAGGACCGCATCGCCACCGTGCTCGCCGAGAAGCAGGCGCTCGCCGACGCGGTTGTCGGGGGCGGCGAGGCATGGCTGACCGAGCTGTCCGACGACGAGCTCTCCGAGCTGGTCCGATTGGGTGAGCCCTGATGGCACGACACGACTTCGGCGTCACCTGGTGGGGCAGGGCATGGGTGTCGGCACTCGAGAACGCGGGTTCCGACTACGACAGCCGCCTGCCCCGAGGACGCAGCTACGCGCGCAAGGGAGCGGTGCTCGACCTCGAGGTGCTGCCCGGGCACATCTCGGCGCGAGTGGTGGGCACCACCGGCGAGCTCTACCGGGTCGACATCGCGGTGCGGAAGCTCGCACCGGACGAGTGGGAGCAGGTGGCCGAGGCCGTCGCGTCGCGCGCCGCGCACCTGGCGGCGCTGCTCGACGGCGAGCTGCACCCCGGCGTGGTCGACGACGCCGCAGCGGTCGAGGTGCGCATCCTGCCGACCGCATCGGATCTGCGTCCGGACTGCAGCTGCCCCGACTGGGCCGAGCCGTGCAAGCACGCCGCAGCAGTCTGCTACGTCGTCGCGTCCGAGCTCGACCGCGACCCCTTCACGCTGTTCCTGGTCCGCGGGATCGAACGCGAAGAGCTGATCTCACTGGTCCGCTCGCACCGCGCCGCGTCGACGGGCACCGAGCTGCAGGGCAGCGACGACGACCGTCCCGACGGCGTGCTCGCCACCGAGGCATGGCTCGGCCACCGGCTCGACGAACCGCTGCCGGAGCTGCCCGACGAGGTGCTGGCCTCGCGCAGCGGCTCGCTCGCACGCGGGCCGGGTCACCATGCGGCGTGGGACGTCGATCTGCCGCCCAACCAGGGCATCGACCCCCGCCGCGTCGACGCCCTGGCCGAGGACGCCGTGCTGCGTGCCTGGTCGATGATCGTCGACGGCGCCACGTCCGGGCTGATGGTTCCACCGCGGGCGGATCTCGCGCGCCGCGCTGCCGCCGCGGTCTCGCGCGCCGAGCTCTCCGACCTGGCCGACCTGGCGGGCATCAACGCCGCCCGGCTGCAGACCTGGGCCGAGGCGTGGTCGATCGCGGGCAGCGCCGGCGTCGCCGCCGTCGCCGATGCCGACGGCTGGTCGACCAACCAAGAGGTCCTCGCCCACGGCCGCGACCTGCTCGTCGAACTGGGTGTGCCCCGACGCTCGATCGCCCTCAACTACGACAGCCTCCGCATGAGGGACAACGTCTGGCTGGTGGTGGGTCACGACGGTCGCTGGTTCCGTCTGCACGGCTCCGGCAAGCACCAGGACCTGCGGCTCGTGCAGCCGCCCTCGGACGACGTGCGGGACCTGCTCGACCCCTGACGGCCGCGCTGCTCGACCGCAGCGGTCAGGCGGTGGAGAGCTCGAGATCGAGCGGCCGCGACTTGATGGCCGCCGAGGACGACCGGCGTTCGACGCCGTCGGCCTCGAGCGAGTCGAAGGCGGCGTCGCCACCGGGTGCCGTCGCTGCGGACACGACGAGCACGTCGCTGCGTGCCGCCGGAGCGGGCTCGGCCGAGGGACGCTCGGGCAGGTGCACCACCGTCGCACCCGAGGACGCCGCGGGCTTCGTCGCGGGCTTCGTCGCGTACTCGTCGACGTACTCCTGCCCCGTCAGGTTGCGGATCTCGAACATGACCTCGTCGGTGATCTGGCGCAGAACCAGCCGGTCGGCGGCACGGTCGCAGTACTTCTCGACCGAGATCGGTCGGCCGAAGCGGATGTGCACCCGACGGAACGGCTTCGGCGTACGGGCATCGGGTGGCTGGACCAGGTCGGTGCCGACGATGCCGACGGGGATGATCGGCGAGTTCGTGCGCAGCGCGAGACGGGCGACGCCGGTGTGGCCCTTGTGCAGCCTGCCGTCACGGGCGCGGGTGCCTTCGGGATAGATCCCGAACAGCTCACCGGCCTCGAGCACGCCGGCGGCGGCGTCGAGCGCCCGGACCGAGGCATCGCCACCCGCCCGGTCGATCGGGATCATGCCGATGGCCGGGAACAGGTACTTGGTCTTCCAGTCGTCGAGGTACTCGGCCTTGCCGACATAGGTCATCCGACGACCGGCGGTCAGCGGGACGAAGAACGAGTCGAGCACCGAGATGTGGTTGGGAGCGATGATCGCCCCGCCCGAGCTCGGGATGTGCTCGAGGCCCTCGGTGGTGACGTTCCAGAAGAACCGGAAGGTCGGTGACAGCACCATCCGGGCGGCCGTCTGCAAGTTGCCAGCCTCACGTCCCATCTGCGCCACCCCTTCCCGGTCGGACACGCATGCGTCGGTGTTCAGACCGTGATGCTACCCCCTGACCAGATGTCAGTAAGCGTCGACACGGAGAATTCACAGACGTTCCCCCGGCGGGATACGTCAGCCCAGATCCACACCCAGGAGTGCAGCCGCTTCACTCACGCCGACACCTCGCCCTGCAGCCGCGTCGATCGCTGCGACGGCACCCGGGGTGTCCAGGTCCTCATCGAGCGCTCGGCGGACCTCGTCGAGCGCCCCGCTGCCGCTCCCCGCCGCGCGCCAGGTCGAGAGCCGTTCGCTCGCGGCCGGCATCAGGGTCTCGTCCCACTCCCAGCTGTCGCGGTAGTGGTGCGAGATGCAAGCCAGGCGGATCGCCCGGGGATCCCACTGCTCGGCCAGGTCCGAGACGAACACCAGGTTGCCCAACGACTTCGACATCTTCTCGCCGTCCATGCGGACCATCGCCTGGTGCATCCAGTGCCGGACCAGCGGCTCGCCCGTCGCCGCCTCGGACTGCGCGGCCTCGCACTCGTGGTGCGGATAGATCAGGTCCGAACCGCCGCCGTGCAGGTCGATGGTCGTGCCGAGCTCTCGCAGGCACAACGCCGAGCACTCGATGTGCCACCCCGGTCGACCGGGGCCCCACAGCGAGTCCCAGGCCGGTTCGTCCGACAGGCTCGGCTGCCACAGCACGAAGTCCAGCGGGTCGCGCTTGTTCGGGTCGTCGGGGTTGCCACCGCGCTCGACCGCGAGACGCAGCATCTCGTCGCGCGTGTAGTGGCTGATCTCGCCGAAGCGCTCGTACCTCCCCACCTCGAAGTAGACCGCGCCGCCCTCGGCGTACGCATAGCCCCGGTCGAGCACCATCCCGATGAACCCGCGGATGTCGGGGATGGCCGAGGTGGCCCGGGGCTCGGACCACGCGGGGATCATGCCGAGCCGGACCATGTCGGCATCGAAGCGGGCCAGCTCCGACGCGGCGAGGTCCAGATAGTGCACACCCAGCTCACGAGCCTTCGGCAGGATGCTGTCATCGACGTCGGTGATGTTGCGCACGCAGCGCGTCTCGTGGCCGAGATCACGCAGCCGGCGCTGCAGCACGTCGTAGGTGAGATACGTGGCAGCGTGGCCGAGGTGCGTCGAGTCGTACGGGGTGATCCCGCACGTGTACATCGAGACGATCCG
>JALYWI010000185.1 GCA_030852785.1 Actinomycetota bacterium
GGCCCCGGCCGCGCTCGGCGACAGCGTGGTGGATGCAGTCGTTCCCCGTAGGCTCTCCCGATGCGAGATCACTCCACCTCCACCGTCCGCCGCACCGGTCTGGCCGCCCTCGTCGGCGTGCTCGCCCTCTTCGGCGGCGCACTCACCGCCTGCAGCAGCGACGACGACGCCAGCGAGAAGTCGACGTCGGACACCCGGGCGACGACCACGACCAAGGGCGACGAGGGCGTCGCACGCCAGATCGCGGACCAGTTCTCCGGCCAGACCGGCCTGGACCTCGACGACGCCGATGCCCTGTGCTTCGGTGAGGCAATGGCCGCTGGGTTCGGCGACGACCGGGCGATCGAGGTCTTCGAGTCCAGCGAGGACCTGACCGAGCTCCCCGAGGCCGACCAGACCATCATCCGCGAGGCCTTCAACGAGTGTGTGCCCGGCAGCGCCGTGGCTGAGGCCGTCGCGTTCGAGTTCTACTCGAGCGCGGGTGCGAGCGCCGAGCCCGACGCCGAGACCGTGACCTGCATCGGCGGTGCCCTCGACGGCAGCTCCGGCGACGCCTTGTGGGAGTCCTTCGCGGTCGAGTCCACCGACGCCGAACCGGAGCTGACCATCGAGGCGCTCGAGCAGTGCGTGCCGACCGAGGTGCGCGCCGAGATGTTCGCCGCCGGCATGGCGGACTCCGGCCTGCCCGAGGCGCAGGTCCAGTGCATCTCGAACGCGCTCGCCGCGGAGCTCACCCTGGCCGAGCTCGTCGAGATCGGCAGCTCCCCCGAGATCTCCCCGGAGTTCGAGGCCCGCATCACCGCGGCCAGCGCCGGCTGCGCCTGACGCCACCGACATGACGAAGGGCCGGCGGGGATTCCCCGCCGGCCCTTGTCGCGTCCGGATGGCCCGGTCCGTCGTTGCTCGGTCAGCCCGCGGAGCGGAGTCCCGGGTGCGCTGAGCGCTCCAGCTTGGGCAGCGCCACGCGACCGGTGCGCTGCAGGTCGATGATGCCGTACGGGCGCAGCAACGCCTCGAGGTCGTCGAGCCGCTCGGGGTGTTCGTCGAGGGAGATCGCGAGCTCGTCGTGACCGACGTCGATGATCCGCCCGTCGAACACGCCGATGAGCTCGATGATCTGGCCCCGGACCGTCGCCGGTGCCTTCACCGTGACCAACATGAGCTCGCGCTCGACGGAGTCCTGCGGGTCGAGCTCGGAGATCTTGATCACGTTGATCAGCTTGTTCAGCTGCTTGACGATCTGCTCGAGCGGGGCGCTCTCGACGTCGACCACGACGGTGATGCGGCTGAACTGGTCGTCGTCGGTCGGCGCGACGGCGAGCGAGTAGATGTTGTAGCCGCGGCGGGCGAACAGGCTCGCGACACGTGCCAGCACGCCGGCTCGGTTCTCGACCAGCACCGAGAGCACGTGGTACTTCGGCGGCTTCGAACCGGCTCGCCGGGTGTTCATCGACTGGAGGGTCATCAGAGGAGTCCTTCCTGGAGCGGCCCGACCTCGATCTCGTCGTTCGACTTGCCCGAGGCGACCATCGGGAAGACCTTCTCGGAGGAGTCGGTGCGGAACTCGAGCACGACCGGGCGGTCGTTGATCGCGTTGGCCTTGTCGATCGCGGGGCCGACCTCTTCGGGCGACTCGACGCGCAACCCGACGCACCCCATGGCCTCTGCCCACTTCACGTAGTCGGGCAGATCCGGCGACAGGTACACCTCGGAGTAGCGCTCCTCGTAGAACATCTCCTGCCACTGGCGGACCATGCCCAGGTACGCGTTGTTGAGGATCGCGATCTTGACCGGGATGCGCTCGGTCGCCGCGGTCACCAGCTCCTGTGCGGTCATCTGGAAGCAGCCGTCGCCGTCGACGGCCCAGACCGTGCGGTCGGGGCGGCCGACCTTCGCGCCGATCGCCGCGGGCACCGAGAAGCCCATGGTGCCCAGGCCGCCGGAGTTCACCCAGGTGTAGGGGTGGTTGAACTTCCAGTACTGGCTGGCCCACATCTGGTGCTGGCCGACACCCGAGGCGACGATCGTGTCCCCGGGCGAGCGGTCGCGCAGCTGCTCGAGCACGTACTGGGGCTTGAGCAGTCCCCCGTCGGTCGACTGCTCGTAGGCGAGCGGGAACTTCTCCTGCCAGCCCGAGACGGTCTGACGCCACGGCGTGCGGTCCATCTGCGCATCGGCGCCGCCGAGCGCCTGGATCTGGCGGATCAGCTCCTCGATCACCAGACGGCAGTCACCGACGATCGGCACGTCGGGCTGGCGGACCTTGCCCAGCTCGGCCGGATCGATGTCGACGTGGATGATCTTGGCGTCGGGCGCGAAGCCGTCGAGCTTTCCGGTGACGCGGTCGTCGAAGCGGCTGCCCAGCGCGATGAGCAGGTCGGACTGCTGCATCGCGGTGACCGCGGTGTAGTTGCCGTGCATGCCGGGCATGCCGAGGCACAGCTCGTGGTCGTCGGGGAAGACGCCGCGGGCCATCAACGTGGTGACCACCGGGATGTTCGTGAGCTCGGCCAGCTCGAGCAGCGCCTCGGCGGCACGTGACTTGAGGATGCCGCCACCGGCGTAGATGACCGGCTGGCGCGCCACCGAGATGAGCGCGGCTGCTTCCTTGATCTTCTTCGGGTGCCCCTTGGTGGTCGGCTTGTAGCCGGGCAGCGACGAGGCGACCTCTGCGTCGGTCGGCCAGTACCACTCCATGGCGGAGTTCGGGTTGGTCGGGTCGACGATGTCCTTGGGGATGTCGACCAGCACCGGCCCCGGCCGCCCGGTCGTCGCGATGTGGAAGGCCTGGCGGATGGCGAGGGGGATGTCCTCGGCGCGGGTCACCAGCTCGTTGTGCTTCGTGACGCCGCGGGTGATGCCCACGATGTCGCACTCCTGGAAGGCGTCGGTGCCGATCGCCGCACGAGGGACCTGGCCGGTGATGACGACCATCGGGGTGGAGTCCATGTACGCGTTGGCCAGCGGTGTGACGATGTTGGTCGCGCCGGGCCCCGAGGTCACCATCGCGACACCCGGTCGACCCGTCGCGAGTGCGAAGCCCTCGGCCATGTGGCCGGCACCCTGCTCGTGACGCACGAGCACGTGTCGGATCGGGCTGTCGAGGATCGGGTCGTAGACCGGGAGGATCGCGCCTCCGGGCAGCCCGAAGATCACCTCGACACCCTCGAGCTCGAGCGATCGGATGAGGGCTTCTCCACCGTTGGTGTTCATGTCAGCGGTCCTGTGTGCAGGGGTGGGCGTGGGCGGTACTCGGAGCGTGGATGGATCGGATGACGGTGCGGGGTCCCCCGGAAAACCGAAACGACCTCCCGCAAGGGAGGTCGAGGACACACGTGCGGGAAGAACCGTCCGGTCGTGCGCCTCAGGCGGGTACGAGGAGGAGCGTCGTCGCAGTCATCGACGCCATTGTGCCTTGATCTCGGGTCGGATGCCAACCACCCACCCGCCGTTGCTCGGCCCCGACCCGCGGACCGGAGCGATCGAGCTGAGTCCGAGCAGCGTCGTCGCGACCAGCGCCAGGGCGTCCGGGACGAAGGGGTCCTGCCGGACCCGGTCGCGCAACTCCTCGAGCGAGACGAAGCACGCCTCGACGACCTCGTCGTCGGTGAACTCGAACGGACCGTCGTGCACGACCTGCCAGATGGTCGCCTCTTCGTCCACGTCGTCGTCGCGGTAGGCACCGTGACCGACGTACTCGAGATCGGCGTCGATGCCGAGCTACTCGCGCAGCTCGCGGCGGGCGGCGTCCTCGGCCTGCTCGCCCGAGGCGGTCACGCCACCGCAGGTCAGGTCCCAGCGACCCGGCCACATGTCCTTGTGGTCGGATCGGCGATGGATCAGCACCTCTCCCCCGGTGGACCACACGAGGACGAACGTGCAGCGGTGACGCAGTCGCCCCGCACGCATCTCGGCCCGTGTGACGACCCGTTCGACGTCGCCGTCGTCGTCGATGATGTCGACGAGCTCCGCCGCGCTACCGGTGTCCATGGGCGCACGGTACCGTCGCCCCGTGAACGGTTGGGCGGCAGCAGCGGTCGGTGCGGCGGTGCTGGGCATCGCCGGTCTCCGTGAGCTGATGCGCTGGCGCGGCCGCCGCTGGCGCAAGTCCGGTCCTCGCGGCACCGACTGAGGCTCGCACCCGCCACGACCGCTCTCTTCGCGAAGGCCGACGTCAGCCGCGACGTCAGCGAGCGGGGGTGACCATCGTGACGAGCTCGGCCTCCCGGCCGCGCAGGCGTGCTCGGGCGACCGAGCCGCCGCCCCACATCGTCGCCGCGCCGACCAGCGGCGCCGCGACGGCGGCCAGCACGGTGAGGCCGACCGACCGCTCGCTGGCCAGGGTCACCGCGATCGCCACCGGCGCGGACACCACGACGAGCACGAACATGCATGCGGCGAGCATCAGTCCGGCGACGCAGCCCTGGCCGGTGTCGCCGGCGGCGAGCGGGTTCGGACTGTCCGGCAGGGCGAAGGGCGCCAACGCCGCACTCGCCACCGACACACCTGCCGCGGCGAGCACCGATCCCACGGCGAGCAGCCACGACGCCGGTAGCCAGACCCAGCCGTCCGACATCACCGCGAGCACGATCGGCAACACGAACGCCGGCAACGCCATGACCGACAGCGACGACATCAACTTGCCGCGCACCAGCACGCCGGCATCCGCCCCGGCGCCGATCTCCATCCAGATCGCGGGACCGTCCATGCCGAAGGCGTTGTTGCCGTCGAAGAGCACCGCGAAGTGCAGCAGTCCACCGACCAGCACGATCCGGGGATCCGGCGTGCCGCTGTCGAGCACCGGCCCGATCAGGAACACGCCGGCGCCCACCGCGAGCGCGGTGAAGGTGTTGACCGCCTGGCGAGGCGTGCGGAACTTGGTGCGGATGGTCCGCGTCGTGATCGCACCCGCCGGGCCCGAGGGCAGCCACGACGTGTAGCCCTTGCGAAGACCCGGTACCGAGGAGCCGCGGCGACGCGAGCCGCCGCCACCGCCGGGACGGGGCGACGAACGAGCCATCCGCTCCGAGGTCGCGACGCTGGCCCACACCAGCAGCGGCAACCAGGCGACGCCCAGCAGCAGGTGCAGCACGGCGGACGCCGGCCGATCGGCCTCGGCCACCGCCCGGCCGAGCTGCCCCGGCGGGGTCCATGCGGCCAGGCGCACGAGCGGGTCCCACCGCTCCCCCCACCCCGAGGTGTCCCGGGCGATCAGCTGGACGCCCAACCACGTGATCAGGGCGCTGAGGGTCGCAGCGGCCTGGGCGACCTGACGGAACCGGGTCGAGGCGAGCACGCCGAGCAGGTTCGTGGCCGTCCGCGAGACGACCACGAGCGTGATCCACCAGGCGACCACCGCCAGGGCGACGACCAGCAGACCGAGCACTCCCCCGGCGGTCCAACCGACGACGATCCCGATACCGACGAGTCCCGCGAGCACCGCCGGTGGGCCCACCGCGGCCGCCGCGAGCAGCCCCACCCCGAGCGACCAGCGCCCGATCGGCTCCGAGGCCAGGTGGCGGGCGTCGATCGTCGACTCCACACCCGTCGCCGAGGACAGCAGGCCGACGCCGATCACCGACACCGGCAACAACAGCACCACGACCTCGTCGGCCGCGGCGACACCGCGTCCGATCGCGGCGAGCACCGCCAGGCCGAGGGCGCCGACGACGACGCTCATCACGACCGACAACCACGTCTGGAAGCGCTGCTGGTTGCTGCCGCGCAGCCCGCCGCGCAACAGCGACCACTTCAACCGTGCCAGCGCCCGAGCGGCGCCCACGACACCCGGCGGACCGGAGCGGCTCACGTCGGCGGTCGGTCCAACCAGGCGATGCTGGCCGGATCGACCGGGCTGGCGCCGACCATCGAGATGAACGCGTCCTCGAGGCGGCCGCCGCCCCGCAGCTGCTCGATCGGCCCGGCCGCCAGCAGCGCGCCGTCGACCATCACCGCGACGACGTCGCACATCCGGTCGACCAGATCCATGGCGTGGCTCGAGAACACCACGGTGCCGCCCGAACGGCGGTACCGGTCGAGGATCGTGCGGACCGCGACCGCCGAGACCGGGTCGACGCCCTCGAAGGGCTCGTCGAGCAGCAGCACGGCGGGTCGGTGCAGCAGGGCCGCGGCGATCGCCGTCTTCTTGCGCATGCCGTGGCTGTAGCCGCCGACCTGCTCGTCCGCCGCGCCGGTCAGGTCCATCACCGCCAGCAGCTCCTCGGACCGACGAGCGACCTCGGCCGCGTCGAGCCCACGGAGCTCACCGAGGTGCCCGAGCAGCTCGCGTGCGGTCAAGCGGTCGAACAGGTTCAGCGGGTCGGGCACGACACCCAAGAGGCGCCGGACCTCGACGGGCTCGGCCCAGGTGTCGCGGCCGCCGACCCAGACCTGACCGGCGTCGGGCCGCAGCAGCCCGGCGATCATGCGCAGCGTCGTCGTCTTGCCCGACCCGTTCGGGCCCACCAGTCCGCAGAAGCTGCCGACCGGTACGTCGAGGTCGAGCGATCGCACGGCGACGTGCTCACCGAAGCGCTTGTGCAACCCCCGGGCTGCGATGGCCGGCCAACCCGGGACGATCTCGGTCATGTCGGTCCCATTCTGTACCAGCGTCCCGGGCGCAGGGTGCCAGGCCTTGCGGCGTGCCACTGCGATGTCGTAGGCCACCGTCATGATCGTCGGCGTCTACCCCGGCAGCTTCTCGCCGCTCACCATCGCCCACCTCGCGGTCGCGGATGCCGCTCGGGCGCACCTGGGCCTCGACCGGCTCGACCTGGCGATCTCACGGGACGCGCTCGGCAAACCCGAGCTCGCCATGTCCGACGCAGCGGGTGTCGTGGTCGACGAGCGCGTCGAGATCGTCCGACGGTCGCTCGGCGGGCGAGCCTGGTTGGACGTGGTCGTGGTCGACGCCCGCCTGATCGTCGACATCGCGCAGGGCTACGACGCGGTCGTGATGGGTGCGGACAAGTGGGCGCAGGTCAACGACCCGGCCTGGTACGGCGGCGACCCGGCCGAACGGGACGCGGTGCTCGAACGGCTGCCGCGTCTGGCGGTGGCGCCGCGCCAGGGCGTGTCGGTGCCGTCTGCGATCGCTCTGCCCGTGCCGGCGCACATCGACGAGGTGTCGTCCTCGGCGGTGCGCGCCGGCCGCACGGAGTGGGCTGCGGCGCCGGACCCGTCGCGACTTACGGAAGGGTGATCGCGCCCTTCTCGGCGCCCTGGGCCAGCACTGCGTACTTGGCGAGCACGCCGCTGGTGTAGCGGGGCTCGGGCAGCTTCCAGTTCTCGCGTCGGGCGAAGAGGGTCTCCTCGTCGACGAGCAGGTCGATCTCGTGCGAGCGGACGTCGATGCGGATGCGGTCACCCTCCTCGACGAACGCGATCGGCCCGCCGTTGACGGCCTCGGGGGCGACGTGACCGATGCAGAAGCCGTGGGTGCCGCCGGAGAAACGACCGTCGGTGATCAGCGCTGAGTCGCCACCACGTCCGGCGCCCTTCATCGCGCCGGTGATGGCGAGCATCTCGCGCATGCCCGGGCCACCCTTGGGGCCTTCGTAGCGGATGACGAGGACGTCACCCGCGTTGATGCGCCCACCGAGCACCGCCTCCATGGCGGCCGCCTCGCCCTCGAACACCCTGGCCGGTCCCTCGAAGTGATCGAAGTCGATGCCGGCGACCTTGACCACGGCGCCGTTGGGGGCGAGCGATCCGTGCAGCACGGCGATGCCGCCGATGTCGTGGATCGGGTCCGACAGGGCGTGCACGACGTCGCCGTCGGGTCCGGGCGGATCGATCATCGCCAGGTTCTCGGCGACGGTGCGACCGGTGACCGTGATCTCGTCGCCGTGCAGCAGACCGCCTTCGAGCAGCATGGCCATGACGACCGGGACGCCACCGATGCGGTCGATGTCGACCATCTCGTAGCGACCGTGCGGCTTCGTGTCCGCCAGGTGCGGCACTCGGGCGGCGATCCTGTTGAAGTCCTCGAGGTGCAGATCGACGCGTGCCTCGTGCGCGATCGCGAGCAGGTGCAGCACCGCGTTGGTCGAGCCGCCGAGTGCCATGACCACGGCGATCGCGTTCTCGAAGGCCGCCTTGGTGAGGATGTCGCGCGGGCGGATGTTCTGGCGCAGCAGGTTCAACACCGCCGTGCCCGAGGCGAACGCGTAGTCGTCACGGCGACGGTCGACCGCGGGCGCCGACGCGGATCCGGGCAGCGACAGCCCGATCGCCTCGCCGACCGACGCCATCGTGTTCGCGGTGAACATGCCGGCACACGCCCCGATGGTGGGACAGGCCGCACGTTCGATCGCGTCGAGCTCTGCGTCGTCGATCGCTCCCGTGGCGTGAGCGCCCACCGCTTCGAAGACCGACGTGATGTCGAGCACGCGCCCGTTGTGGTTGCCCGGGAGGATCGACCCGCCGTACATGAACACGGCGGGCACGTTGCAGCGAGCGGCCGCCATCATCATGCCGGGCAGCGACTTGTCGCACCCGGCGAAGCTGACCATGGCGTCGAGACGCTCGGCGTGCATCACGGTCTCGACCGAATCGGCGATCACCTCTCGCGAGACGAGCGAGGCGTGCATGCCCTCGTGGCCCATCGAGATGCCGTCGGACACCGAGATGGTGTTGAACTCGATCGGGAAGCCGCCGGCCTCTCGGATGCCGTCCTTGGACCGCTTCGCCAGGTTCGCCAGCGGCATGTTGCAGGGCGTCACCTCGTTCCACGACGACACCACCGCGACCTGCGCCTTGTCCCAGTCGTCGTCGGTCATGCCCGTCGCCCGCAGCATCGCCCGTGCCGGGGCACGGTTCGGAAAGTCGGTGACGTCGTGGGAGCGGATCTTCAGATCCTCGGGGTCGCTCATGGGCCCAAGTTACGCGATCAGGCGGGAGGGGCCTCCACCCGAATACAGGCGGTCTTGGGCACAGTGATCGTGACGCCGTCGGAGCGGACGACCGCGACCAGGCAGCGTTCGGTGAAACCGGACCACCAGCCGGACGGCTGGAAGCGGATGAACGACTGCGACGCCGTGGCCTTCACGTTCACGAACCCGTCGAGGTTCCGGGTCCGCTCGGCCACCGAGCCGGGCTCCTCGACCCCGCTGCTGAACGCCAGGAACTCCTCGGGTGTCGCGTCGCCGAGCAGCTCCTCGAGCTCTGCGGCGCGGGTTTCGAGGGCGGAGTCCGCGGCGCGCTCGGCGAAGATCTTGCCGGCCACCAGACCAGCCACGACCAGGACGACGACCACCACGGCGAGGAGCCACCTCGGATGGTCGCGCAGCAGCTCGAAGCGGCGCCGCGGTCGAGCGGGTTCGAGCGAACGACCCGACAGCAGCGGTGACGTGAGCGACGGCATCGGCGGCTGGTCCGGCGCCGGGTCGTCGGTCGCGGCGCCCTTGTCGCGGCGGCGACGTCGTCGCACGGGTTCGACCTGCTCGGGCAGCGTCAGCGGCGGCAGGTCGCTCAGCAGGCTCCGCTCGGCGTCGTCGGGAGATTCGGCGTCGACCGACTCGTCGTCGGATGGCGCGGCGTCGACCGGCTCGTCGGCTGCCCCGTCGTCCGGCGCCGACTCGCCATCCGGCGTCACTTCGTCGTCTGGCGTCACCTCGTCGTCCGGCGTCACCTCGTCGACGTCCTCGCCCGGCGCGGGCTCGAGCGCCGCGTCCTCGGCGACTGCTTCCTCGGTCGGGGCGTCGTCGGCTGGCTCCATGAGGTCATCGGCGGGATCGGTCGGCTCGGTCTCCGGTGACGACATCCCCCGATGATCGCTCAGAACCGCACCCAGCACCACGGCGCCGGGTCGACCGACGCCATCGCGTCGAAACGAGCGGCCGCGTCGGCCGTCGCGACGCCGATCCTGCCCGCCCGCTGCAGACGGCGCAGCGACGTGCCCCCGAGCAGCGTCGACCCCAGATCCGCGACGTCGAGCTCCAGATCCGCCGGGCCGTCGTGCGGCGAGCAGTGCGCGACACCCTGCGCGTCGGTCTCGAGGCGGAAGGTTCCCTCGGCCCGGCCCAGGAAGGGGTCGCGGATCGACAGCACCAGGGCATCCGCTGCGCCATAGCGACGTGCAGCGAGCGCGGCGGGCACGTCGAGCACTCGCACCCAGAGCAGATCCTGCTCCCAGCGGGACGCGACCTGGCGAGCGTCGACCACCACGTCCCACAGCGCATGGTCGACCGCGATCGCCCCCGTCACCGTGGCCACCAGGTCGTGCTGCACCAGCGCACGCCAGAGCGCGACCTCGACGCCGACGTCCTCGCCGATCAGCTCCCAGACGTCGAGGGTGTGGTTCGCCTGCCCTCGGCTCCAGTCCTCGTCGACGACGTAGATCGCGTAGCCGTCGGGGCGACCTCGGTCGTCACGGTGCACCAGGGCGAGCTGCCGGCGTCCACCGCCGAGGTACATCTCGACCTCGCCGAACAGGGCATCCCACCACGGCGCGCTCCGCGACAGCCCACCGGGCCGCGCCGAGCGGACCGAGTCGTGCACGGCCTCGAGG
>JALYWI010000048.1 GCA_030852785.1 Actinomycetota bacterium
GTGATGCGCGTCGCGCTGCCCGTCGCAGGGCTCGCTGCGCTCGCCGCGGGCCTCACCTGGTGGCTGCGCCGCCGACGCAGCTGACAACCGCACCGGCGGCAGGGTCCGCTCACTCCCCGAGCTCAGCGGCGCGCATCGGGAGCAGGCGGGTCGGCGGTGGCCCGTCGAGGAATGCCTCGACCAGGGCGACGACCGCGGCCGGGTGCTCGTACTCCACCAGGTGCGATGCGCCGGGCACCATCGCCATGCGACCGTCGGTCAACGCCTCGAAGAACGCGACGCTGTGGTGGTGGTCGATCACGTCGTCGTCCGCGACGATCACGAGCGTCGGGCAGGTGATGCCGGCCACGTCGTCGAGCGAGATGTCGGGGCCGGCCACGCCCATCTCGCAGACCTTCGTGTAGTAGGTCGGCCAGTGATCGACGCCGTCGGGTGAGAGTGCCGCGTACGCGTCGCGGAGCGGGGCGATCTGCGGCGATCCCGGGTCCGGGTCGCGCAACCGGTCGAGCATCGCGGGCATGAGGCCCTCGCCGGTCAGGTTGCCGCTGATGCTGACCGTCGAGCGGACCAGGTCGGGACGCTCGATCGCCACGAGCAGCGCGACGTTCGCGCCGTCGCTGAAGCCGACGAGGTCGGCCGGGCCGTCGACCACCTGCTCCATGAAGGCGATCGTCTCGGCCGCCATCGCACGGTAGGTGTAGGGACCGTCGACGTCCGGTGTCCGGCCGTGGCCGCGGCGATCGGGCAGGTACACCCGATGGCGATCGGCGAGCGCGTCGGCCAGGAACGACCAGTCGGCGCCGGACTCCAGGCCGCCGTGGAGCACCACGACCGGCCGGCCGTCGCCGGTCTCCTCGTAGTACGTGGCGACCCCGGCAGCATCCTCGAGTTGTGGCATGACCGAACGGTATCCACGCCGTACGGGAACCACTCGGCGCACCGGGGCTCGCAGCGGCGATCGCATGATCGTGCGCTGCACTCGCTCGTCATGCTCAACCCGGCGGTCGCGGTGCCGATGCTGTGGTGGAAGGATGAGGAGCATCATGGAAGCAACACCAGCAACCACCCCCGGCTCGGACCACGACGCCGGCATCGGCGCCATCGGTTGGATGCGTTCGGTCGTCATCGACGCGCACGATCCCGACCTGCTGGCCGACTTCTGGTGCCGGCTGCTCGACGTCGAGGTGGTCGAGCGGGAGTCGGACTGGGTCCAGCTCTCCACCGATCCGGGCGGCACCTTCTTCGCGTTCCAGCCGACCGACGCCCCGCGCCCGAACGGCCTGGTGGCCCGCCCCGACATCGAGGTCGTCGACATCGACGTCGCTCGGCAACGCGTCGAGGCCATCGGTGGCACCTACGTCCGCACGATCGCCGAGCTGAAGGGCGACCACCACTACGTCATGGCCGATCCCGAGGGCAACGAGTTCTGCCTCGTCCAGCCGTTGCCGCCCGAGCTCGCCCGAACCCGCTGGGGCGACCGCAGCGACACCGACGACGGCAGCTGACGAGGTGCGCCGATGATCGACCGCTTCTCGATCCCCGAACGTGAGCAGATCGTCCCGTTCCTCGGCGGCGTGATCGGCGCGCTGACCTGGGACGGCGCTGGACCGACCGCCCTGCAGCTCGAACTGCTCGACGCCGTGGTGCGCCGCTTCGCGTTGCACGACGTGCCGGACGTGCACGCGATCGACGCGTGGCCCTCGGCCGACGTACGCGCCGCGCTGCCGAGTGCCTCGGTGCGCGACCAGCTCGCCCACGTCGTCGTCGCGCTCGAGCTCATGATGCACCCGCTGCCGGTCGCCCTCGAGCGCCACGTCGAGCGGTACCTGATCGAGGTCGGGGTGCACGCACCGTACGTGTCGGTCCTGCGGGACACCGCGGCGCACCACGTCGTGCGCCTCCACGCCGATCTGGTCCGCAACTCCTGGTACACCGAGCAGACCATCAAGGGCATGTTCTCGGGACGCTTCGAGGAGATGGTCCGCTCGAAGCTGTCGTACTACTCGGTGGCGAAGGACGAACGGCTGGCCTCGAGGTGGCGGGCGCTCGAGCGCTGCCCCGAGGGTTCGTGGGGACGCGGCGTCGCGGACTTCTACCTCACCCACGGCTTCGCCTACCCGGGTGAGCACACCGGCATCTACGAGATCGGCGCCCTGCACGACTGGGTGCACGTGCTGGCCGACTACGGCACCGATCCCGAGGGCGAGATCGACGTGTTCGCGTTCATCTCGGCGACCATGACCGACCAGCGGGGTTTCCTGCAGTTCATCTTCACGCTCGCCCTGTTCCAGAACGGCACGATCGACACCGTCGGAGGCCGCAAGGTGAAGATCGCACGTGCCGACACCCTGGCCGAACCCGGTGCCACCGACCGGCTGGCCGACTCGCTGTACCGAGCGGCGAACTGCACCGCGGACGTCATGGGCGGTGTCGACCACTTCGCGCTCGCGACGCGTCAGCTCGACGAGCTGCGTGAGGAGTGGAACATCCCGCCGAAGCGGTTCCCGTCGCCGGGCTACCTCGACCGGCCGGGCGTGAACCTCACGGGCATCGACTCGTAGCCCGACACGAAGTTGGCGGGCCGGTTGCCCGGCTCTGCCCCGGTGACGAGCTCCATGTCGGGCAGGCGCTCGAGCAGGTGCTCGAACATGCAGACCAGCTCGAGGCGGGCGAGGCTGTTGCCCAGGCAGAAGTGGGTGCCGAAGCCGAAGGCGACGTGCTCGTTCGGATCGCGGGTGACGTCGAAGGTGAACGGGTCGTCGAAGACCGAGGCGTCACGGTTCGCCGAGGGGTAGAGCAGGACCATCTTCTCGCCCGCCCGCAGCTGCTTGCCGGCGAGCTCGGTGTCGGCGACGACGGTGCGGTTCATGTTCCGGATCGGCGACACCCAGCGCAGCATCTCCTCGACCGCGGTCGGGATCCGCGAAGGATCCTCGGCCAGCAGACGCCGCTGCTCGGGGTTGACCAACAGCTGGTACATGCCGCCGGTGATCACGTGACGGGTGGTCTCGTCGCCGCCGATGAGGATGAGCAGGGACTCGTGGATGATCGACTCGTCGTCGAGGCGGTCGCCGTCGATCTCGGCGTGCACCAGCACGCTCATCAGGTCGTCGCGCGGCGACTCGCGCCGCTCGGCGATGGCCTGCTCGGCGAACTCGCGGTAGCCGGTGTAGGCGACCGTCGCGGACTCGAGCGCCTCGTCGTTGCCGCCGACGAGCCCCTTCACCATGCCGTCGGACCACTCCAGCAGTCGGCCGCGGTCCTCGGGCGCGACACCGAGCTGGTCGCCGATCATGATCATCGGCAGCAGCGCCGCGATGTCGGTCACGAAGTCGCACTCACCCCGCTCGATCACCGAGTCGATGATCTCGTCGGCCGCCGCGCGCACCGCAGGCTCGCTGCCGCGGACCTGCCGCGGCGTGAAGCCCTTGTTCACCAGTCGACGACGCCGGTTGTGCTCGGGGTCGTCCATGTCGATCATCATCGGCAGTGCGAAGGCATCCGGCCGACACCCCTCGGCGTTCGAGAACCGCTCCGGCTGCCGGGAGACCTCACGGACGAGGTCGTAGCTCGACACACCCCACACCCGACCGTCCCAGTGCAGCGGGTCGTGCTCGCGCATCCAGGTCAGACCGGCGTGGAAGTCGCCGCCCCAGAACGACCCGGCGAGCAGATCGATGCCCGCTTCGCTGCCCACGTGCTGGTCGGTGATCGTCACGTCGAATCCCCCGTTCGAAAGTTGGACACCAGTCTAGACGCGAGGTGGAACGTGTTCTCGCGGCGGTCGCCGGGACGCGACGAGGGCCCGGGGTGCACCCGGGCCCTCTCGTCACTCGTCGATGTGGTGCGTTCAGCTGACCACGAGTGCGGTGGCTGTCTCAGCTGACGGCGAGCGCCGTCACCATGCCGAACATGCCGGTCTCGGACTCGGCGTGGTTGAGGATGTGGCAGTGCCACACCCAGACACCCGGCTTGTCGGCCTGGAAGAGCACCGTGTAGCGCTCACCGGGTCCCACCGAGATGGTGTCGGCGTAGTACGGCTGGTCGAGCGGGATGCCGTCCCGAGCGACCACCAGCTGCGGGAACTGGTGCAGGTGCATCGGGTGGTACTGCAGACCCTCGTTGTAGTAGTTCACGAGCATCCAGTCGCCCTGGCCCAGTGCGTAGGGCTGGGTGGCGGGGAACGACTTGCCGTTGAGCGACAGGCCGATCACACCGGCGTCGTTGAGCACCATGTTGTGCTCCTGGGCGACCTTCAGGTCGGCCGGGATCGGGACCCCGGAGACCGTCTTGCCGCGAGGGATCGTGTAGTCGCTCGTGCCACCGCCGCCCTTCGGCGAGAAGATCATCGAGCCCCACATGCCGTTCGGGACCGTCATCTGACCGTGGTGGTGCGGGTGGTACATCGCGATCGCCGGGTCGGTGACCGTGTACTCATAGGTGTACTCGTCACCGGGCTGGATCAGGTCCTGGGTGAGGGGTGCGACGCCGTCCTGGTCGTTCGGCAGGATCATGCCGTGCATGTGCACGTCGGTCGCCATCGGCAGCTTGTTGATGACCTTCACCCGGATGTGGTCGCCGACCTCACCGCGCAGGGTCGGGCCGGGCACGGTCCCGTTGTAGGTCCACGCCTTGACGGTCTTACCGGGTGAGACCTCCCAGTCGACGATCTCGGCCGTCAGCGTCCACTCCTTGGCGCCGTCGGCAGCGATGGTGGGCTCGAGCGTCTGGCCGCCCAGGCCTTCGGTGTTCGGTTCGCCGCTCTTCACCATGTCGACGAACGGCGTGAAGGACTCCTCCATGAGGGTGTCCATCTCGGCGTACTCCTCGGCGGTCATGTCGTCGCCGTGGCCCTCGTGGGCGTTCGTCTCGGTCGGTGCCGAGACTCCCTCCGCGACCTGGACGGTGCCCTCCATGCCCGACTCCCGGTGCCCGGCGATCGAGCAGTACACCTCATAGTCACCGGCGGCCAGGTCGACCGGGATGGTCTCGGTCTCTCCGGCGGCAAGGTCCGCGGTCTGTCCACCGCCGTCGATCACCAGGTTGTGCACCTGCGAGCCGTTGTTGGTGACCGCGAGCTGTCCGCCCGGCGACACCTGCAGCGCGCCGTCGATCTTGAACTCACTCAGCGACACCGGGACCGGTGCCGACCCCGAGCCGCCACCAGCGGCAGCGGTGTCGTCGCCCTTGGCGACGAAGCCGATCGCGACGATCACGAGCGCCATCGCGAAGCCTCCGGCCAGCACGATGAGCACCTCTCGGTACGTCCCACCCTTGCGACCGGACCCGCTCACCTCGTCCTGCTGTTGCACGTCGTCTGACACTGCAGTTCTCCTTCCTGGGGACGCCGGCCGCACGTGCCCGTCCCTCGTCACGACCCGTCGATCCGGGTCGTGCTGCGACCTGAGAGATCGCTCGGGCTCCACTGTGCCCGCATGGTGCCGGGGTGTCGACCTGTGGAGCCGTCCCTCATGTCACGCCCGAGAACGGTGTGCCGGGACCTTCGGCCCTACCGGATCCGTGCATCGCATCCGTGACGCCGGCGGCCGGACGCCGAGCCGCGACCGCGACGCCGACCCCCACCATCGAGACGAGCACGATCACCCACGAGGCGTGCCGGAGACCATCGGTGAAGGCCGCTCCGCCGTCGCCCGGAGCGCCGCCCGACGTGGCGAGCGTCGCCAGGGCGACACCTGCCGCGACACCGACGTTGCGCACCGCGGTGAGCAGGCCCGAGGCCACCCCGGCGTCCTCGTCGGGCACCGCCGCCATCGCCGCGGTGGTCGACATGTTGTAGCTCAGGCCCTGCCCCACACCCGACAGCAGCATCGCCACCAGCACGACCGCGATCGGCGCGGTGGCACCGAGTTGGGTCAGCACCAGGAACGATCCTGCGACGAGCACCATGCCGACGGCCATGGGCAGCGCGGTGCCGTAGCGCCGGGCGACCCGACCGGTCACCGCGCCGAGCACGGCGAAGGGCACCGAGTAGGCGAGGAAGATCACGCCGGTCATCGCCGCGGACTCACCACGCACGTCCTGCAACCAGAACGTGAGCAGGATGTTGAGCGCACCGAAACCCCAGTTGGCGAGGAACGCCACGGCGACCGGCGGGCGGTACGCGGCCGAGCGGGAGATGGCCGCGTCGATCAGGGCCTTGCCGTCGCCACGCTGCTCGATCACGAACACCACGAACAGCAGGGCACCGGCCACGAGCGCGCCGATCACGAGCGGGTCGGTCCAGCCGCGCAGTCCGGCCTCCTGGAGGCCGTAGACGACGGCGGTGACCGCAGTGGTCACGATCGCGGCGCCCAGCAGGTCGATGCGTCGGTCGTCGCCGCGGGACTCGGGCACGACGGCGACGATCATCGCCGCGGCGACGATCAGCAGCGGCACGTTCAGCGCGAAGAACCACCGCCAGCCCAGGGCGTCGACGACCAGTCCACCGACGACCGGCGCCGCTGCCGCAGCGGTGCTGCCGATCGCGCTCCACATGCCGATCGCCCAGGCCCGTCGTTCGGGACCGGCACCGGTCGACACGACCGACAACGAGGCCGGCATGAACAGCGACGTCGCGACACCCTGCACCACCCGGGACAGCACCAGCACCTCGAAGGTCCACGCGACCGCGCACAGCAGCGTGCCCACCGAGAACAGACCGACACCCGCCAGCAGCAGACGTCGACGGCCGTAGCGATCCGCGATGCGCCCCGAGACGAGCAGGGGCCCGGCCGCGCCGAGCGCGAACGCGTTGAGCACCCAGCCGACCTGCCCCGACGAGGCGTTCAGGTCGTCACCGATGTCGGGCAGCGCGACCGCGACGCCGCTGAAGTCGATGCTCAGCACCACCAGTGGCAGCGCGACGGCGATCAGGATCTGCAGGGACCGTTGGGGGGCTCGCACCAGGAGAGCCTACGGGCTGCACCGGTGGACCGGGCCCGGCTGGCAGACTCCGGCGATGGACGACGACGTGTGCCGCCAGCTGCTCGAGACGGCGGTCACCACCCCCGACGACGTGGATCGGTTCAGCTCCAACTCGCTGTTCGGTCAGCCCGGCATCTACCCCGACGGCACGCCGATGGTGCCGGCGACGGGACCGGCCCGGAGCCTCGGGGCGACCCGGCAGCTGCTCGTCGAGACCAGCACCGACGAGCGCCGGGCGACGGCCTGCTTCGACGACGAGCAGCTGGTGGCCCGAGTCCCGGACCACAACCTGCGCGCCGCGCTCTGCCTGCTCGCGGGCGGTCCCGCCGAACCGATGCTCGACGCGTTCGTCGCCGGTGACACGCCGACGACATCGTTCGCCGTGGGCCCGATCCTCGGCGAGGGCCGCGTGATCGGTGCGCCCGTCGACGGTGCACCCGGCGAGCAGGCGCTCAACGAGCGCTACCGGTTCGAACACCCCGGAGTGATCGCACCGTCGCTCGCCCACGCGCTGTGCCACCACACCGAGGGAGCCGGCGACGCCGAGGAGGCCACGTTGCACGGCGTGCTCGCCGCGACCCACGCCTGGCTGCTGGCGTCGGTGCCCGGACTGGGCGACCTCGACACCGAGCTCTCGCGACGGCAGGCGTCGCTGACCATCACGCTGCTCAATGCGCGCTCGCCCGGTTCGTGGCGAGCCTCGATCCGGTGCCCCGACGGCCCCGGGACCATTCCGGGTGGCAACCCCGCGCTGCAGTGCCCCGACCTGTGGAGCATCCCGTTCGTCGGCCACGCTGCGGCCGAGGGCGCGGCGGTCGTGCCCGAGCCGGTCCGAGCGACGCTGCGACGCCTGACCGACGGGCGTTCACCCGAGGTGCCGGCGCGCTACGACGACTCCCTCGGGGAGTGGCTGACCGCCGAGCTCGGCACCGGGCCGTGGTTCGGTCCGTGCCTCCGGGTCGCGGCAGGCCGGGCCCTCGGTCTGTGCTGAGGCCCGGCGCCGCGGCCGATCAGGAGGGGTAGGACAGGTAGACCGCCGCCTCGGGGGCGCACACCTTCACGGTGAAGCTCTCCTCGAGGTAGAGCTCGACCGACTCGCGGTCGTGGTCGAGGTAGCCGATCGACAGGTCCTGGCCGAGGACCAGCTCGAAGTCGCCGCCACGCAGGCTGACGACCGCGGCACCGTCGACGCCCGGCGCGAAGATCACCGGGCCATCCAGGATGAGGCCGAGGTGCTTGATGACGGGGTAGCCGCCCATCTCGGACTGCTCCACGACGCCGGCGTAACAGCGCGGGCCCATGGCGAGCGCGTACGGACCGGTCACACCGGCCAGCTTGAGGCGGGCCACGGCGGTCGCGACGTGTGACGGGTAGGCGTCGTAGTCGTCGCCGATCGTGACCGGGTCGTGCGGCGACTCCGCCGCGATGCCGGCGATGCCGGCCGGGGCGTAGCCGTGGAAGATCGCCCGGTCCTCGGCGATCGCCGCGCGTCGGGCGGCGAACCGGACCGGGTCCAGATCCGCGTCGCACGCGCCACGGTCGATCGAGTCGAGCTCGTCACGCGACAACGTGAACGGCGTGCGGAACTCGACCAGCGGCAGCACCTTGCGGATCCGGGACTCGATCTCGAGATCGGCGGGGCCGTCGAGGCGCTCGACCCGCCCGGTCGGCTCGGCGGCATGGTCCCATCCCCGCGGACCGGTGACGTCCACGATCCGACGACCGGCGAGCAGCTCCTTGAGTGCGGTGGTGGCCTCGTCGTTGATCTCGGCCCACGCCGCTTCGGAGATCGGTGCCTTGGATCGGAACAGGTGGTTCATGCTGCTACTCGCTTCGCTGGGTGGTGCCCGTCGGGCAGTTCGTGGGTGAGTGGTCAGGTCGGGTCGGGAGCCGAGCTCGGGCGGTCGGTATCGACGCGCGCCTCAGGTGTTGACGCTGCCCCGGAGTGATCCGATGCCGAGGCTGCCGTCGGAGGCGGGCGTCTCGGGCTCGGCCTCGGCGCCGTGCTCGGAGTCCTGCTCGATGCCGCGGATGGAACCCTCGGTGAAGAGGTAGGTGCGCAGGTGCTGGTCGAGCACCGGATCGGCACGTCGGAGCCACTCGAGCGTCATCGCCGCGTGCTCCTTCTCCTCGTCGCGGTTGTGCGCGAGCACGTCGGCGAGCTCGGCGTCGGTCGCCGCGGCGACTCGCTGGTCGTACCAGTCGACCGCCTCGAGCTCCTCCATGATCGACGTGATCGCGCGATGGCGATCGACCACGTCGGCAGGCAGGACGTCTCGGGCTTCGTGTAGTTGCTCCGACGACATCGGGCTCCCTTCCATTCGAGTTGGCGCCCTCACGCTAGGCGCGCCGGGGACCGTCGCGGCGCTCGCGTGCGCCGACTGGTGACGACACGGATCTCCCCGGACGCGACGAAGGCCCCGGCACGGGTGCCGAGGCCTTCAGTTCCGGTGGAGGTGATGAGAATCGAACTCACGACCTCTTCGATGCGACCGAAGCGCTCTAGCCAACTGAGCTACACCCCCGGAACGAGCCCGCATCTTAGCGGGTGTGACGACCGTGCCCGAAACCGGGTGACGGCCGATCAGTTCGCGATGCGGCGTGGGCTCGACGGGGTGGCCCGGCCGACGGTCGCGGTGCGCAGACCGTCGTGCAGCGGCGAGGGAGGAGCCAGTCGCGGCGCCGTCCGGCGGGCCGGAGCGCTCTGGTTCACCTGGGCCAGCATGACCACGTAGGCGGCGAGGAGGCCGCCGGCGACGAGGAACAGCAGCAGGAACGGACCGCCGAAGGCGACGGTGCAGACCAGCGAGAGCAGGGCGGCGGAGCCGAGCACGGTCAGGACCTCTTGGCGGCGCTTGCGGACGGCCATCGGGACCGGACGGGGTGCCGACGGGGCGCCGTCACGGAGATCGATCGTGCCGCGGGCCGCAGCGCGGGCACCGAGGTCGATGACGTTCGAACGACCCGAGGACCGCTGCTCGGAGCGGTTCAGCACCGACAGCTGATGGTTGAACGAACGGATGGTGTCCGAGTGACGACTGCCGGAGATCTTCCGGAGCACTTCGGGGAGGAGCACGATGGCCCACACCACGGCGAGTCCCAGGAAGATCAGCGTGGAGACGTTCATCTGTGGCGGAGATCCCTTTGATGGTCGGTCAGGGGTGATCTGGCGGGGCCGTGGACGGTCCGCCGAATGACCAAACCTTACGATCGGCCGCCGATTGTTACAAGTCCTTGACGAACTACATCGATGTGATGCGTCGCGCGCACTCCTGCGCGCTCCCCGTCCGGTCGCGATCCGGTCGGCGCGGTGGCGCCGACGGTCAGGCGTCGTGGTCGTCGGAGTGGTCGCCTTGGCGGCGGAACGTGCCGGAACGGCCGCCCGTCTTCTCCCAGAGCGTCACGTCGCCGATCGTCATGGAGCGGTCGACGGACTTGCACATGTCGTAGATGGTCAGGCACGCGACCGTGGCTGCGGTCAGCGCCTCCATCTCGACGCCGGTCCGGTCGACGGTCTCGACCTGGGACTCGACCTCGATGAAGGTGTCCTCGATGCGGAAGTTGACCAGCATCGCCCCCACCATGACGGGGTGGCACAGCGGGATCAGGTCGGCCGCACGCTTGGCGGCCTGCAGTCCGGCGACCCGGGCGACCGACAGCACGTCGCCCTTGTTGATCGCGCCCCGGGCGACCAGCGAGGTGGTCTCGGTGTTCATGTGGACCCGTCCACGGGCGATCGCTCGCCGGTGCGTCGGCTCCTTGGGGGTCACGTCGACCATGCGAGCACGGCCGAGCGGATCGAGATGGGTCAGGCCCCGGTCGGACATGACGGCGAGTGTAGGTCAGTGCCGGTCGACCGCGATCGCCGTCGCGATCTCACTCCCACCCGCCCCGCCGGCGGCGGGACGCGCAGCGTCGTCGATCAGGCGAGACCTTCACGACGCACCAGGTCCGACAGGAACTCGCGGAACTCCGGGCCGAGGTCGGCGCGCCGCAGGGCGAGCTCGACGGTGGCACGCAGGTAGTCGATCTTCTTACCGATGTCGTAACGACCGGATTCGAAGACGTAGCCGTAGACCGGCTCGACCGCGATGAGACGCTCGATCGCATCGGTCAGCTGGATCTCGCCGCCGACACCGGGCTCTGCGTCCGCGAGCTGCTCGAAGATCTCGGCGGTGAACAGGTAGCGGCCCATGACGGCCAGGTTCGACGGGGCGACGGACGCGTCGGGCTTCTCGACCACCTGGGTGATGCGGCGCAACGCCCCGGAGTCCTCTTCGACCGCGGCGCAGCCGTAGGCCGAGATCGACTCCGGTGGCACCTCCATCAACGCGACGACCGACGCGCCGTGCTCGTCGAAACCCTTGATCATGTCGGTGAGCACGGTCGACTCCTCGACCATGATGTCGTCGCCCAGCATGACCACGAACGGGTCGTCGCCGACGTGCTTGCGTGCCACCGACACCGCGTGGCCCAGGCCGAGCGGCTCGCCCTGTCGCACGAAGTGGATGTCGGCCAGCTCGGCCAGCTCGACGACCTCGGCGAGGTCACCCGTCTTGCCCTTCGCCTGCAGCTGGTACTCGAGCTCGAAGTTCCGGTCGAAGTGGTCCTCGAGGCTGCGCTTGTTGCGGCCCGTGATGATCAGGATGTCGTCGATGCCGGCGGCGACCGCCTCTTCGACCACGTACTGGATCGCGGGCTTGTCGACGACGGGCAGCATCTCCTTGGGCTGGGCCTTGGTGGCGGGCAGGAACCTGGTCCCGAGGCCTGCAGCAGGGATGACCGCTTTGGTGACGGTTGACATCCTCCGAGCGTACCCAGCCGGGCGCCTCGGCCCACCCGGTTCGGGCGTTTCCGCCGAACGCCGCGCGCGCGGTAGAATTAGCAGTCGACCTCTGCGAGTGCCAGCCCGGCCCGCGGGGCACGCCGCCTCGTGACCAGGGTCGACCCGACGAACCGGAGCGATTCGAATGCCCCTGTACGAGTACCGCTGCAAGACCTGCGACCATCAGTTCGAGATCCAGCAGGCGTTCACCGACGACGCCCTCACGACCTGCCCCGAGTGCGAGGGCGCGTTGAAGAAGGTGTTCTCGCCGGTCGGCATCTCGTTCAAGGGATCGGGCTTCTACAAGAACGACTCCCGCGGGTCGTCCACGTCGACGACCCCGGCCGGCTCCTCGGAGTCGACGAGCAGCTCGAGTACGTCGAGCAGCTCCGAGGGTTCGAGCTCCTCGAGCTCGTCATCGACGACGCCCGCCGCGGCCACGTCCGGTTCGGACTGACGACCGGTTCGGCTGACGTCCGGTCGGACCGACGACCGGTTCAGGGAGCGACGGCGGCGGCCTCGGCCGTGGCCCGCTGGATCAGGTGGTCCAGGAGGGCGATCAGCACCATCTTCACCGACTCGCGTGAGCGTGCGTCGGCACGGACCAGCGGCACGTGCGCCGGCAGCGCCAGCGCGTCGCGCACCTCTTCGAGGGAGTACGAGCCGGCGTCGGGGAACTGGTTCACCACTGCGACGAACGGAACGCCGCGGCTCTCGAAGTAGTCGACCGCCGCGAAGCACTCCTCGATCCGCCGGGTGTCGAGCAGCACGACCGCGCCGATCGCTCCGTCGACGAGGTCGTCCCACATGAACCAGAATCGCTCCTGGCCGGGTGTGCCGAACAGGTAGAGGATGATCTCCGCGTCGATCGTGATGCGACCGAAGTCCATCGCCACGGTCGTCGAGGACTTGCGCTCGAGCTTCGACAGGTCGTCGACGCCCTCGCTGTACGACGTCATCGTCGCCTCGGTGGTCAGCGGCTCGATCTCGGAGATCGCGCCCACGAGCGTGGTCTTGCCCACACCGAAGCCACCGGCGACGAGGAACTTGACCGGCTGCGGGTGCCCGCCCGACGCGATGCCGGACGGCATGGTCGTGGGAGCGACGTCGGCGGGCCGAGCGGGAGGGGTGTCAGAGGGCTCGTACTGCATCGATCATCCTCAGAAGGAGTGCGGGCGTCGCGGTCGGCGTCGCCTCGTGGACTCGGACCAGACCGGCGTCAGCGAGATCCCCGACCAGGATCTGCGCCACACCCAGGGGGACATCGATCCTCGCCGCCACCTCGGCGACGGAGATCGGCTGTCGACACGCGGCGAGGATCGCCGCGTGCTCGAACTGGAGCGCGATGTGGGACTCGGCGTTCGTCGCGACGACGAGCGATTCGACCCGGAGGTGGACCGTCGCGTGTCGCGTGCGTCCCCCGGTGATCACGAACGGTCGGACGAGTGACTCGTCCTCGGTCTCGTGGTCATCGGACGTCGAGCCGGACGGGTCCGGGAGGCGCGACGGAATCGCGGGGTCTCCGTTCGCCGCCGACTCCCAGGGCTGCATCGTGAAGGTTCCTCAGACCGCCGACAGCGCGTCGCGGAGTCCCGCGCGCACCTGCGGAGTCAGGACCGAGCCGAACCGGTCGACGAGCATGGTCATCTCGTAGCCCACCATGCCGACGTCGGAGTTCTTGTCGGCGAGGATGCCGAGGCAGCTCCCGTCCGAGATCGAGGCCACGAAGAGGAACCCCGTGGTCATCTCGACCATCAGCTGGTCGACGTTGCCGTAGCCGAAGCAGCGCGACGCGCCGAGCGACAAGCTCGTCAGCCCGGCGGCGATGGCCGCGAACTGGTCCGCGCGGCCGCGGTCGAGATCGGTCGACATCGCCATCAGCAGGCCATCGGAGCTGACGCACACGGCGTCGCTGACCCCGGGGGTCTGCTGAACGAATCGGGTCAGCAGCCAAGGGATCTGCTGGACCTGTTCACTGGTGTCGGTGATCACTGCGAGGACCTCCCGTCCTGAGCGGCGCGGTCTGCGCCGTCGTGGGTCAGTGGTGTGGTGGGCGCCGTCGGATCGCCCGACGGTCCGTCCGATGCCTGCTCCGACGGAGCAGCGCCCGGGGCGACACGGCCGCGGGAGCGACCCGCCTGGAACGACGACAACATGGAGCGGACGCCGTCGGCGGACCGATCGACCTCCTGGACCGGCGCACCCGCGGTGTCGCCGCGTCGGCTCTCTGCGAGGGATGCACCGGGCACCCGCTTCGAGAGACCTCCGGGACGTCCACCGCCGCCGAACTGCTGCTGTGCCGCGGTGAGCGGCGAGGGCGAGACAGGCTCCGGCTGCGAGGGCACAGGCTCGAGCTGCGAGGACACGGCCTCTGTCGGGTTCGGCCGCCACTCGTGCTGCGTGGGTGGCTCGGCGGGAGCCGGCGGGCTCACGTCGGCGAACGGGTCCGCCGCCCGGGACGTCTGCCCCGAGTCGACCGGTGCCGGTGCGGTGGCCTCGGGCTGGGCGGGCGCCTCGTCGAGCTCGGTCTCGAAGCGTGCCCACTGGTCCTCGCTCGGCACCGCCGCGGGGTCCGCAGGCCTGGCGTTCCAGATCGACGACAGCTCGTCGGCCACCGCCGGCTCGATCGTCGTGGGGCTCGGCATGGAGCCGACCTCGGCCGGCTCGATCCCGACGGGTTCGGTCCCGGGCGTCGAGAACGCCGAGGCGTGGAGATCGTCGGTCGCGGATCCGGCGGGTCCGGATGCGGTCCACTCGGACACCGGCGCGCTCGACGGGGATGCGTCGAACGTGGCCGCGTCGGATGAGGCTGGGTCGAAGGAGGCTGCTGCGTCGAACGAGGTCTCCTCGAACGCTGCTGCGTTGAACGGGGCCGGGGTCGTCGATCGGGGTTCGGTGCCGAACGTCTCGAACATCGCCGGCCCGCGTGAGGTCTCGCGGCCGGTCGTCTCGAACGGCACCACGTCGCTGGACCCGTTGATGCCGGTGGGGACCGGCGACGGCGACGGCGAGGCGGACGGAGCGTTGGAGATGGCGGCGGTCGCGACGCCTGCACCCGGGGCGAAGGGCACGGGGCCCTGCTCACGGGACGCCTTCGAGCCCGGCATGGGGCTCGAGACCGCGGAGCGGTCCGCGGAACCGATCACCGCGCTCACCGGCAGGGTCACGATCGCGGTGACACCACGGCCACCGGAGCTGGGCTGCAGACGCACGTGGGTGCCGGTCTTCGAGGCCAGCTTCGCGACCACGTACTGGCCGAGGTAGCGGGTCGGCATGCCCTCGAGCTCGTCGAGACCGGAGATGCGCTGGTTGGCAGCGAGCAGCTCCACGTCCGACATGCCGACGCCGTGGTCGATGATGGCGAGCTGGTAGCCGCCCTGACCGAGCGACCGGCCGTCGATCTCGACGGTGGAGTCGGGCGGCGAGAAGTTCAGCGCGTTCTCGATCAGCTCCGAGAGCAGGTGGATGAGGTCGATCACGACCGGGCCCGAGAGGGTGGCCTCGCGGAGGTGACCGATCCGCACACGTTCGAAGTCCTCGACCTCGCTCATGGCCGCTCGGACGACCTCGGCGACGGGGGCCGGCGCACGGCGTCGGCGCGGCGTCTCGGAGCCGGCGAGGATCAGCAGCGACTCGGCGTTGCGTCGCATGCGGCTCGCCAGGTGGTCGAGCTTGAAGAGGTGCTCGAGGAAGGCGGGGTCGGTCTCACGCGTCTCGAGCGAGGTGATGAAGTCGAGCTGGCGGGCGAGCAGCGTCTGGTTGCGACGGCCGAGGTTGGTCATCGCCTCGGACTGGTTGACCCGCAGTGCGGCCTGCTCGCTCGCGAGGCGCAGCGCGGTGTCCTGCACGTCGTTGAAGGCAGCGGCCACCTCGTGGACCTCGGCGGCACCGGTCGCACGCAGGGCCGGCAGGTGCAGCTCGTCACCACCGTGGTCCTGCTGGGCCTTCACCGCCTCGGGCAGTCGGGTCGTGGCGACCTCCTCGGCCTGAGCGGCGAGGTCCTGCAACGGACGTGCGATCGAGCGGATGGCCCGGCGCAGCAGCAGGGCGCTGATCAGGACGATGGCGATGGCGGCGACGGCGGCCAGGAACAGCAGCTGACGGCTCCAGCTGGCGAAGTCGTCGACGACGGCGACGGCGTCGGTCTCGGCGACCTGCTGCAGCTGGGTGAGGGTCGCGGTGCGCTGGTCGAGACCGGCGGTCCACGACGTGAAGTCGCGTGCGCCTCGTTCGGTGAAGACGTCACGGCGGATCGAGTCGGCGGCGGACATCGAGTAGCCGACGCCCTGGATCAGCAGACCGAGCTCGGTCGGGGCGGACGCCGCAGCGAGGGCCGTGTACGACTCCTGGGCCGACGCCAGACCCATCAACGCCTGGAACGAGGTGGCGTCCAGCGCGCCTTCCTCGGCGGCGATCATCGTCATGTCGCGTTCCTGGGCCGAGGCCGCCTGCGCCCGGGCGAGGTAGTCCGCGGTGCTCGCCGCGCTGTCGTCGACGGATTCGCCGGTGTCGATCGCGACGGTGGAGAGGTCGAGCAGCTCGTCGATCGCCGCGGAGTACGAGGCGAGTGCGACACGACCGCCGAGCTCGTTGCCCGACACCCGCTGCGCCGCCTCGACACGGCCGAGGGCCCGTTCGGTGAGCTCCTCGAGCTCGCCGCCGATGCCCGTCGCTCGTGCGGCGAGGGCGTCGGCCGACCCCTGCACCGCGTCACGCAGCTCGGGTGTCGACGCCTTGCTCTCGATCAGGGTGCGCCGCTCCGCCTGCAGGGCGTCGATGAGCCGATACGAGCTCAGCGCCAGGTCGGTGCGTTCCTGCAGCCCCGAGGCCTCGGCCGACTGCGTCGAGCCGAGGTACACGCCGTACCCGGTCACGGCCAGCAGACCAGCGAGGGGGATCGCCATCAGCATCAGCAGTCGCGTGCTGATCCGAAGGCGACGGGACTGATGCTCTTCGGTCTTCCGTTGCCGTGCCACGGTTGTCGGATCGACAGAGATGGGCCGCTGGTTGAGAAAATGGTCCGTGCGAACCAGTCGGGGACCGCTCCCCGACACCCGCGGATCGCAGGGTCGGTGGTTCTCCTAACATCGAGGTGATGGGCAAACGACGCCGCCGCGCTGCACTCCCGCCGCCTCCCTCGGATCCGGTGACCCCGGGTCTGGTCGGCCCGCTGCGCACCGTCCGCACCGGCATCGCACGGCCCGAGTACGCCGCCACGGGCCAGCCCTCGGCTCGGGAGAGCCGCGCGATCCGCACCGACGACGAGATCCTCGCCATGCGCACCGCCGGCCGCGTCGCGGCCTCGGCACTGATCGAGGTCGGCCGCCACGTGCGCCCGGGCGTCACGAGCGACGAGCTCGACCGGATCGGCCACGAGTACATGGTCGACGCCGGCGCCTACCCCTCGACCCTCAACTACCGCGGGTTCCCGAAGTCGCTGTGCACCTCGGTGAACGAGATCGTCTGCCACGGCATCCCCGACACACGGAAGCTGGTCGACGGCGACATCGTGAACGTCGACATCACCGCGTACATCGAAGGCGTGCACGGCGACACCTCGTGCACGTTCCTGGTGGGCGACGTCGACGAGGCATCCGCCGCACTCGTGCGCCGCACCCGGGCGGCCATGTACGCCGGCATCTCGGTGGTCCGGCCCAAGGCGCGCATCTACGAGATCGGCCGTGCGATCGAGCAGTCGGTGGCCGAGTACGGCTACGGCGTCGTGCGGGAGTTCATCGGCCACGGGATCGGCGACCAGTTCCACACCAGCCTCCAGATCCCCCACTACTACGACCCCCACAACGACACGGTCCTGCTGCCGGGCATGACCTTCACCGTCGAACCGATGATCAACGTCGGCTCCGCCCGACTCGACATGTGGGACGACGGGTGGACCGTCGCGACGCGGGACCTGCAGCGCTCGGCGCAGTTCGAGCACACCGTCCTCGTCACCGAGGACGGCCACGAGCTGCTGACCGTCGACGCGGAGGGCAACTCCGCCGACGTGCTGTTCGCCGACGTGCCACTCGGCGCCTGAGCAACACCCCGCTCGTTCCCCGTTCGGCGGCGCCGACCGCTCGCAGCCCGCTTCCCCGCACTCCACGCCACCACCCAGGAGCACCGTGCGGACCCGCGATCGTCGGACGGTCAACGTCCTGTCCCCGATGCCCGACCGCACGCGGCAGCGCGTGGCGCTGGCGGTGTCGCGCATGCGGCGCTCCCGGCTGGCGCGCCGCGTCGGGCTCCGCCGGGCCGTCGCGGTCG
>JALYWI010000050.1 GCA_030852785.1 Actinomycetota bacterium
ACGGCTCGGGCTGCTCGCTCGGTCACCCGATCGGCTGCACCGGCGCCCGCATGATCGTCACGATGATGAACGAGCTCGAGCGCACCGACAGCCGCTACGGCGTCGTCGCGATGTGCGCAGCCGGTGGTATGGGTTCCGCCACCGTCATCGAACGCATCTGACCCGACTCGCAAGCAGGAAATAGGGGTCCTCGTCGACATCCGTTGTCGATGACGACCCCGCTCCCAGGCCTCGGCGGTGGGAGTGGGGTCCTCGTCGACATCCCTTGTCGATGAGGACCCCTATGTCTGTCGGTCGACCGGGCTCAGAGCACGCGTGACCAGTACTCGCCCGCCATCATCTCCTCGAGCGTGGCGCGGTGCATGATCAGGTCGTCGATGTCCTCGGGCATCTCCGCGACGCCGAAGCGGATCGCACGGCGCTGCACCTGGCTCATCACCACGGCGTGACGCAACGCGGCGTACATGGTGAAGAAGTCCATGTCGTGCGGCGCGTGACCGGACCGCTCCTCGTAGAGCTCGACGATGCGGTCGCGGTGCATGAAGTGCGGCATGCCGTCCAGCCCCATCGACACGGCGATGTCCTCGAAGAACCGGTGGATGAAGATCATCCACGCCAGGTCGACCTCACGCGGCGCGAGGCCCGCCATCTCCCAGTCGAGCACCGCGACGGGTTCGAAGTCCCGGTACATCGCGTTCCCGATCCGGGCGTCGCCCCAGCTGAGCACGGTCTCGCCCTCGTCGTCGGGCCAGTGCTCGTCCATCCAGTCGAAGCAGCGCTCGATCAGCGGTGAGCGGTTGCCGTCCGACGACACCCACTCGTAGTAGCTGCGCAGGTCGGCGACGTGGCGCCGCAGCGGCGTGTCACCCTCGGCGTCCGAGGCGAGGAAGTCGAAGTTCGTGACCGGATCGGCGATGGCGTGCAGACGGGCGAGTGCGTCGACGGATGTCTCCTCGAGTCGACGCTGGTCCTCGAGCGAGGCGTCGAAGAGCCAGTTGTCCCCGAAGTCGTACGGCAGCACGTCCGGAGGGACCACGCCGGTGATGCGGCTCATGACGAAGAACGGCGCGCCGATCGGCGCGGCGTCCTCCTCGAGCCAGTACACGTCGGGCACCGGCACGTCGGACAGCTCGCCCACCTTGGCCATCACCCGGAACTGCGAGTCGAAGTCGTAGGTCTGGAACACGGGCACGGCGGCCGCGTCGGGGGCGATGCGGAACACCAGCGGGTGCTCGACGCGCTCCCCGTCGGTCACCCACGACGCGTCGACCAGGACGGTCTCACTCGACATGCCGTTGGACTCCGGCACCGTGACGTCGCTCACCACCGGCTCCGCCGAGGCACCGAGCTTCGTGGTCAACCACGCCTCGATGTCGATCCGCGTGCGCTCCGGGTCACGACGTGACTCGTCGGGACGCGCGGCCGCCGAGGAGATCTCCTCACCCTTGTCGTCTTCCATCACTTGCCCCCCTGGTTCGTGGATCAGCCGACCGTCCGGCCGCTGTTGCTCAACCGACCGTCAGGCTGCCGGTGACTCAGCCGCCGTCAGGCTGCCGCTGATTCAGCCGGCCGTCAGGCTGCTGCTGACTCAGCCGGCCGTCAGGCCGAGATCACTCGAGATGATGCTGCCGTGCATGTTCCGTCCGTCGTCCGACGCGACGAACGCGAACAACCCGGCGATGTCGGACGGATCCGCTCCCCCGCGGTAGCCCATGATCGGCTGCAGCAGGTCCATGTCGACGTTGTCGGGCATGTGGAAGTTCCGGGTCAGCCCGGTCGTCACGAAGCCCGGCGCGATCGCGTTGACCCGCAGCTTGGTCTTCGAGAACTCCATCGCCATCGAGCGCGTCAGCTGCACGACCGCTCCCTTGGTCATCGAGTAGGCGACGGTGTACGAGGTCCCCATCAGACCCGCGTTCGAGGCGATGTTGACGATGTTGCCCTCGGCCTCGAGCAGATGCGGCAGCGCGGCCTGCGACAGGAAGTACGGGCCGTCGACGTTGACCGCCATCATCGCCCGGTAGTGGTCCTCCTCGAGGTCACCGAAGTGCTCGGCGCGCGAGATGCCGGCGATGTTGCCCAACACGTCGAGCCGTCCGAACTCGGCCACGCACTGCTCCACCGCGGCGACGCACTCGGCGCGCTCGGTGATGCTGCCGGTGCGGACGACCAGGCGGGCGGTCCCCTCACCCGAGCCGGCCTCGTCGACGAGCGACGTCAGGCCGTCCTCGTTCACGTCGACGGCGAGCACCTGGGCGCCCTCGGCATGGAGCTGGAGCGCCGTGGCACGTCCGATCCCCGATGCCGCACCGGTCAGGAGCGCCACCTTCCCGTCGAACCTGCCTGGTACGAAATGCGTCATCGAAGGTGCTCCCGTGGGTGTGCGCGGATGGACCGCGTTGGGGTGTCGTCTAGCCTGCACGCTGATCGCCGTCAAAGCTGACGGGTCGTCAGATCGAAGCACACTGCGCACCACCACGGGGGAATGATGAGCGAGACGAGCCAGTCGACGGACCGCGGAGCGACCGCGGAGGTGCAGTTCAGCCTCGCCGGGGTGAGCGAGCTCGTCGCCGCCACGGTGCCCGACCGCGAGGCGCTGATCTTCGGCGAGCGCCGCTTCACCTTCGGCGACCTCGCCGAACGCAGTCGCCGGCTCGCGTCCTACCTGCACAGCCGCGGGCTGGGGTGCCACACCGAGCGCTCCGACCTGGAACCGCACCAGTCGGGCCAGGACCACGTCGGGCTCTACCTCTACAACGGCAACGAGTACATCGAAGGCATGCTCGGCGCCTACAAGTCTCGTGTCGCGCCGTTCAACGTGAACTACCGCTACGTCGAGGAGGAGCTGCGCTACCTCTTCACCGACGCCGACGCGAAGGCCGTGATCTACCACTCGGCGTTCGCCCCTGCGCTCGCCAACGTGCTGCCGCAGCTGCCGGAGCTGACGGTGCTCATCCAGGTCGCGGACGACTCGGGTGAGGCGCTGCTGCCCGGCGCCGTCGACTACGAAGAGGCGCTCGCCTCCGGTGACCCGGCAGGTCCGCCCGTCGAGGCATCCCCCGACGACCTCTACATCGTCTACACCGGCGGCACGACCGGCATGCCCAAGGGCGTGCTCTGGCGCCAGCACGACATCTTCATGAACGCCATGGGCGGCAAGGAGGTCGGCACCTGGATCGAGGTCGGCTCCGAGGACGAGATCGTCGAGAAGGTCCGCAACAACACCGGCTTCCGCCTGATGACGCTGCCGCCGCTCATGCACGGCGCCGCGCAGTGGGCCGGCTTCATGATGCTGAACGCCGGTTCGACGCTGATCATCCCGACGTCGCACAACCTGGATCCGGCCGAGGTGTGGCGCATGGTCGAACAGGAGCAGGCGCAGTCGGTGGTCGTCGTCGGCGACGCCATGGCGCGTCCGCTGCTCGAGGAGCTCAAGGCCGGCGACTACGACGTCAGCTCGCTGTTCGTGCTCGGCAACGGCGGCGCGGCGCTCAGCGCAGCGATCAAGGAGGAGTACCTCGAGCTGCTGCCGAACCTGCTCGTGAACGACTCGCTCGGCTCCTCCGAGACCGGCGCGCAGGCGTCGCACCTGTCGACCAAGGACTCGGTGCAGACCGGCAAGTTCAATCCCGGCCCCGGCGCGACGGTGGTGAGCGAGTCGCTCGACGCAGTGCTCGAGCCCGGCCACGACGGCATCGGCTGGGTGGCCCAGTCGGGCCCGGTGCCGCTGGGCTATCTCGGTGACGCGGCCAAGACGGCGCGCACGTTCCCGACCATCGACGGCGTGCGGTACTCGGTGCCGGGCGACCGCGCCGTGCGCAAGCCCGACGGCGAGATCGACCTGCTCGGACGCGACTCGCAGTGCATCAACTCCGGCGGCGAGAAGATCTTCGTCGAGGAGGTCGAACAGGCGATCATCTCGCACCCCGACGTCGCGGATGTGCTGGTGACGGGACGCCCGAGCGAGCGCTGGGGCAACGAGGTCGTGGCCGTCGTGCAGCTCACCGAGGGCGCCACGTCCGACGACGCCGCGCTCGAGGCCCACGCCGGCCGTTCGATCGCGCGCTACAAGCTGCCCAAGGCTTGGATCGTCGTCGACGAGGTCGTGCGCTCGCCGTCGGGCAAGGCCGACTACCGCTGGGCCAAGGAGCTCGCCGCGAGCACCGTCGCCTGACCCGCCGGTCACGGCGCGCGGCTGCGCTCCTGCTCGAGCGATCGATGCCCTCACCGCCTCGGTGGGTTGCAACGACGACCCACCGGCGCTGCCCCGCAACCCACTCGCGCGAGTGGGTTGCAACAGCGCCCGGTCAGCGCCGTCCTGCAACCCACTGCGTGAGTGGGTTGCAACAGCAACCCACCAGCGCCGTCCTGCAACCCACCCCGCCGACCGGGGCGCGTGCCCCGGTGACGCCGTGCTCGACCACGTCGAGCATGGAGCGGTGCCATCCTCCCGACGCACCGACCTCGCGGCGCTCTTGCGCCTGGCGGCCGACCAGCACGGTGTCGTGGCGCTCCCCCACGCGGCGACCTTCGGTCTGACGTCGGCGAACCTGGGCGACGCCGTCGACCGTGGGCTGCTCCGCCGACCGCACCCCGGCGTGTTCGTCGTCGAAGGCGCTCCGAACACCTGGCGCCAGGAGCTGCTCGTCGCCACGACGGCCCTGCGCGGTGTCGCCTCGCACCGCGCAGCAGCTCGCCTGCACCGGCTCGACGGCGTCGAGTGCGCGCCGCTCGAGGTGACCACTGCTCACAACGGGACGCGCCTCGTCCACGACTACGTGACGCACCGGACACGACGGTTCGACACCCTGCCGACGCTGATCGTCGACTCGATCCGCGTGACGACGTTGGCCCGCACGCTCGTCGACCTGGGGGCCGTGGTGGACGACGACGTCGTCGAACAGGCGCTGGACGACGCGCTCCGCCGTGGCACCAACCTCCGATGGATCACTGCGACGTTGCACGACGCGGTGCGCACGGGCCCGACCGGCGTCGACGCGCTCCAGCGCGTCCTGGCACGCCCCGACCGCGTCGGGCGGATCCCCGACTCACACTTCGAACGACTCGTGGAGCGCATCGCGAGGAGCGCCGGCATCCCCGCGCCAGTCCGACAGCACCCGGTCATCGTCGACGGTCGACTGATCGCCCGGATCGACGTGGCGTGGCCCGAGCACCTCATCGGGCTCGAGGCCGATTCCGAGATGTGGCACTCCGGGCCGCGCCGGGGCAGGGTCGCCCGGGCTCGCCACAACCGACTCACGTCGTGGGGATGGGAGATGATCTACGCGAGCTGGCAGGACACCGAGGATCCGACCGAGCTCATCGGGAACCTCCAACGGCTGTTCGCCGAGCCACGCTGACGGCCGCCCGGGTGGAGTGCAACAGCGGCCGCACAGCACGACCGCGCAACCCACTCAGCCGGGTGGAGTGCAACGGCGGGCGCACAGCAGGCTGATGCAACCCACTCGGTCGGGTGGAGTGCAACGGCGGCCGCACAGCACGCTGGCGCAACCCACTCGCTCGTCCAGCTCGCGGGTGATGTCCTCAGCCGGGTGGAGTGCAGCGGCGGGCGAACAGCACGACCGTGCAACCCACTCGGTCGTCCAGCTCGCCGGTGAGGTGAAGGCAACCGACCCGGCCGGGGCCGAGCGGAGCGCGCCTCAGAAGGTGAGGTCGAGCAGGTACTTGGGGTCGATCGGCGGCGGGTCGGGGTCCTGGACCCAGTCGCCGACGTCGGGCACCTCGACGTCGGTCACCGCGGCCATGAGCAGACGGTAGAAGCGGTGGTCCCAACCCGGCCGACGCAGGTCGACGTCGCCGATCGGATCGACGAACAGGTCGGCCGGCAGCCCCATGCGCACCACGACGACGTCGAGGCTCGGCACCACCACGACCTGCTGGTCGAACATGCCGGTCAGTCCGAAGGCGTCCTCGGGCAGCGAGCGCACCCACCGGCGCTCGCGCTGCTGCAGCGCGGGGCCGGTGTCGATGTAGCGCTCACCACGGTTCGTCATCCACAGGAACCCGTACCCCGGGTTGGCGGCGGTGCCCGCCCTGCCCTCGGCGAAGTAGGACTCGGCGATCAGCTCACGCCCGCGCCACGTGCCCTGCTCGAGCATGAGCGACCCGATGCGGCCGAACGAGCGGGGACTCATCTCGAGGAAGGCGAAACCCTGGGTGCGACCCACCATGTCGCGCTGCCAGGTCCATTCGGCATCCGGGATGCCGATCGGACCGAAGAGCTCCCTCGCGGCGAACGACTGGAAGTCCTCCCCCACCGCACCCTCGACCACGGCGACGAGCGCCGTGACGGTGGTCTGCGCGTAGACGAACTGCGAGCCCGGCGCGGCTTCGAACGGTCGGCGCAGGACCAGCGCGGCGGAGTCACCCGTGCCGGCGTCGTTCAGGTCGTTGCCCCAGGCGAACCGCAGGCCGGAGGTCTGGGTCAACAGGTGCCGGACGGTGACGGCCGCGTGCGCCTCATCGAGCCCGTCCACGTAGCGGCCGATCGGGTCGTCGAGCGAGAGGTGACCCATCGTGATCGCACGGCCGGTGACCAGCGCGACGACACCCTTGGTCATGCTCCATGCGGGCAGCGGCACCCAGTCGGTCATCGGGTCGTTCGCGCTGCGTGCGACCAAGCACCCGCGGCGGTAGACGCGCAGCGACTGCGCGCCCCTCGCCGAGCCGTACGCCATCGCGTCGGTGAGCGCCTCGGCCGACAGGTCGACCGAGCCAGGATCGGCCTGTTCGAACTGCGCCCCGTCGGCGGCCTGATCGCAGTCCGCTGCGGGCAGCTGCACACTCGGCTGACCCGGCGATGCGGGCTGACCCGGTGTGCCGCCCACGACCCCCGGCATGCCGATCAACGGCGGTGCGCATGCGGTGACCGACGCGGCCGCCACGACCGCCGCCACCAGCCATCGGGTCCGTCCGACCTTCGCCCCCATCGCCCACCACCTGACGCTCGCCGACTGCAATTCAGTGCCGCTCACAGCCTGCCCGACCCCTCAGGGAGCGGCAAGGAGAGTGACCTGTCACCTTGATCCCCTTGCGGATGCATAGGACAGTCTTGGGATGGCCCAGACTCTGGATCGCCCCTTCGACGCCGACAACCACTACTACGAAGCCCTCGACGCCTTCACCCGCCACCTCGACCCTGCGTGGGGTCCACGGACCTTCCAGTGGGCCGAGATCAACGGCCGCCAGTACAACGTGCTCGGTGGCCGTGTGTCCCGTGCGGTGGTCAACCCGACCTTCGACCCCGTCGCCAGCCCCGGTGTGCTCAAGGACTACTTCCGCGGCAACCCGAACGGTGACAACCCGCTCGACCTGCTCAAGGCACGCGACCGGATCAAGCCCGAGTACCGCGACCGTGACGCCCGTCTCGCGACGATGGACCGCCACGGCCTCGAGAAGATCTGGATGTTCCCGACGCTCGGCATGGTCTACGAGGAGGAGCTGCACCACGACCCCGAAGCGGTCGCCGTGCTGTTCCGTGCCTTCAACCGCTGGGTCGAGGAGGACTGGGGCTTCGCCCACCAGGACCGCATCTTCGCGGCGCCGTACATCACGCTCGCCGACCTGGACTTCGCGTGCAGCGAGCTGGAATGGGCGCTCGACAAGGGCGCCCGCACGATCGTGATGCGCCCCGCCGCACCCATGACCGTGCTCGGCCGACGGGCGCCGACGGATCCGCAGTTCGACCCGTTCTGGGCACGGGTGAACGAGGCGGGCATCACCGTCGTGGTGCACGCGGGCGACTCCGGCTACTCCTCGAACGGCTACGCCACCGACGGGTTCACCTCGAACTTCAGCGGCGGTGTGCCCCAGCCCATCAAGATGCTGCAGCTCGAGCGACCCATCGAGGACTTCCTCGCGGCGCTCGTCGCGGACCAGCTGTTCCACCGGTTCCCCAACGTGCGGGTCGCGTCGGTCGAGAACGGCTCCGGGTTCCTCCGCGGCCTCTTCCACCGCCTCGACGCGCTCGGCAAGAAGATGGCCGGCTGGTTCCCCGAGGATCCGGTCGAGACGTTCCGGCGGCACATCTGGATCAACCCCTTCTGGGAGGACGACGTCCACGAGCTGCTCGACCTCATGGGTCCTGAGCGCATCCTGTTCGGCTCCGACTGGCCCCACATCGAGGGCATGCCACTGCCGCTCGACTACCTCGAGGAGCTCACGGGCCTCGAGCAGAAGGTGCTCGATCTGGTGATGCGCGACAACGCCGCCGAGCTCAACGAGCTGCGACCCGCCTGAGGATCCGACGGGCCGGGCGGTCTGCCCGGCACGTCGGCATCGGCGCGCCCCGCATCGGGTGCGTGACCGCCTCGGCACGAACAACCCGACCGGCCGGCGCGCCGGCGCCGTGGTGCGCCCTCGGTCACACCCTCACGGGTGGTTCGGCCTCATCGGCCGGAATTCACGCGTCGAGAGGTAAAGCCCACGAGAAGTTCTGACGACCATGAAGGCCATGGAGGCAACACACTCTTGAAGAACGCACGAAGTACAGCCACGACGCGTCGGCGTCGTGTGATCCTCACGACGATCGCCGCAGTGGCGGCACTCGGCGCGGCCTGCGCGCCGGGCCCGACCGGAGACGGTCCCGCCAACGACGACACCACCACCGTCCTGCGCCCGACGCCGGGAGCGGTTCGCCCGACCCCGACCACCGCCGCGCCCGGTGGCGCACCGAGCACGACCGCAGCGCCGCCGATCACGGTCGCGCCGCCCACGGGCCCGGTCAGCTTCAGGGCGACGTCCACCCGCTCGCAGATCGGTGGCTGTGACGTGTTCCCGGCCAACCACTACCTGAACGCCACGAACATCGACCGACTCCCGGTCCACCCGAACTCGGATCGTTGGCTCAGCGGCCAGCGCTCCCGCGGTTCAGCGATCTCGACGCCGAGCTCGACGGTCTGGCAGGGCTCGTCGTCGGGCATCCCGATCAACGTCGTCGACTCGCGCGTCACGGGCATGCAGTCCGTGCTCTACACGATCAACGTGAGCCCCCACGAGTACCGCGGCCGGGTGCCCCTGCCGGCCGCACCGCGGGTCGAGGGCCACCCCGGCGCAGCCTGGGACCGCCACGTGCTCGTCGTCGACAGCGCCGACTGCTCCGCCTACGAGCTCATCCAGTACGAGCACACCCTCCGGGGTCTCGGCCCCCGCACCGCCAACTCGGGTGCCAAGTACTCGCTGAGCTCCACCGATCGTGTGAAGTTCACGACCAACTCGCCCAACACGCCCATGATCGGCCAGGCGTTCCGGGTCGACGAGGTGAACGCCGGTGCGGTGCACCACGTCTCGGCGTTCTGCAGCAACACGATCGCCTCGTCGCACGTCTGGCCGGCGAGCAGCTCCGACGGCAAGCAGGCCGACACCAGCGAGATGCCCATGGGCGCCTGGGCCCGCCTCAAGGCCAACGTCGATCTGAGCCGCTTCAGCGGGCAGGCTCGTGCGATGGCGCAGGCACTCCGCACCCACGGCACCGTCCTCACCGACACCTGCTCCCAGAACATGCACCTGACCGGTGAGAACTCGACGGGCTGGAACGCAGCGGACCTGCGCCAGCTCCAGTCGCTCACCGCGAACGACTTCGAGATCGTCGACACCACGTCGCTCAAGGTGTCCGACGACAGCTGGGCCATCCGGTGACCCGTGCCGGCCGCCGTGCCGGCACGTACCCTGTGGCGGCATGACGAACCGCTCCAGCCTCGGCACCCGCGTCGCGACCCGACTGCTCGGACTCCCCGACTCGGTGATCGACCGGGTGATCGACGCGCCACCGGTGGTGCGTGACGGCCGGGTGTTGAACCGGCGGGTGCAGGCACTCATCGCGGCGAGCACCCGACTCGGTCTCGACAGCGACCCGGACATGCCCGTCGAGGAACGACGGGCATCGCTGCGACGCTCCACCCGACTCGGCATGCCGCTGCGCCAGGGCATCTACGTGACCGACCGCCAGGTCCCCGGCCCGGCGGGCTGGATCCCGTTGCGGATCTACCGGCGCTTCGGACTGCCCGAGGGCTCGCCGGCGATCGTCTACCTGCACGGCGGCGGCTGGGTCGCGGGTGACCTCGACACCCACGAGGGCACGTGTCGCCTGCTCGCCGATGCGAGCGAGTGCGTCGTCATCTCGGTCGACTACCGACTCGCTCCCGAGCACCCGTTCCCCGCCGCGGTCGACGACGCAGTGGCCGCGTACCGCTGGGTGCACGACCACGCCGCCGAGCTGTCGATCGAACCCGGCCGGGTCGGCGTCATGGGCGACAGCGCGGGCGGCAACCTGGCCGCGGTCATCGCCCAGGTCACCCGGGACACCGACGTGCCGGCACCGGTCGCGCAGTGCCTCGTCTACCCGTCGACCGACGCCCGGATGCGGGAGCAGTCCCACCAGACCTTCGCCGAGGGCTTCTTCCTGTCGAAGGCGTCGATGGAGTGGTTCCGCGCGCAGTACCTGCCCGACGCGGCGGACTGGGACTCACCGTTGGCCTCGCCGATCGAACAGGCGGATCTGTCCGGCGTGGCGCCGGCGATCGTGGTGACCGCCGGGTTCGACCCGCTGCGCGACGAAGGGCAGCGCTACGCCGAGCGTCTCGTCGATGCCGGCGTGCCGGTGCGGTACCGCTGCTACGACGACATGGTGCACGGCTTCTTCGGCATGGGCGTGCTGCCGAGCGGCATCGAGCTCGCCGCCGAGATCTGCTTCGGCATGGGCGAGCTCATGCACGACGTGCCCTGAGCCGCCTGAGCGGCTCGGCGTGTTCGAGCTTTCCTTGTTCGAGCGGCTCGGCCTGTTCGAGCGGCTTCGCATGTTCGCCTTCCCCGCGTGCTCGGCCCGCTGGTGCTGCGTGTCCGGTTGGCATGGGTCTGGCTGCGTTCAGCTCCGGTTGGGCCGGGTCCGGCCGCGTCAGTTCCGGCTGGCGGTGATCTCGGCCGCGCCGGCGCGTCGCTGCACCCACGCGCTCAACCCCGGGGCGACCGAGGCGAGCGTCGCGGCGAGCCGCAGCTCGATCGGCGCGACGAACACCTCGGCGCGGTCCTCGAGGATCGCCTCGGCGACACCACGGGCCACGTCAGGAGCGGTCTTGGTCCGCACACCGGTGGGCAGCTGGGTGCCGGAGTTGGCGAACATGCCCGCCTCGCGGATGAAGCCCGGCTCGACGATGCCGACGCCGATCCCGTAGGGCGCCAGGTCCTCGCGCAGCGAGAGGGCGAATCCACGCAGCCCGAACTTCGTGGCGTTGTACATCCGGGTGTTCGGCGAAGCGGCGAGCCCCGACAGGGACCCGACGAACACGATCGAGCCCGGCAGGTAGCGCTCGATGCGGGACTGCGCGAAGCGGGTCGCGAGGTGGATCGGTCCACGCAGGTTGACGTCGATCACCACGTCGATGTCGCCGGCGCCCATCGCCTCGATCGAGACGTCGCTGCCGATCCCGGCGTTCGCGACGACGATGTCGACGTCGGACGCCGCGTCGCACAACGCCTCGAGCCCGTCGGCCGTGGCCAGGTCCGCGGTCAGGACGCTGCCGCCGGTGAGCGCGGCGAGTGACTCCAGCTCCGAGGTGCGACGGCCGCTGAGCACCAGCTCGGCGCCGCGTTGCGACAGGTCCATCGCGATGGCGGATCCCAGGCCGCCCGTGGCACCGGTGAGCAGGACGCGACGACCTTCGATCTCCATGGGGCGGACGGTAGTCGACGGTCCGCCCCGGACCCCCGGGTCGGATCGCGGCGTGTGGTCCGCGAGACGGGGCTACCGTTGGGAACGAGAACAGGTTCTCGTTTCCGACACGCCCGCACGAGGCGTCGACGCCGGGGGGCAACATGACGATGACGACCGACACGATGACCAGCTCGTCCGCGACGACCGGCACCTCTGACCGCTACACGATCATCTCGGCGGACTGCCACGCCGGCGCCAACCACGAGATGTACCGCGAGTACCTCGACCCGGCGTACCTGGACGACTTCGACGCGTGGCGCGCCAAGTACCGCAACCCGTTCCGCGACCTGCAGGAGGCCGACGGCAGCCGCGTGCGCAACTGGGACGACGAGCGGCGCATCGGCGACCTCGAGGCCGACGGGATCGTCGGCGAGGTCGTGTTCCCGAACACGGTGCCGCCGTTCTTCCCGAGCTTCGTGCTCTTCGCCCGGCCGCCGCGGCCCGAGGAGTACGAGCACAGGCTCGCGGGCATCCGCGCCCACAACCGCTGGATGGCCGAGTGGTGCGGACGGTTCCCCGAGCGCCGCGCCGGCATCGGACAGATCTTCCTGAACGACGTCGACGAGGCCATCAAGGACGTCCGCTGGATCAAGCAGAACGGGCTGCGCGGCGGCATCCTGCTGGGCTCGGTCCCGCCCGACGTCGACTACGTCAAGCCGCTCTACGACCCGATCTACGACCCGTTGTGGGCGGTGTGCGAGGAGCTCGAGGTCCCGATCAACAGCCATGGCGGCACCGGCTCACCCGACTACGGCCGCTACCACGCCTCGGCGCTGTTGTTCATCGCCGAGGTCAGCTTCTACTCGCAGCGCCCGTTCGTGCAGCTGTTGCTGTCGGGGGTGTTCGAGCGCTTCCCGCGGCTCAAGTTCGTGATGACCGAGCTGGGCACGTCGTGGATCCCGCCGATGCTCGAGCAGCTCGACCGCCATCTGGCGCAGATCCGTGACACGGGCCGCATCGGCGAGCTGCGGTTCGATCCCGAGCACATCCTGCCGTTGAGCGCGACCGACTATTTCCGCCGGAACTGCTGGGTGGGTGCGAGCATGCCGAGCGCGGACGACGCTGCTGCGAGGGAGCTCATCGGCGCCGACCGCATGATGTGGGGCAGCGACTACCCCCACAACGAGGGCACCTTCCCGCACACCCGTGAGGCGATCCGTCAGCGCTTCAGCGACCTCGACGAGTCCGCCATGCGGGCGCTGCTCGGCGGGAACGCCGCCGACCTGTACGGGTTCGACCTGGCGGCGCTCGACCCGATCGCCCGGAAGGTGGGTCCGACGGTGTCGGAGCTGCAGGTGCCGCTGACGCATCTGCCGGAGGATCCCAGCGAAGCGCTGCTGCGCTGAGCTCCTCTCCTCCGGGTGGTCGACCGCGACCGGCTGCCAAACCGTCCCGAAAAACGGGACGCTTGACCCGAAGT
>JALYWI010000070.1 GCA_030852785.1 Actinomycetota bacterium
TCCGTCGGCGCTGCGTCGGTCGGCGCTGCATCGGCGTCGGCCTCGGCGGAGCCGGTACCTTCGTCGTCGGCGGCATCGGCCGGGGGCTCGGCCGGTGTGACGCCGGCGAGCTCGAGGATCATCTGGACGATGTCGGCCTTCTTGGCCCTCGACCCCGGCTTGCCGCCGAGTGCGGCGGCGATGGTGGCCAGCTCGGCACGGTCCTTGCGCTCGAGGCCTTCGAGATCGATCGGATCAGCACTCACAGGTTGTACCCATTTCGTTGCTCGGCAACAGCTCGTTCGACTGCGCTGGTGTGACAGCGGAGCACCGCTCCGACTGCTGATGGGGAGTCCGTGTTCGCCACGTGAAGAGCGGTGAGGAGCCGACCTGTACCCGTGCCTGATGGCCGGCGGGTCGACGTCCCCCTGCAGTCCCCTTCCACGGCGGACCCTGAAATCCTATCCGACCCGGCGCAGGAGGGGGCAACCGCCGCCGCGTGCGACCGCGGCGACGAGCCTCACCGAACCTCGGAGGGGTTCAGCTGCCGATGAGCAACGGCACCAGGTCGTGACCGGCGACCACGTCGCTGTCGGCGGTGCCGACCTCGGAGTACTCCCCGCCGGGGCCGTCGACCGAGGAGTCGACCAGCAGGTACGGCACCGTGTCCGAGGTGTGGGTCTTGAGGGCGAGCGGCGTCGGGTGGTCCGGCGACATCAACAGTCGCCAGTCCCCCATCGCGTCGAGCGCAGGGATGAGATCGGCGAGCACACGTCGGTCCCAGTTCTCGAGTGCACGCACCTTCTCCTCGACGTTGCCGGCGTGGCCGGCCTCGTCGGTCGCCTCGATGTGGATGACGAACAGGTCCTTGCCCGAACGGAGCGCCTCGATCGCAGCGTCTCGCTTGCCCTCGTAGTCGGTGTCGTACCAACCGGTCGCGCCAGGTACGTCGACGATGTCCATGCCGGTCAGCACGCCGAGCCCACGCACCAGGTCGACGGCGGTCACCATGCCGGCGTCCAGGCCGTAGGTGTCGCGGAACGACGGCAGCTGCGGCTGGTGGCCCTGACCCCAGAGCCAGATCTGGTTGGCGCCGACGTCGTCGAACCGGGCGAGGATCTCCCGGCTCGCCGTCATGACGTCGGAGAGCTTCGAACCCGCAGGTCCCGTCGGCCACACCGCCGGGTCGTCGGAGAGATCGTGCGGCGGGATGCAGACGGCGTCGGCCCACGACTCGGGCGCCACCATGATGTGGCGGTACTGCACACCCGGGTGGAACGAGATCTCGGCGCCGGCACCGCTGCCGAGCTCGGCGTCGAGCGCAGCGATGACCGCCGCGGCGGCCTCGGAGGTGGGGTGACCGCCGGCGAAGTCGACCATGAGGCCGCCGGGACCGCCGCGGTCGAGATCGACCGTCGACAGGTTGCAGCGGAACGCGACCTGGTCGGGGCGGATCGAGATGCCGAGCGAGGCCGCCTCGATCGGTGCTCGACCGGTGTGGTGCTCGGCGGGATCGAAGCCGAGCAACGACAGGTTGCCGACGTCGCTGCCGGGCGGGAAGCCCTCGGGGATCACCGCCGCCCGACCGACCGTGCCACGAGCGGCGAGCGCCCGCAGCACCGGGGTGTCGGCCACCTCGAGCGGCGTCCGACCGCCCAGGTCGGGATGCGGCTCGTCCGCACAGCCGTCGGGCACACAGATCACGTACTTCATGGCCGACAGTCTGCCCGAGGGACCGGACCCTCTCGAATCAGTCCGAGAGCTCGGCGCGGACCAGGGCCTGCACGGCGACCAGGTCGCAGTCGACGTGTTCGACCCGTTCGGTGCGCTCGAAGAGGTCGGCGACGTGCGCCGGCAGCGGCGGGTGCACACCGGTGGCGGCCTGCACGGCGTCGGGGAACTTCGCGGGGTGTGCCGTGGCGAGCGCCACGACGGGCACCGACGGATCGCCCTCGAGCGCCTCGGCGACGCCGACGGCCACCGCGGTGTGCGGATCGATCAGCATGCCCGACCGGTGGTGCACGTGGCGGATGACCTCCGCGGCGGCTTCGTCGTCGACCCGACCGCAGTCGAACTCGGCGCGCAGCCGTTCGAGCACGGCGACCTCGACCGTCGCGGTGCCCGTCGTCCGGAACGACGACATCAGCTCGGCGATCGCGGCGCCGTCGCGGTCCAGCACCTCGAAGAGCAGGCGCTCCAGGTTGGAGCTCACCTGGATGTCCATCGACGGGCTGCTCGTGGGCACGACCTCGTGCAGCTCCATCGTGCCGGTGGTGAAGAACCGGGTGAGGATGTCGTTGCGGTTCGACGCGACGACGAGTCGATCGACCGGGAGGCCCATCTGCTTGGCGGCCCAACCGGCGAGGATGTTGCCGAAGTTGCCGGTCGGCACGACGAACGTGACCGGACCGCCGTCGGCAGCGACCTGCAGGTGCGAGGTCACGTAGTAGACGATCTGCGCCATGACCCGCGCCCAGTTGATCGAGTTCACGGCCGACAGGCCGACCTCGCCACGGAAGCCGACGTCGGCGAACGCCGCTTTGACCAGGTCCTGGCAGTCGTCGAAGTTGCCGTCGCGCACCGCCACGGCGTGCACGTTCGGCGCGTCGACGGTCGTCATCTGACGACGTTGCACGTCGGAGACCCGCCCGTCGGGGAACAGGATGAAGATGTCCACCCGGTCCCGGTCGCGACATGCCTCGATGGCCGCCGAGCCGGTGTCACCCGAGGTGGCGCCGAGGACGCAGACCCGCGCATCACGTTCGGTGAGCACATGGTCGAAGAGCCGACCGACGAGCTGCAGCGCGACGTCCTTGAAGGCGAGCGTCGGGCCGCGGAAGAGCTCGAGCAGGTCGAGCTCGGCGCCCGAGGCGGTCTGTCCGAGTCCGACCACGGGGCAGACGGCGTCGGTGTCGAAGGTCGCGTAGCTCTCCTCGACGATCCGCTCGAACGCGTCGCGCTCGATCTCGCCCTCGACGAAGGGCCACATGACCTCGACGGCGACCTCGGCGTAGGAACGCCCCCGCAGCTCGTCGAGCGGCGGCAACGCGGGCCAGGTCTCGGGCAGGTACAGCCCGCCGTCGGTCGCGAGCCCGGCGAGCAGGACGTCGCCGAAGCCGAGCACCGGCGCGTCACCTCGGGTCGAGACGTACTTCATCACTCGGCACCCACGACACGCAGGACCGAACCGACCGAGGTGACGGTGTCCAGCGAGCGCAGCTCGTGCAGGGTCGCCCGCACGTCGGCCTCTCGCGCCGCATGGGTGATGAAGATCAGGCGGGCCGCGCCGGCGGGTGCACCGTCGGCCGGATCGAGTGCCTCCTGCTCCATCGAACGGATCGACACGCGATGGGCGCCGAACACGCCGGCGACCTCGGCCAGCACACCGTGGCGGTCGGCCACCTCGATGTTCAGGTAGTACGGCGAGTAGAGCTCGTCGACGGGACGCATGACCGCCCGACCGAACGTCCCGATCGAGGCGTGCGCACCCTTGCCGAGGTTCGACGCCGCGTCGACGACGTCACCGAAGACGGCCGAGGCCGTGGGCGAGCCACCGGCACCGCGGCCGTAGAACATGAGGTCACCGACGTCCGCGCCCTCGACGAACACGGCGTTGAAGCTGTCGCGGACCGCGGCGAGCGGATGCTCGGCCGGCACCATCGCCGGGTGCACCCGCACGGCGAGGGAGTCGTCGTCGAACCGCTCGGCGATCGCGAGCAGCTTGATGACGTACCCGAGGCGGGTCGCGAAGTCGATGTCGGTCTGGGTGATCTTCGAGATGCCCTCGTGGTAGACGTCGCCGGCGACGACCTTGTGACCGAAGGCGATGGTGGCGATGATCGCGGCCTTCGCCCCCGCGTCGAAACCCTCGACGTCCGCGGTCGGGTCGCGCTCGGCGTACCCCAGGCTCTGCGCCTCGGCCAGTGCCGCCGCGTAGGTCCAGCCCTCTTCGGCCATCTTCGTGAGGATGTAGTTGGTCGTCCCGTTGACGATGCCCATCACCCGGGCGAGGTCCTCGGCGACGAGCGACTCGCGCAGGGGGCGCATGATCGGGATGCCGCCGGCCACGGCCGCCTCGAAGAGCAGGTCGACCCCGGCTGCGTCCGCTTCACCGAAGAGCTCGACGCCGACGTTGGCGAGCAGCTCCTTGTTGGCGGTGACCACCGGTTTGCCGTGCTTGAGCGCAGTGGCGATCAGCTCGCGGGCGGGCTCGATGCCGCCGATGACCTCGACGACCAGGTCGATCGCCGGGTCGGTCACGACCTCGTGTGCGTCGGTGGTGAGCACCGACGGGTCGAGCTCGACCTCACGCTCCTTCGACAGGGACCGCACGGCGACCCGCGTGATCACGAGGCGCATGCCGGTCCGGTCGTAGATCGCGTCGCTGCGACGCCCGACCTGCTCGATCAGGGCGGCACCCACGTTGCCGCACCCCAGGACTCCGATGCTCACCGTTCGTTCCACGTCGCGAGGCTATCGGCCGGACGACCGGCGACGAGAACCCGGTTCCGGCGACGTCGGGGTCCGAATCGAGGCACTTGCGGCGGGCCGCAGCTATCGTCTCGCCCCATCGGTCGTGGGGGCCGGTCAGGGCGGAGGGGAACACAATGGGCGAGATCGCACAGCGGTTGACGACGCGTCGTGCCGGCCGACCGACGGCCACCAGGTTCGGCGTGGCCGCGACCGCAGCGCTGCTCCTGGCAGCAGTCGCGTGCACACCACCGCCGACCGATCCCGGGGACGGCGGCACGAACACGTCGACCACCAGCACGACCTCGACGACCAGCACCTCGACGACGACCACGACGGTGCCGCTCACTCCGCTGCCGACGACAGCGCTGCGGTTCGTCAGCCCCCCGGGTGAGTACATCGGCGGCGGCGTGACCCGCACTTGGACGCCGGCCGACGCGGTCTTCACCGCCTCCCGCGGTGGGTCGCGCCTCACGCTGGACGTCGACGGCGGCTCCCAGGCGTCGTGGAAGCTGGACTTCGGCTCGGCGATCGGCGACCAGCTGCAGGAGGGCCGCACCTACCAGGGGGCGCAGCGACTCCCCTTCCAGTCCCCCGCCCGTCCAGGGCTCAGCATCTCGGGCTCGGGCCGTGGCTGCAACACGCTCGAGGGCGCGTTCACCATCAGAGAGCTCGCCACCGACGTCGGGGGCAACCCCGTCCGGGTCGCGATCGACTTCGAGCAGCGCTGCGACTCCAACGCCCGGCTGCTCACCGGCACCATCCACTGGAACGCGAGCGTGCCGGCGCTGCCCACCGCCGACGGCGACGGCGACGGGGTGCGCGACCAGATCGACAACTGCGTCGACGCGCCGAACGCCACGCAGTCCGACGCCGACCGCGACGGCTCGGGCGACGCCTGCGACAGCGCCTACGACGGCACGTTCCTGTACTTCCAGAGCGACCTGGGCGACTACATCGGCCAGGGCCTCACGAGGACCTGGTTCCCGGCCGACGGCACCTTCACCCCGGCGACCATCTACAACACCGTCAACGCCCGGGTCCGGTTCAACGCCGGTTCGACCAACTGGGAGCTCATGTTCCGAGCCGGGAACGGCGCGCCGCTCACCCCGGGCACCTACGAGAACGTGCAGGACTTCTCCTCGGGTTCCCCGACCCGTCCCGGCATGGACGTCAGCGGCTCCGGCCGGGCGTGCAGCGACGGAACGGGCACCTTCACCATCCACGAGATCGAGATGGGCACCGACGGACTGGTGTCGAAGCTCTCGGTCGACTTCGAGCAGCGCTGCAACTCGAGTGCGGCCGCCCTGCGAGGCAGCCTGCGCTACCGGGCCACCGGGCCGCTGGGCTGATCGAGCACCTCGGCCCTGCGACGCTCAGCCCAGGTCGGTGGCGAGCAGGTCGTCGACGGTCTCACGGCGGACCACGAGTCGCGCCGTGCCGTCGCGTACGAACACCACCGGCGGCCGGAACACCTTGTTGTAGTTCGAGCCCATCGAGTGGCCGTAGGCACCGGTGACCGGCGTGGCCACGATGTCGCCGACGGCGAGGTCGGCGGGGACGAGCCCCTCACGGACCAGCAGGTCCCCCGACTCGCAGTGCTTGCCGACCAGACGGATCGGCATCTCGCGCCGCGACGTCGAGGCCCTCGGCAGGAACGTCTCGTAGCCGCTGCCGTAGAGGACGGGCCGGGGGTTGTCGCTCATGCCGCCGTCGACCGCCACGTAGGTGCGCACGCCGGGGATGTACTTGATCGTGCCCACCCGGTAGAGCGTGACCGCCGCCGACGCGGCGATCGCCCGTCCCGGCTCCGCGCTGATGCGGGCCGTGATGCCCGCGGCACGACAGCCGTCGAGGATGGCGGTGCCCCACTCGGTGATCGACGGCGCCTGCTCCCCCGCCAGGTACGCGACGCCCAGGCCGCCTCCGACGACGAGCTCCGGCAGGTCGTGCTCGACGACGAACGGTGCGACGACGGTGAGCCCCTCGAGGAAGTTGTCGACGCTGAAGACCTGGCTGCCGATGTGCAGGTGCAGGCCGACCAGGTCGACCGCGCTGCTGGCCCGGGCGCGGGCGACGGCCTCGTCGGCCTGACCGGTCGGCAGTGGGAACCCGAACTTGGAGTCGAGGTTGCCGGTCTGGACGTGTTCGTGGGTGTGGACCTCGATGCCGGGGTTGATCCGCAGCAGCACGCGCGGCGCAGGAGCACCCTCGGCGACGAGCGATTCGATCCGGTCGAGCTCGTCGTCGGAGTCGACGATGATCCGACCGACACCGACGTCGAGCGCACGAGCCAGCTCGGCGACCGACTTGTTGTTGCCGTGCAGCACCATGCGATCGGCCGGCACGTCGGCCGAGAGCGCGATCTCGAGCTCCCCCATCGTGGCGACGTCGAGTCGCATGCCCTCGGCGTGCGCGAGTCGGGCCATCGCCCGGCACAGGAACGCCTTGGTGGCGTAGATCGCACCGTCGGGACCGAAGACCGAGACGGCCTCGGCGCAGCGCGACGCCAGGTGCGCCTCGTCGTAGACGAACACGGGTGTGCCGTACTCCTCGGCCACGTCGAGCAGATCGACCCCGCCGATGCGGAGTCGGCCGTCCTCCGCCGCCACGGCGGAGTCGGGCAGCAGGTCGAACGGCAGTGGGCTGTCGCGATGATCGGGCAGACGGCCTTCACCAAGGGCATGGTCGGTCACGACGTCGCCCTCAGAGGTGCTCGGGCGCTTCGAGGCCGAGCAGGTCCAGGCCGACCCGCAGACCGTTGCCGGCTGCAGCGCTCAGCCACCAGCGGGCCTGACGCACCGGCTCGGGCACGTCGTCGCGCAGGATCGGGCAGTCGTGGTAGAAGCCGTGCACGGCACCGGCGAGCTCACGGACCCAGGTGGTCACCTTGTGCGGCGCCCGTTCGCGTGCGGCGAGCTCGACGACGTCGGGCAGCACGAAGAGCTGGCGGAGGATGTCGAGCTCACGCTCGTGGGTCAGCACCGACAGGTCGGCCTGGTCGAGCGGCATCCGCTCCATGCCTCGTTCCGCGGCGACCCGGTCGATCGAGTGCAGTCGGGCGTTCGCCATCTGCACGTAGTACACGGGGTTCTCGTTGGACTGGGCGACGATCAGGTCCAGGTCGACCGTCTGCGGCGAGTCGACCGACTGCAACAGGTAGGTGAGCCGCACCGCGTCGACGCCGACCTCGTCGAGCAGGTCGGACAGCGTGATGAGGTTGCCGGAGCGCTTCGAGATCTTCACCTCTTCGCCGTCGCGTTCGAGGCGCACCAGCTGGGTGATGACCACCTCGAGGTCCGAGGGATCGTGGCCGAGCGCCTGGACCGCGGCACGGACGCGCGGCACGTAGCCGTGGTGGTCCGCACCCCAGACGTTGACGAGCAGGTCGAAGCCGCGGGCGAACTTGTCGCGGTGGTAGGCGATGTCGGGCAGCAGGTACGTGAACTCGCCGTCGCTCTTGACGAGCACGCGGTCCTTGTCGTCGCCGAAGTCGGTGGAGCGCAACCACACCGCACCGTCGGCGTCGTAGACCACGCCGCGTTCGCGCAGGTCGGCCAGCGTGACCTCGATCGCGCCGGTGTCGACCATGGCGCGCTCCGAGAACCACGTGTCGTAGACGACGTTCAGGCGGGCGAGGGTGTCGCGCTGGTCGGCGAGCGCATGCGCCTCACCCCACTCGAGCGGGTCGGCGTCGTCGGGCATCTCTGCGGCCCAGTCGATGATGTACTGGCCCTGGTAACCGCCCTCGGCGGGTTCGACGCCGTCCTTGCGGGCCTTCAGCGACTCGGCGAAGGTCTGCATCTGCACGCCGCGGTCGTTGATGTAGAACTCGCGCGACACGTCGTGGCCGGTGCGATCGAAGAGCCGGGCGAGCGCGTCGCCGTAGGTGGCGCCGCGGGCATGGCCGGCGTGCACGGGGCCCGTCGGGTTCGACGAGACGAACTCGACCATGACGCGGCGCCCCGCGCCGATTGTCGAACGGCCGAAGTCGGCGCCGGCCGCGACCGAGACGGCGATCATGTCGTGCAGCCAGGCGTCGTCGAGGCGGAAGTTCACGAACCCGGGACCGGCGATCTCGACCGAGCGCACGTGCTCCGGCAGGTCCGCGGTGAGCCGGTCGACGATGTCCTGGGCCAGTTCGCGAGGAGGGCGACCGGCGGCCTTCGCCGAGGTGAGGGCGACGTTCGAGGAGAAGTCGCCGTGCTCGCGGCGGGCCGGTTGCTCGAGGTGGATGTCGGTCGGGGGCTCGATGCCGAGGTCGGTCAGGACCCGACGGAGAGCGGCGGTGAGGTCGTTGCGCATTGTCACCCTGCTGGTGCCGGAGGCGGGAAGGTCGGCTGACGGATGGTAACGTCTGCGACCCGGGCCCCCGTAACCGGTTCCACGGTGACACGGCCCGCAGTGCGCCCTCGTAGCTCAGGGGATAGAGCATCGGCCTCCGGAGCCGTGTGCGCAGGTTCGAATCCTGCCGAGGGCACGCACCACCCGGCGTGGGGACTCGGGTCACCGCACGGACGTGCGCCCCCGGAGCTTGGAAAAGCCGGCGGCGGGTAGGGGACGCTCGATGACGATCCAGGTGGAGCAGGTGACCGGGCCCGTGGCGTACCACGGCGAGGGTCCGGTGTGGTCCGAGCGCTGGGGAGGTCTGCGGTGGGTCGACATGCTCGCCGGTGACATCCTCTCGTTCGCCGAGGACGGCAGCGTCGAACGCCGCCACGTCGGCCGCGTCGCGGCAGCGGTCCGACCCCGCGCCCGGGGTGGCGCCGTCATCGGTGTCGAGCGCGGCTTCGCACTCGAGGAGCCCGACGGCACCGTCACGCACCTGGATCCGCTGTGGGCGGGTGACGAGGTGCGCATGAACGAGGGCGGCTGCGACCCCGACGGTCGCTTCTACTGCGGCTCCATGGCCGAGGACCGACAGCCCGGCGCGGCCTCGCTGTACCGGCTCGATCCCGACGGCTCGACCCATGTGGTGCTCGAGGGCGTCACGATCTCGAACGGGCTGGAGTGGAGCCCCGACGGCTCGCTCGCCTACTACAACGACACGGCGACCGAGCAGGTGTCGGTGTTCGACTACGACCCGGAGCGCGGGCTGACCGGGCATCGGACCTTCGTCCGGATCGACGACGAGGGCCGACCCGACGGCCTGACCGTCGACGCCGAGGGCGGCGTGTGGGTGGCGGTGTCGAACCGGTCCGCGGTGCACCGCTACTCCCCCGACGGCTCGCTGGATGAGGTGATCCCGGTGCCGGCGACCAAGGTCACGGCGTGCACCTTCGGCGGCGCGGCACTCGACGAGCTGTTCATCACCACATCGCAGGAGAACATCGAACCGGGCAGCGATCCGCTCGCCGGGTCGTTGTTCCGCGCCGAGGTCGGTGTGCGCGGCCGTCCGGTGCGCGAGTTCGCCGGCTGAACGAGCGCAGCCTGAGCCGATCCCAGGCGGCAGATCCGACGCGGCCGATCCGAGGCGTCCGTGTCGGGAGCCGGTCACGCGGGTAGGAGCCGACCGTGTCGGTCATCGGATTCCACGCGTCCCACGAACAGCTCGCCCCCAGCGCCCTCATCGCCGCGGTGCAGCGCGCCGAGCAGGCGGGCTTCCAGGCAGCCATGTGCTCGGACCACCTCGCCCCGTGGGGCGAGCGACAGGGTCATTCGGGGTACAGCTGGGCGTGGCTCGGCGCTGCGCTGCAGGCCACCTCGCTGCCCTTCGGGGTCGTGACCGCGCCGGGCCAGCGTGCCCACCCGGTGATCGTCGCGCAGGCGATCGCGACCCTCGCCGAGATGTTCCCGGGCCGGTTCTGGGCCGCGCTCGGCTCGGGCGAAGCGGTCAACGAGCACGTCACCGGTGACCGCTGGCCCGAGAAACCGACCCGCGACCGACGCCTGCTCGAGTGCGTCGAGGTGATGCAGGCGCTGCTGCGCGGAGAAGAGGTCAGCCACGACGGCCTCGTGCGCGTCGACCGGGCACGCCTGTGGGATCTGCCCGAGGAACCGCCGGCGCTGATCGGCGCCGCGGTCAGCGCGGCGACGGCGCGCACCGTCGGCGGCTGGGCCGACGGCCTGATCACCATCGCCCAACCACCGGACGTGCTGCGGCGGGTGCTCGAGGAGTTCCGCGCCGGCGGCGGCGAGGGCAAGCCCGCCCACTTGCAGGTGCACCTGTCGTGGCACGAGGACGAGGCCACGGCCGAGGCGATCGCCCACCAGCAGTGGCGCACCAACGTCTTCGACTCGTCGCTCGCCTGGAACCTGGAGACACCCGAGCAGTTCGACGCCGCCGCGGTGCACGTCACCGCCGAGGCGGTGCGTGAGAAGGTCTTCGTGTCGTCGGACCTCGGGGCGCACTGCGACATGATCCGGCGTCACCTCGACCTGGGCTTCGACTCGGTCTACCTGCACCACGTCGGCCAGGAGCAGGAGGCGTTCATCGATGCGTTCGGCGCCTCGGTCCTGCCGGAGGTGACGTCGTGAGCGCCGCCGACGTGGCGGACCTGTGGTGGAAGAACGCCGTCATCTACTGCCTGGACGTCGAGACCTACCTCGACGCCGACCACGACGGCACCGGCGACTTCATCGGGTTGACCGATCGGGTCGAACACCTGGACGCGCTCGGCATCGACTGCATCTGGCTCATGCCGTTCTACCCCGCGCAGAACCGCGACGACGGTTACGACATCACCGACTTCTACTCGGTCGACCCGCGCCTGGGCTCACTCGGCGACGTCGTGGTGTTCCTGCGAGCGGCACGCGACCGCGGCATCCGGGTGATCGTCGACCTCGTCGTGAACCACACCTCGGACAAGCATCCGTGGTTCAAGGCGGCCCGCCGCAGCCGCGACGACCCCATGCGCGACTGGTACGTCTGGGCCGACGAGCCACCGCCGTCGCCCGACACCGGCGTGGTGTTCCCCGATGCGGAGGACAGCATCTGGACCAAGGACGACCGGACCGGGCAGTGGTACCTGCACCACTTCTACTCGCACCAACCCGACCTCAACATCGCCAACCCCGCGGTGCGGAACGAGATCGCCAAGATCGCCGGGTTCTGGCTCGAGGTCGGCGTGGACGGCTTCCGGGTCGACGCCGTGCCCTACCTGATCGAGACCGGCGGCACGAACGTCGAGGGCGACCTGGCGCTCGACCCGCACGAGCTGCTGCGTGACCTGCGCCGGTTCCTGGGCCGCCGTCGCGGCGACGCAGCCACGCTCGGCGAGGTCAACCTGCCGCCGGACCAGATCGCCGACTTCTTCGGCGAGGACGACGAGCTCCAGCTGCTCTTCGACTTCCCGCTCATGCAGGCGATGTACCTGTCGCTCGCCCGCGGCGACGCCCGCCCGCTGCGCGACGCGCTCGAGCGGCGACCCCCCCACGCCGGAGGACGCCCAGTGGGCGATCTTCGTGCGCAACCACGACGAGCTGACCCTGGACCAGCTGAGCGAGTCGGAGCGTCAAGAGGTCTTCGACGCGTTCGGACCCGAGGAGGACATGCAGCTCTACGGGCGGGGGCTGCGGCGGCGGCTGCCACCGATGCTCGACGGCGACCAGGCGAGGATGCGGCTCGTGTACAGCCTGCTCTTCTCACTCCCCGGCACCCCGGTGCTGTTCTACGGCGAGGAGATCGGGATGGGCGAGAACCTGGACGTTCCCGGACGCATGAGCGTGCGCACGCCGATGCAGTGGACCCGCGACACCCGCGCCGGGTTCACCCCGAACCGCCGGGCGAAGCTGCCGCGGCCGATCCCGGACGGCCGGTTCGGGCCGCTCGCGGTGAACGTCGCCGAGCAGCGCCGCGACGGCGACTCCCTGCTCAGCTGGATGGAGCGGGTCATCCGCCGGCGCCGCCAGACACCCGAGCTGGGTTGGGGTCGGTGGTCGCTGCTGCGGACGGGCGACGACGCCGTGCTGGCGCACCGTTGCGACTGGAAGGGCGCCGCGGCGATCATCGTGCACAACCTGGACGGGGCGCCCCGGTCGGTGACGGTCCAGCTCGGCGAGGACAGCGAGGAGGACTGCGTGCTGCTCGATCTGCTCGACAGCCACCAACCCGAGTACCACTCCGACGGCTCGACGATCGAGCTGCTGCTCGGCGGGTACGGCCACATGTGGCTGAAGCTGCAGCCCCGAGCCCGGAACGTCGCGCCGTGACTCGCGTGCACGACTTCGAGCGGGACGGCCTGACGTTCCACGTGCGCGACAAGGGGCCGCAGGCCGGCACGCCGGTGATCCTGCTGCACGGCTTCCCCGAGACGTCACGCACCTGGGACCTCATCACGCCAGCGTTGACCGATGCCAGGTACCGGGTGCTCGCACCGGACCAGCGCGGCTACTCCCCCGGTGCACGGCCGTCGAAGGTGCGCGCGTACCGCATCGACGAGCTCACCGCCGACGTGCTCGCCCTCGCGGACGCCGCCGAGTTCGAGGACTTCCATCTGGTCGGCCACGACTGGGGCGGCGCGGTGGCGTGGCACCTGGCCGCGAACCATCCGGACCGTCTCCGCTCGCTGACCGTCCTGTCGACGCCGCACCCACGGGCGATCGCCGCGTCGCTGCCGAGGAGCACGCAAGTTCTGCGCTCCTCGTACATCGGCTTGTTCCGCACGCCGATCGTCGCGGAACGGGTGCTGACGTTCGCCCACGGCGCGGTCCTGGAACGGTCCCTGCGCAGCAGCGGTCTGCCGCCGGAGGAAGCGGACGCCCTCCGGGACCGGTTGCTCGGCGACGACGGTGCGCTGTCGGCCGCGCTCGCCTGGTACCGGGCGGCGGGACCGCTGTCGCTGGGCCGTGTCGGACACATCGACGTGCCCACGATGTTCCTGTGGAGCACGAACGACGTCGCCCTCGGCGGGGTCGCCGCCCGCGGCACCGAGGCCTGGGTGCGCGCCGACTACCGCTTCGAGGTGCTCGACGGGGTCAGCCACTGGATCCAGCGTGAGGTGCCGGACCGGCTCGCCGAGCTCCTGGTGGAGCACCTCGAGGACCACGAACCGGCGACACCATGAGCGGGCCCACGACGCGTCCGGCCGGGTCGTCCGATCCGATGGAGCTGGGCATGATCGGTCTGGGCCGGATGGGCGCCAACCTGGCGCGCCGGCTGATGGGTGACGAACACCGCTGCGTCGTGCACGACGTCGACCAGAGCGCCGTCGACGAGCTCGTCGGCGACGGCGCAGTGGGCGCCGCGTCGCTCGCCGAGCTGGTGGGCCAGCTCGGTGCACCCCGGACGGTCTGGGTCATGGTCCCCGCAGGGCGGGTGGAGGACGTCGTCGACGAGCTCGCCGAGCTGTTGGAGCCGGGCGACGTGATCGTCGACGGGGGCAACACCTACTACCGCGACGACCTCGTCAGGGCCGAGCGCCTGTCGCACCGCGGCCTGCACCTGGTCGACTGCGGCACGAGCGGCGGGGTGTGGGGACTGGAGCGCGGCTATTGCCTGATGCTCGGCGGCGACGCGGAGGTGGTGGCTCGTCTGGATCCGCTCTGGCGCACGCTCGCACCCGGTGTGCACGCGGCGACGCCCACACCGAACCGTGTGCCGGGGCTCGGCACCGCCCAGCGCGGCTACCTGCACTGCGGGCCCGTCGGCGCCGGGCACTTCGTGAAGATGGTCCACAACGGCATCGAGTACGGGATGATGGCCGCGCTCGCCGAGGGCCTGTCGATCCTGGAGCACGCCGATGTGGGGCTGCGCCCGCGGCGGATCGACGCCGAGACCACGCCGCTGCGCAACCCCGAGCACTACGCGTACGACATCGACGTCGCCGAGGTCGCCGAGGTGTGGCGCCGAGGGTCCGTGATCGACTCCTGGTTGCTCGACCTCACCGCCGACGCGCTCGCCGCGTCACCCGACCTGTCCGAGTTCGATGGGCGGGTGTCGGACTCCGGTGAGGGCCGCTGGACGGTCATCGCAGCCGTCGAGGAGGGTGTGCCGGCGCCGGTGATCGCCGCGTCGTTGACCCAGCGGTTCGAGTCGCGCGGGCTGGGGTCGTTCACCGCCAGGGTGCTGTCCGCGCTGCGCCGGCAGTTCGGCGGCCACGTCGAGCGCCCGGTGCGAGAACGGTGACCGGTTCGGCCGGACCGGCCGACGGGGCGCCGAGGGTCCTGCTCATCGGCATGATGGCCGCCGGCAAGAGCTCGGTGGGCCGGGCGCTCGCCGAACGGACCGGGTGGCCGTTCCTGGACAACGACGAGCTGGTGCACCGGATGACCGGACGCACCACGCCCGAGCTGCTCGCGACGACCGACGAGCCGACCTTGCGAGCGGTCGAGACCGCCGCGCTCGACCGGGCGCTGCGCACCGAGGCACCGCTGGTGGCGTGCGCGGCGGCCGGCGTGATCAACGACGCCCAGTCACGGCGACGCCTGCGCGACTCGGCGTTCGTCGTGTACCTGCGCGCACCGCTCGACGTGCTGGTCGAGCGTGCCGCGGCCGGGGAGCCCCGACCGTGGCTCGGCGACGATCCGGCGGCGGCATACGCCCGGCTGCACGAGGGCCGCGAACCGCTCTACTGCGAGGTGGCCGATCTGGTCCTGGACCAGGCCGGCCAGACACCCGACGAGCTCGCGGCGCGGATCGTCGCAGCGATCGGCGATCAGCGGTGATCGCCGTGTCCTCGTTCGGCATCACGTCGGCGACGCTGGGGGTTCCGGGAGTCGAGGTGCACGTCGTGGAGCTCTCGAGCGCGGCGCTGACCGTGCGCCTGTCGACGCTCGGCGCGGCGATCACCTCGGTGCGCGCACCTGACGCGGACGGCCGCACGGGCGAGGTGCACCTGTCGTTGCCGTCGCTGGAGGACTACGAGGATCCCGAGCGCAACCCGCACCTCGGAGCGTCGATCGGCCGCTACGCGAACCGCATCGCCGACGCCCGCTTCCGCCTCGACGACGCCGAGGTGCGTGTGGTCGCGAACGACGGGCCGAACCACCTGCACGGGGGCGCGTCCGGGTTCGACCGTCATGTCTGGGAGCTGCGCTCGGTCGACGACGGCGAGGTCGGGGGCGCGAGCGGGGTCGGGAGCGGGGTCGGGGGCGGGAGCGGGAGCGGGAGCGGGGTCGGGGGCGGGGGCCACGACGGCGGCGCCGTGACGTTCCGGTTCGTGAGCCCGGATGGCGACCAGGGGTTCCCTGGCACCCTGACGGTCGACTCGGCCTACGAGCTGCGCGGCGATTCCCTGCGGATCACCTACCGGTCGACCACGGACGCTCCGACGGTCGTGAACCTGACGAACCACGGCTACTGGAACCTGGAGGGGTCCGACACGATCACCGGGCACCGACTGTCGATCGCGGCCGACCGGTACCTGCCGGTCGACGACGCCGGCATCCCGACCGGCGGGCTCATCCCGGTCGAGGGGACGAGGTTCGATCTGCGGCACCCGACGGAGCTGGGCACCGCGATGGCCTCGTCGCCGACCGGTGGGTTCGACGAGTGCTTCGCGGTCGACGGAGCGGCCGGCCGGCTGCGACCGGCGGCGTTCCTGCAGGCGCCGGAGTCCGGCAGATGGATGACGGTCGCGAGCAACCAGCCCGGCATCCAGCTCTACACCGGCGATCAGCTGACGGCCCCGTTCCGGCCGCATGCGTCGGTGTCGCTCGAGACACAACGCTTCCCCGACACCCCGAACCGCCCCGAGCTCGGTTCGGCCGTACTCCGCCCGGGAGCGGTCGACGAGTCGATCACCGTGCTCCGGTTCGGCGCCGGCGCCGTTCCGGCCGAAGGGCTCACCGAGGGGTGAACCAGCTCCTGCTCGGCGACCCGCGGAACACGGGACCGACGGTCCGGCCGACGCACGTCACTTCAAGTCAGCGCCGCCGACGACCGATCATCGTTGGATGCGCAGAACGCGACTCTTCGTCCTGGCCGCCGCCGCGATCGCCCTCGCCGGTGCATGCGAGTCCCCTCCCCCGTCGACCACGACCACCGTCCCGGCCCCCACGGTGCGGCCGATGACGTTCCCGGTGCTGGGCGGCACCAGCAGGTACATCGACACCTACGGAGCGGCGCGCTCGGGCGGTCGCAGCCACCAGGGGCAGGACCTCATGGGCGCCAAGATGACGCATCTGATCGCCGCCAACGACGGCACGGTCACCGCGCTGCGTCACGACAGCACGGGGCTGTCGGGCAACTCCCTGACCATCACCGACGCGGCCGGTTGGAAGTACGTCTACATCCACATCAACAACGACCGTCCGGGCACCGACGACGGCGCCAACATCTACGACCAGGCGTTCGCGCCGGGGCTGCGTCGCGGTTCGGTCGTGAAGGCCGGCGATCTGGTCGCCTACATGGGTGACTCCGGCAACGCCGAGAACGCCGGGTCGCACCTGCACTTCGAGCTGCACCGCCCCGACGGCACGGTCGTCAACGCCTACCCCAGCCTGACGGCGTCCACCGTCGTCAAGTGACCGTCGCTGTCGAGTGACCGTCGCTGTCGAGTGACCGTCGCTCAGGCGCAGACCACGCCCTGGGGCGCCTGACCGGGCGTCCAACCGGGAGCCTCCGGCAACGTGGTCGTGGTCATCTCGGTCTCGTCGGTGCCGGTCCCGTCGGTCACGGGCACCGCCGTCGTCGTGGTCTCGGGCTGCTCCGAGGGTTCGCTGACCGCCTCGAAGTCGGCACCGAGGGTCACCCGCACCGTGGCGGGCGCCAGGTCCTCGTTCTCCTCGAGCGTGGCCGCCGGGGTGATCCACGAGGCCACGAGCTGGGCCATCGCCTCGGACCCCAACGGGTATTCGATCACCGTCGAGTCGAGCGGCTCGTCGGCGGGCTCGACCGCTCCCTCGACGAAGTCGCCCTGCGACGTCAGCACGAAGCTGATGCGGCGTGCCTCACCCTCGATGCCCGACCCGTTGAAGACGTCGACGGTGATCTGGTCGGCCGACGGCGGCGCCGCGGTCGTCGTGGTGACGGGAGCCGCGTCGGTCAACCCGCGGAAGATCTGCAGCACCGGCTCCGCGGCGGGGCCGTCGAGCAGCACGACCGCCGCGCCGCCGTCGGTCCGATGGCCGACGACCGGCAGCGCGTGGGTCTGCATGCGATCCGGGTCGAGGTCCGAGATGCGCGAGCCGAGCGACACGATGTCACGGGTGCCGAGCGTGGCGTCGAGACGGACCGAGCCGATGCCGGCGTCGACGAGGCCCTTGAGCCGTCCGACGTCGCCGATGCCCATCGTCTGCGCCTTCGACAGCGCGGCACGGGTCAGGATCTGCTGGCGAGTCATGCGGCCGAGGTCACCGGTGGGATCAGAGTGCCACCCCTCGCCGTCCTTCCACTCGAGGTGACGAGCACGGGCGAAGGCCAGGCCCTGGCGGCCGTCGAGCACGGTGCAGCCCTTGTCGTTCACGAACAGGCCCGAGTTCTTGTCCCTCACCGGGTGATCGAAGTACATCGGGACGCCGCCGAGGGCGTTGACCAGGCCCTCGAAGCCACGGAAGTCCACCTCGACGAAGTGGTGGATCGGGATGCCGAGCACGTCCTGCACGGTGTCGACGACCGCCTGGGCGGACTCGGAGTACGCCGAGTTGATGCGCTGCTCCTTGCCCGTGCCCGAGATCGGCACCCAGAGATCACGGGGGACCGACAACAGGTCGACCCGATCGCTGTCGGGATCGACACGGGCGATCATGAGGCTGTCGGCGCGCTGACCGCCCGGGGCGTCCTTGCCGAGCATGCCGCCGGCGTCGTGGTCGTCCTCGTCGATCTCGGCACGCGAGTCGGAACCGACGATCAGGAAGTTCTGCGGCTCGGTCGTCTCGGTGGTCGCGAGGTCGAGGTCGACCTTCTCGATGCTGGCGAAGCTCCACAGCCCCCACCCGGCGCCCGCGGCGGCCACGCCGACGAGTGCGAGCACGACGAGCGCGGCGATCCCTGCGATGCGACGACCCTTGCCCGAGCGGTTCCGACGCGGACGACGAACGACCCGCAGGCCGTCGTCGGGCAGCTCGGCATCACCGCGGGGGTCCTCAGCCACGCTGCGACATCTCGTTCACGGCGCGGGAGTTCGCGGATGCGGACGTGTGCCGGCGACGCGGTGCGAGAGATTCCATGACCCGACGAGGCTAGTGCCGCCCCGGGCCGGTTCCATCCCTCGCCCGATCCTCGGCTCTCAGGTTTGAGCAGCGACACAGCTGGAGCTGCGGAGCCGCTCAGGCCTGCTCAGGCCTTCTTCGCCTCGACCTTGGGCTCACGCGGGAGTCCCAGCACACGTCCGCCGACCCCACCCGACCACCCTTCTGTTCGAGCTGGGCCTGCTCAGGCCTTCTTCGCCTCGACCTTGGGCTCACGCGGCAGTCCCAGCACCTTTTCACCGACGATGTTGCGCTGGATCTGCGAGGTGCCACCCCAGATCGTCTCGGAGCGGGAGAAGAAGAACGCCGACATCATCAGGCTGACCGGGTAGGTGGGTCGACCCTCGCCACGCAGCGCTGCGGGCCACGATCCGCTCTCGGGGCCCGAGGTCGACAGCATCGACTCCGCACCCCAGATGTCGAGCGCGAGCTCCATGGCGGCCTTGTGGGTCTCGGACCAGAACATCTTGTTGGTGGCGCCCAGGACGGCCACACCCATGTCCCGCTTGCCCGACACGGTCGCGGTGAGCGAGCGCAGGCCGTTGATCCGCATGATCTGGATCTTCGACCAGTACTGCGCCAGGCCCTGGCGGATGACCGGGTCGTGGATCTTCCCGTTCTCGGTCGCCTTGTCGACCATGAGGCGGTACTCCTCGGCGAAGCGGCGGTAGCCCGTCGTCGCCGACATGCCACGCTCGAAGCCGAGGGTGTCGTTCGCGACCTTCCAACCGTTGTTGAGGCCGCCGACGACGTTCTCCTTCGGACAACGAGCGTCCGAGAAGAACACCTCGTTGAACTCGTCGGTGCCGTCGGGCTGCACGATGCCGCGCACCTCGACGCCGGGCTGCTTCATCGGCACGAGCAGGTACGAGATGCCCGCCTGCTTCTTGACGTCCGGGTCGGTGCGGGCCAGCACGAAGCAGTAGTCGGCGAACTGGGCCTGGGTGGTCCAGACCTTCTGGCCGTTGATGACCCACTCGTCGCCGTCGAGCACCGCGGTGGTCTTGAGCGACGCCAGGTCGGAGCCGGAGTCGGGCTCGGAGAAGCCCTGGCACCAGCGCATCGAGCCGTCGAGGATCTTCGGCAGGAAGTACTTCTTCTGCTCCTCGGTGCCGTTCATCAAGATGGTGGGACCCACGAGCGTGTCGCCGAAGAAGTCGGCCCGCATGGGCGCCTTCGCCTTCGCGAACTCCTCGGCGAGCACGACGCCCTGCATGGTCGAGAGGCCCTTGCCGCCGTACTCCTCGGGCCACGTCGCGCAGATCCAGCCGCCCTCGAACAGGGTGGTGGTCCACTCCTCGTTCCAGGCCGCCTTCTCCTCCGGCGTCATCTTGAACCCCTCGTCGAACCAGCCGTCGGGCAGATGCTCCTCGAGCCAGGCACGGATCTCGATGCGGAACTCTTCGGCGTCGGCGGGGTAGCTCAGGTCCATGTCCCCAATGTTGACCGATCGGTCAAGTGACGGCCAGTCAGCGGAGCGCGGGGTCCGTGACCCCGCGGACGGGACACCCGGGTAGATTCCGTGCATGTCACTCGCCGAGGCACTCGAGGAGACCGCTTCCACCCGCTGGACCAACCAGTGGAAGGAGTTGAAGGCGGAGGTCATCGACACGAGCCTCTGCACGGGTTGTGCGGGCTGTGTGATCGCCTGCCCGCACGACGTGATCGGCTACGACCACGAACAGGGCGGCTACAAGCCGTTCCACCTCGAGGACGAGCTCGGCCCCGACGACTGCATCCACGGCGAGAAGGGCTGCACCAGCTGCACCCGGGCATGCCCCCGGTTCCGTCTCTGGGAGGGTCAGGCCGACACCCACCTGTTCGCCCGCACCCGTGAGGACGACGAGGTCGCCGGCATCTTCTCCGACATCCTGCTCACCCGGGCCTCGGACGACATGGTGCACCGCACCGGCCAGGACGGCGGGCTGGTCTCGGCGATCCTGATCTGGGCGATGGAGAACGACTACATCGACGCCTCGCTCGTGTCGTACATCGACGGCGAGAAGGGCTCCTGGAAGGCCCGCCCCGGCGTCGCCGCCAACAAGGAGCAGGTCCTCGAGTCGGCCGGCAGCCGCTACACGTACTCGGCGAACACCCTCGCGCTCGACGAGGCGCTCGAGGCGGGCCACACCCGCCTGGCGCTGGTCGGCATGAGCTGCCAGTCCTCGGTGCCGCCGGTGATGTGGTCACGCAAGATCGGCAAGGTCTCGAAGCCGATCGTGTTCAACCTCGGTCTGCTGTGCTCGAAGACCTTCGACGATGCGATCTTCGAGGAGCTCTTCCGGGCGAAGTACGGCCTCGAGCGCGAGCACATCGTGAAGATGAACATCAAGGGCGTGTTCCAGCTCTGGATGGACAACGGCGACTACCACGAGGTGAACCTCAAGGAGTGCCACGCCTGGACCCGTGAGGGCTGCACGCACTGCCCGGACTTCGCTGCGGAGCACGCCGACATCTCGTGCGGCGGCATCGGCGAGAACGCGGACTGGACGCTCACCATCGTGCGCACCGAGCTCGGCCGCGAGATCATCACCCGGATGATCGCGGACGGTTCGATCGAGTCCCGTCCGGGTGACTCCGACCCCGGCGCCATCGCCCTCATGCGCAAGCTGGCCGAGAAGTCACGGGCCCGCTGGCCCCAGGATGCCGAGCCCAGCGTGCGCGTCGGGCTGCCGGCGCCGAAGCGCAGGGCCTGAGCGGCCCGGGAGCGGAGCGCAGGGCCTGAGCGGCCCGGGAGCGGGACGCAGAGCCTGAGCTGATCAGTCGAAGGCGGTGTCGCTCTCGGCGCACTTCTTGCGCACCGAGTCGATGTTCTTCGGGATCTCGAGCTCGCCCGGCTCGGCCTCGGCCTGGGCCTCTTCGAAGTCCTTCATCTCGGAGAAGTTCACCGTCTCCTTGAGACCGCGGAACACACAGGTGCAGAAGTCCGGGTTCTCGAGCTTCACGTCGACGTACTTGCCGTCGGTCGGCAGCACACCGGTGCAGCCGAACATGAAGTTGCCGTAGTAGCCCTCGCCCTCGGTGTTGACGCTGCCGTACTCCTTCGGCTCCGGGGTCTGTCCGGTGCAACCGAGCAACGGCACGGCGCACGCGACGACCACTAGGACAGCTCGCAGGGATCGGGGGACGGACCGCATCGGACTCCTCGGTGGGGGTGGGCGGTGCACGACGCTACTCGGCGCGACCCCCGGATGAGGAACCGCGGGCCGTGCACCCGGGTCCGCCCTCAGGGGGTCGTGGTGGTCGGGATGCTGTGGGTGCTGATGCGATCGGCCGACGACTGCGCCGTCGCCTGGGCACCGTCCTGGAGCAACGACAGCGCGCCGACGGTGCCGAGCGCGAAGAGCCCGACCAGCAGCGTGTACTCGACCAGGGTCGCCCCTCGTTCGCTCCGGACGCGCCTCGGCCGCGGCGGATCGTGCTCGTGGGACCGATCCGGCGACAGGGGCATGTGTGGATGATCGGCTCGAGCGGGGCCTGCGCGCATGGGCCGTTCGGCCCATTTCGGGGTCGTTCGACCCAGATGGGCCGGCGTTCGGCCCCGGTCGGCCCGTTCACGCCGCCGTAACGACGCGGGAACGGTCGGTTCACAGCACCGGAGTAGCCCATTCAGCGTGTTCACGGGTCGGTCGTCAACTTCGGGGCTCTACGACGAACTGGTCGACGCGCACGGCGTCGCACGCCCGGCGGCCGCGGCCATCGTCGAGACCCTCGAGCAGCTCGGCCCGGAGGAGCTCGTCGAGCGCCAACGAGCGGCCGGTGTCGAGATCGACTCGGCCGGCGTCACCTTCACCGTCTACAGCGACGGCGTCGGCATCGACCGCTCCTGGCCCTTCGACGTGGTCCCCCGCGTCATCGCCCGCAGCGAATGGGACCGCATCGAAGCCGGTCTGCTCCAGCGGCTGACGGCGCTGAACCACTTCATCGCGGACGTCTACGGCGAGCGGCGCATCCTCGCCGCCGGGCTGGTGCCCGCCGAGATCGTGCTCGGCTCGAGGGACCACCGCCCCGAGTGCATCGGCGTGCGACCCGCCCACGACGTCTGGGCCCACATCTGCGGCAGCGACCTGGTCCGCGACGCCGACGGCACGATGTACGTGCTCGAGGACAACCTGCGCGTGCCGTCGGGTGTGTCGTACGTGCTCGAGAACCGCGCGACCACCAAGCGGGTCTTCAGCGAGCTGTTCGCCAACCAGAGCATCCTGCCCGTCGACGCCTACCCGGAACGGCTGCGACGGATCCTCGCGTCGCTCTGCCCGCACCGCGACGACCCGGTGATCGCGGTGCTCACGCCGGGCATCTACAACTCGGCCTACTTCGAGCACTCGTTCCTGGCGCGGGCGATGGGCATCCCGCTCGTCGAGGGCCGTGACATGTACGTCGACGAGCGCGACCGGGTGATGCTGCGCACGGTCGAGGGCCCCGTGCAGGTCGACGTGATCTACCGACGGGTCGACGACGTGTTCCTCGACCCGGAGGTGTTCCGGCCCGACTCGACGCTCGGCACCCCCGGCCTGATGCGGGCGTGGCGCGCCGGCAACGTCGCGCTGGCCAACGCTCCCGGCACCGGCGTCGCCGACGACAAGGTCGTCTACTCCTACGTGCCGGACATGATCCGCTACTACCTCGACGAGGAGCCGCTGCTCACGAACGTCCCGACGTTCCGCTGCGGCCGCGACGACGACCGGGCCTACGTGCTCGACCACCTGGCCGAGCTGGTCGTGAAACCCGCGAACGAGTCGGGCGGCTACGGCATCGTGATCGGTCCGGCCGCCACGACCCGGGAGCTCGAGGAGGCCGCCGCGGCGATCCGTGCGGATCCCGACAACTACGTCGCCCAGCCGGTCGTGCAGCTCTCGACGGTCCCGACGCTCTGCGACGGCACGCTCGAGGCCCGCCACGTCGATCTCCGCCCCTTCACGCTGCTCGGCGGCGAGTCGTACGTGACCTGCGGCGGCCTCACCCGGGTGGCCCGCACCGCCGGGTCGCTGGTCGTCAACTCCTCGCAGGGCGGCGGCTCGAAGGACACGTGGATCGTCGACACCGCCACGGCACCGGCCGACGTCCTGCCACCCGACCCCTCACCGCCCGAGCCCTCATCGCCCGACCCGTCACCGACTGCAGCGATCGACCTGACCGATCCAGAGAGAGAGTGAGCGCCCATGCTCCTGTCACGTACCGCCGAGGACCTCTACTGGCTCGGCCGCCACATCGAACGCACCGAGTCGTTGGCTCGCATCGTCGGTGAGCACACCGCTCTGCTCGTCGATCTGCCCGTCGACGTCGACTCGGACTGGGGAGCGCTGCTGGCGATCACCGGGGCCGAGGCGCCCTTCGCCGAGCGCTACGAACGCTGCGGCGAGGACGAGGTGGTGACGTTCCTGCTCGCGGACGTGGGCAACCCCGGCTCGCTGGTGCGGTCGGTCAACTCCGCAAGGGAGAGCCTGCGCGTGACCCGCCAGCTCGTGCCCCGCTCGGCGTGGGAGTGCCTCAACGAGCTGCACCGCACCGCGTCGAAGGACGCCGCGGTCTGCACGTCGAGGTCACGTCGCACGTCGGTCGTCGACACCGTGATCGGTGCGTGCCAGCAGTTCTCGGGCATCCTCGAGGGCTCGATGAACCGCGACCACGCCTACCGGTTCTGGGAGCTGGGCCGTCTCGTCGAACGCGCCGACATGACGACCAGGGTGCTCGACGTGCGCGCCGGCACCCTCATGGACCACGACACTCCACCGGCACACCCGCCCGCCGACCGGAGCCCGTACGAGGACGTCCGTTGGCTCGGTGTGCTGCGCTGCGTCGCCGGCCAGCACATGTACCAGCGCTCCGCGAGCACCTCGGTCGAGGGCGACGGCGTGGTGGCGTTCCTGCTCGGCGACGAGGAGTTCCCCCGTTCGGTCGCACACTGCGCGACTCGGATCCGCACCCTGCTCGGGGACCTGCCCCGCCGGGCGGCGCCCATGGGAGCGACGACCGCGCTCCACCAGCAGTTGGCCGACCGCCCCACGGGTCGACCCGACGCGCGGCGCCTGCACGACCACCTCGATGCCGTGCAGATCGCACTCGGCGAGCTGCACGACGCCGTCGACGACTCGTACTTCACCGTCGAGCACCTCGCCGCGGCCAACCTGCGCGAGCTCGCGCACGTGGCGGAACGGACCGCTCCGGCATGATGACCCCATGACGGTCAAGGTCGCGATCTCGCACCGAACCTCGTACACCTTCGACCGATGGGTGCGGGCCACACCCCACGTCGTCCGGCTGCGCCCGGCGCCGTACACCCGCACGCCGGTGCTCGCCTACACCCAGACGATCGAACCGGCGGAGCACTTCGTCAACTGGCAGCAGGATCCGTTCGGCAACTACGCCGCGCGCATCGTCTTCCCCGAACCGATCCACCGTCTGCTCGTCGACGTCGAGCTGATCGCGGACATGACGCCGATCAATCCGTTCGACTACTTCCTCGAACCCGACGCCGAGGAGGTGCCCTTCACCTACTCCGACGAGCTGACGTCGGACCTGGCGGCGTACCTCGAGGTGACCGAGAAGGGTCCCCTGCTCAAGAAGCTGCTCAAGCAGGTCGACCGCTCGAAGCAGACCACCAACGAGTTCCTCGTGAAGGTGAACCAGCTGGTCGCCGGCGTGGTCGAGTACGAGATCCGCATGGAGCCCGGCGTGTACACCGCCGAGCAGACCCTCGAGAAGCGCTCCGGATCGTGTCGTGACAGTGCCTGGTTGCTGGTGCAGGTGCTCCGCAACCTGGGGTACGCCGCGCGGTTCGTCTCGGGCTACCTGGTGCAGCTGGTCGAGGACGAGGAGCCGCTCGACGGCCCGCCCGGGCCGACCGAGGACTTCACCGACCTGCACGCCTGGGCCGAGGTGTACCTGCCGGGCGCCGGCTGGGTCGGCCTCGACGCCACCTCGGGCCTGTTCACCAGCGAGGGGCACATCCCCCTGGCCGCCACACCGCACCCACGGGGCGCGGCGCCCATCACCGGCGCCACCGAGCCCTGCGAGGTCGAGTTCGAGTTCTCGAACACCGTGTCGCGGATCTTCGAGACCCCACGCACGACCAACCCGTACCGCGACGACCAGCGCGAGGCGATAATCGTGCTCGGCAACAAGGTGGACCGCAGACTCGACGAGCTCGACGTGCGCCTGACCGTCGGCGGCGAGCCGACGTTCGTCTCCGTCGACGACCGCGACGGCAGCGAGTGGACCTTCGACGCCGACGGACCGACCAAACGGCGGCTGTCCGAGGACCTGGTGTTCGCGCTCCGGGAGCGGTTCGCCCCCGACGGCATGCTGCACGTCGGACAGGGCAAGTGGTACCCCGGCGAGCCGCTGCCACGCTGGGCCAAGCGGGTGTTCTGGCGCGCCGACGGCGTGCCGTTGTGGCCCCGGTCGGATCTCATCGCACCGCTCGAACCCGCCGAGCCGTTGCGGAACAAGGCGGCGAAGAAGTTCGCGAAGCGCCTCGCCAAGCGACTCGGGTTGGACCCGTCGCTCGTGATCCGGGCCTATGAGGACCCGATGTACCACCTGTGGCAGGAGTCGACGATCCCCGTCGACGTCGACGCCGCCGACCTGGACCCCGAGCGGGCCGACCTCGACGACATCGGCCACCGGACGCAGCTGGCCTCGGTGCTCGACCGCGGGCTCGGCAAGCCCGCCGGTTACGTCCTGCCGCTCGCGCTCTCCGCGTCGGGCTGGGTCAGCGGCGACTGGAGGTTCCGGCGCGAGCACCTCTTCCTCGCGCCCGGCTCCTCGGCGATGGGGTTGCGGCTCCCGCTGGACCGTCTGCCCGTGCGCGACGAGGTCATCGAGGCGGTGATCGGCCCCGACACCTTCGTCGAGCGCGTGCCCCTCGCCGAGCTGCCCGGCACCCCGCGTGCGACGGCGATCAGCCAGGTGACGGTGAACACCGCGATGTGCCTCGAGGTGCGCGACGGCGTGCTCTACGTCTTCCTCCCGCCGGTCGAGGACCTCGACGCCTACCTCGGGCTGATCACCCTGATCCACGACACCGCGGCGGCGCTCGACACGCCGGTGCGCATCGAGGGCTACGAACCACCGATCGACCCGCGCCTCAAGGGGTTCGCCGTGACGCCCGATCCGGGGGTCATCGAGGTCAACATCCATCCGGTCGGCAACTGGGACGAAGCCGTCGAGGTCACCTCGGAGCTCTACCGGATCGCACGGGAGTGCCGCCTGTCGGCGGAGAAGTTCGATCTCGACGGCCACCACACCGGCACCGGCGGCGGCAACCACATCACCCTCGGCGGCCCGACCGCTGCGGACAGCCCGATGCTGCGCCGACCCGACCTGCTCCAGAGCCTGATCACCTACTGGCAGCACCACCCGGGGCTGTCGTACCTGTTCTCGGGCCAGTTCATCGGTCCGACCTCGCAGTCACCGCGTGTCGACGAGGCCCGCCACGACACCGTCGACGAGCTCGAGATCGCCTTCGAGCAGCTCGAGCGGTACCAGCGGGACGCGCGAGAGGTCGAGGGCGGCACGGGCTTCACCGCCCCGTGGACCGTCGACCGCCTGTTGCGCAACCTGCTCGCGGACCTCACGGGCAACACGCACCGGGCCGAGTTCTGCATCGACAAGCTGTACCCGCCGCAGCCGGCGACCCGCCGTCTCGGGCTGCTCGAGCTGCGCGGCTTCGAGATGCCGCCGCACCCCGAGATGAGCCTCGTGCAGCAGCTGCTGCTGCGCTCGCTGATCGCCCGGTTCTGGGACGAGCCGTACCGCGGGCCGCTGATCCGCTGGGGCACACGCCTGCACGACCAGTACCTGCTGCCCCACTACGTCGCGGCCGACGTCGCGGATGTCTGCGGCGAGCTCCAGGAGGCAGGCATTCCCTTCCGACAGGAGTGGCTCGATCCCTTCGTCGAGTTCCGGTTCCCTCGCGTCGGGTCCGTCGACATCGACGGGATCACCCTCGAGCTGCGCCGCGGCCTCGAACCGTGGAACGTGCTCGGCGAGGAGATGTCCGCGCAGGGTGCGTCCCGCTCGGTCGATGCGTCGCTCGAACGGCTCCAGGTCGAGCTGACCGGCGCGACCGAGGACCGCCACGTCGTCACCTGCAACGGGGTCCCGATCCCGCTGCGCCCGGCGGGAGCCGCCGGACGCTTCGTCGGCGGCGTGCGGTACAAGGCGTGGAACCCGCCGTTCTCACTGCACCCGACCATCCCGGTCTCGACGCCGCTCGTGTTCGACTTGGTCGACACGTGGTCGGAGCGGAGCCTCGGCGGGTGCCGCTACCACGTGAGCCACCCCGGCGGGCTGTCCTACGACTCGTTCCCCGTCAACGCGAACGAGGCGGCGGGGCGTCGGGGCAACCGCTTCTGGGAGTTCGGCCACACGCCGGCCTCACTCGCCGCCGACGCGTCCTCGGTGTCGCCGATCGCCGTGGACCGCTCGGCGGAGGACGACCGAGGCGACGAGCCGCAGTCCGCACAGCCCGGCGCGAGCTTCATCCGCCTGGCGCCCGCCACCGGCCCGGTCACCGTCCACGCCCATCCCCTCGCGACCGCAGGCTTCACGCTCGACCTCCGCCGAGCCACCTGAGGACCTCGTCGGTGAGGTCTAGGGTCGACCCTTCCATGAGCCTGTTCGAGCTCGGCCCGGCGCCGTTCTACTCACCGCCCGCGGGCCGGCGCGACGAGATGGTCGATCCCACCGGAGCCGTCCGTCCGCCGTGGCGCCGTGTGCACGAGACGCTGCTCGGCGCGGGCACCGATGCGCTCAGCCGGGACGCCGCGCGCATCCAACGCAAGCTCGACAGCCACGGCACGACGTTCCAGCTGAACGGCTCCGAACGGGAGCACTGGGCGCTCGATCCGATCCCCATGGTCATCGAACGGGCCGAGTGGTCGACGCTCGGCCGTGCGCTCGTGCAGCGCGCCAAGGTGCTCGAACTGCTGCTCGCGGACGTGTTCGGCGACCAGCGTCTGCTGCGTTCGGGCATCCTGCCGATCGACGCGATCGTCAGCCACCGCGACTACCTGCGGCCCTGCATCGGCGTGCCGCCCGGTGGAGGCCGCCACCTCACGCTGTACGCGGCCGACGTCGGCCGCAGCGCGGACGGCAGCTTCTCGGTCATCTCGGACCGGACGCAGACACCCTCGGGCCTCGGGTACGCCCTCGAGAACCGGGAGGTCATCTCGGCCAGCTATCCGGATCTGCTGCGCCGCAGCGGCGCCGAACCGCTCGGGCCGTGGTTCGCAGCGCTGCGCCAGACACTCGCCCAGGTCGCGCCACCCGGTGTGGACGATCCCCGCGTGGTCATCCTGACCCCCGGCCCCATGAACGAGACCTACTTCGAGCACGGCTTCCTCTCGCGCTCGCTCGGCTACACGCTCGTCGAGGCCGACGACCTCACCGTCCGCGACGGCCATGTCTGGCTGAAGTCGATCACCGGGCTGGAACCCGTGCACGTGATCGTTCGGCGCCAGGATGCCGAGTGGTGCGACTCCCTCGAGCTGCGGACCGACTCGCTGCTCGGTGTGCCCGGACTCGTCGAGGCCTGCCGCCGACGCAACGTCAGCGTCGTGAACCCGCTCGGTTCGGGGCTCGCGGAGAACCCCGCCCTGCTCCCCTACCTCGACGAGCTGACCCGGGTGCTGCTCGGCGAGGACCCCCTGATCGGCAGTGCGCCGACGTGGTGGTGCGGTGATCCTGCGGGCCGTTCCCACGTGCTCGCGAACCTCGAGCACCTGGTGATCAAGCCGATCGACCGCCGTGTGCACGGACAGCACGCCTTCGGCCGCACGCTGTCGATGCTGCAGCGCGACGAGCTGCGCGCCGCGATCGTCGCCCGTCCCCACCTGTTCGTCGGCCAGGAGGAACAGGAACTGCCGACCGCACCGACGTTCGCGGCCGGCGCCATCGTGCCGCGCTACTCGGTGCTGCGGTCCTTCCTCGTCGCGGACGCGGACGGGTTCAGCTGGATGGACGGCGGCCTGACGCGCACCGCGGCCAACCCCGCGGACGTGAGCATGTCGACCGGCGGCGTCAGCAAGGACACCTGGATCATCGCGCCGGCGAGCGAGCAGTCGTGGACGACACGTCGGCCGTTGCAGCTCCCCCAGGTCGACCTCCGTGCGTCGGTGACCAGCAGCGCGGCCGAGAGCATGTACTGGGTGGGGCGGAACCTGGAGCGGTCCGAGACGGTGATCCGCCTCGTCCGGTCGATCGAGCAGACGCTGAGCCTGTGGCCGGAGCTCCGCGAGGAGTCCGACGGCGCCTGGATGACGACCGTCGAGTCCGCCGTCGCCGCCATCATCGACGAACCGATCAACGACGACGGACGGCGGGCCAGCACCGGTGTGCTCACCGACGCCCTCGTCGACGGGCGACGGGCGCGGAGCCTGGCCACCTCGCTCCGGTTCCTGATGTCGGGTGGCCGCTCCGTGCGGGAGCTGCTGTCGACCGACGCCTGGCGCATGCTCAGCGAGCTCGACGTCCTGCACCTGCGGCTCGGCCAGGTGCGCGACGACCTGGTCGGTGCCGCCGAGGCCCGGGAGATCGCCGAGTCGACGATCGCGCCGCTCAGCGCACTGTCCGGGCTCGTGATGGAGTCGATGGTCCGCGACCCCGGTTGGCGGTTCCTCGACCTCGGCCGGCGCATCGAACGCTCGTTGCTGTTGTGCCAGATCCTCCGAGCGGCGATGACGGATCAACCGGTCGAACCGATCGCCGCGCCGCTCTACGAGACCGTGCTCGCAGGATGGGAGTGCCTCGTCGCCTACCGCCGTCGACACCGCTCCGACATCGAGCGACCCGCCATGTTCGCCCTGCTGTTCACCGACCAGAGCAACCCGCGCTCGGTCCGGTTCCAGCTCGACCGGATGCTCGAGGACCTGGCCGACCTGCCCGACGTCGGCGGGGAGCACGACAGCCTGCGCGACCGGGTCGGCCGTGCGATCGCCCTGATGGACGGGCTCGACCCCGCTCCGCTGGCGAGAGCGGACCACGGCGGACGCCTCGAGGCGCTCACCGAGCTGGTCGACTCCCTCGCCGAGCAGCTCGGCGGCATCGCGGACCTCACCGAGCTCGGCTACTTCGCCCAGGTCGGGCTCGGCACCGTCATCGGCACCGGCCAGTGGGAGCCCGTGCAGTGAGGTTCCAGGTCGAGCACACCACGAGCTACCGGTACCAGTCGCCCGCGAGCCTCTGTTACAACCAGATCCACCTGCGACCGCGGGACACGCCGAGCCAACGGGTCGTCCGCTCCGAGATCGTCATCGACCCCCGCCCCGACGACCGCACCGACCGCGACGACGTGCACGGCAACGCCGTGTCGTACTTCACCGTGGAGCGGCCGCACGAGACGCTCGTGGTGACCGCACGCACCGAGTTCGAGGTCGGCCCCTACGACATCAGTCCGGCCGCGGAGCGGACCTGGGAGTCGACACGGGACGCGCACGTGGACCCGACGCCGGGTCGGGAGTTCCTCCTGGAGAGCCCGCTCGTGCCGGCGTTGCCCGAGATCGAGCGCTACGCGCTCGACTCGTTCGTGCCCGGTCGCTCGCTGCTCGCAGCGGTCACCGATCTGACCGGCCGGATCCACCGGGACTTCGTCTTCGATCCTGGGTTCACCACGGTCTCGACGCCGCTCGCCGAGGTCGTCGCCCACCGTCGGGGGGTCTGCCAGGACTTCGCCCACCTGGCGGTCGGGTGCCTGCGGTCGATGGGCCTCGCGGCGAGGTACGTCAGCGGTTACATCGAGACCCTGCCGCCACCGGGGCAGGAGAAGCTGATCGGCGCCGATGCCTCGCATGCGTGGTGCGCGGTGCGCCTGTCCGACGGGAGCTGGCTCGACCTGGACCCGACCAACGACGCGGTCGGGCCCGACGACTACCTGACCCTCGCGTGGGGACGTGACTACTCAGAGGTCGTGCCCGTCAAGGGCGTCGTGATGTCGACCGGGGCCGGCATGCAGCTCGGCGTCGAGGTCGACGTGCGCCGGCTCGACGCCTGAGGGCCCACACCGGGGCGGGTCCGGAGGAGTCGGCCGCGGTCGGCGACCGACGCGCGTCAGACCTTGAGGTAGCGGCCCACGGCGATGCCCGAACCGATCGCACCGGTCAGCGCGCCGACGATCAGCACGAGCACGATCGACGTCCACAGGTCGCCGCCGGTCCACTTGATCTGGTTGAGCAGCTCGAAGCTGACCTGGTTCACGAACTCGCGCTTCCACAGCGCGTCGAACCCCCAGGTGAGGCCCGCGGCGGCGACAGCGCCGGCGATGCCCTGCACCATGCCCTCGACCATGAACGGCAATCGGATGAACCAGTTGCTCGCGCCGACGAGGCGCATCACCTCGATCTCTCGACGGCGGGCGAACACGGCGGTGCGGATGGTGTTGAAGATCAACAGGACCGACACGAAGATCAGCGCGACGCCGAAGATTCGGACCCACGAGTTCAGGGTCGTCAAGGACTTCTGCACCTGACGCGCGTACTCCGCGGCGTACTCGACACGCAGCACGCCCGCGAGGTCCTCGAACTCCTTGCCGACCGACGCGACGACATCGGCGTCGGTGCTGCTCGGCTTCACCCGGAAGCTCTGTGGCAGGTCCTCGGCCTCGATCGCGTCGACGAAGTCCGGCTGGTCCTCGAAGAGCCGCTGGAACTCGGCGTAGGTCGCCTCACGGTCGAGGAAGTCGACGGTGTCGACCTGCGGGTTCTCGTCGAGGTTCCTCGAGACGCTGTCGATCTGCTCGTCGGTCGCCGTCGGGTTCATGTAGACGAACAGCTGGACGTCCTGGCTCAACCCGCGGAAGCTCTGGTTGATGCCCGTGCCGATCAGGAAGCTCACGGCCACGAACGCGAGCGCGATCGCCACGGTGAGCAGCGATGCGATGGTGAGCGTCAGGTTCCTGACGAGGTTGGAACCCGTCTCCTTCAGTACGTAGTCGAGACGTACAGCCACGATGCCCTCATTCGTTCGATCCGGTGTGCGGCGTCGCCGACGCTCATTCGTACACGCCCCGGGCCTGGTCCCTGACGATGCGCCCGCGGTCGAGCTCGATCACGCGGCGTCGCATGGTGTCGACGATGCCGCGGTCGTGGGTCGCCATCACCACGGTGGTGCCCGTGCGGTTGATGCGGTCCAGCAGCTTCATGATGCCGACCGAGGTGGCGGGGTCGAGGTTGCCGGTGGGCTCGTCCGCGAGGAGGATCAGCGGCCGGTTGACGAACGCCCGGGCGATCGACACGCGCTGCTGCTCACCGCCGGAGAGCTCGTTGGGCATGTTCGTGCCCTTGCGGCCGAGCCCGACCAGCTCGAGGATCTGCGGGACGGCTTCCTTGATGGCGGAGCGCGGCCGGCCGATCGCCTCGAGGGCGAACGCGACGTTCTCGGAGACGGTCTTGTTCGGCAGCAGCTTGAAGTCCTGGTAGACGCTGCCGATGTTCCGACGCAGGTAGGGGACCTTGTAGCCGGGCAGCGCGCCGATGTCCTTACCCGCGACGTAGATCTTCCCCTTCTCGGGGACCTCTTCACGGTTCAGCAGGCGGAGGAAGGTGGACTTCCCCGAGCCGGACGGACCGACGAGGAAGAGGAACTCACCCTTGTCGATGTCGACCGACGCATCCCGCAGGGCCATGTGCTCGCCCTTGTAGATCTTCGAGACGTTCTCGAGCTTGATCACGGTGTCCTGACCATGAGTCGTCCGGCGTCGGGACCGTTGCGGTCCGCACCGGTGGCGGTGTTACAAACAGGTGACAGTACCCCGCTGGGCGGGGCGAGTGGCGCACCCCGACGATTGGCCGGGACGGCGCTCAGGATGCCCGTTGCCAGCGGAGGTAGGCCTCCATGAGGCCGTCCAACTCGCCGTCGAGCACCGCTTCGGGGTTCGACAACTCGAGACCCGAGCGTAGGTCCTTGACCTGCTGGTACGGCTGCAGGACGTAGTTGCGGTCCTGGCTGCCGAAGTTCACCGACGACTGGTCGCCGGTGATCTCGTTGATCTGGTCCTGACGCTTGGCACGCTCGAGCTCGAGCAGCTTCGCCTTGAGCGTCTTCATGGCGCGGTCCTTGTTCTGGTGCTGGGACCGCTCGTTCTGGCACGAGGTGACGACACCGGTCGGCAGGTGCGTGATGCGCACCGCCGAGTCGGTCACGTTGACGTGCTGACCGCCCGCACCAGAGGACCGGTACACGTCGATGCGCAGGTCCTTGTCGTCGATCTCGATCTCGGAGTCGACGTCCTCGATGAACGGCGTGACCTTGATCGAGGCGAAGCTCGTCTGACGCCGGTTGTTGTTGTCGAACGGCGAGATGCGCACCAGACGGTGCACGCCGTGCTCGGCACGCAACAGGCCGTAGGCGTTGCGCCCCTTGACCACGAACGTGGCCGAGGAGATGCCGGCCTCGCCGCCGTCGTTGACCGACTCGAGCTCGACGTCGAAACCACGGCGTTCCGCCCAACGCAGATACATGCGCAGCAGCATCTCGGCCCAGTCCTGGGCATCCACGCCGCCGGCGCCGGAGTTCACGTCGACGATCGCATCACGTTCGTCGTACTCGCCGGTGAAGAGCGCGCGGAGCTCGAGCGCGCCGAACTCACGGTTGAGCGCGTTGATCTCCTTGTCGATCTCGGGCTCGAGGCTCTCGTCGTCCTCTTCGCGGGCCAGCTCGTGCAGGGTCTCGAGGTCGTCGACACGCGCCTCGAGCCCGTCGAAGAGCTCGAGGTCGTCGTTCATCTCGGCGAACTCACGCTGCAGCTTCTGCGCGGCGGCCTGGTCGTCCCAGAGGTCGGGGCGCCCGAGCTCGGTCTCGAGCTGCGGCTGGCGCAGCCGGAGGTCACCGACCTTCAGGTACTCACGAGTCTCCTCGAGTCGGTTGCGGAGTGCGCTGATCTGTGGGGAGAAGTCCTGCATCGCTCAGGCGCCGTGACAGGCTTTGTACTTCTTGCCGCTGCCGCACGGACACGGTGCGTTCCGAGGGGTCTTCTCCCACTCGGACTTCACCACCGGCTGCTGCGGCTCGGGCTCCGGCGCGGGGGCGTCGCCACCCTCGGCCACCGTCTGCGACGCGGTGTTCACCGCGGCGGCGGGTCCGGCGGTCTGCGCGGTCGCCGGGTCCTCGGGAGCGGTGTAGCTGAGACGCCCGATCGGGGCGACCTTCGGCGTCTCGGGCTGCACGACCTGGACGTGCATGACGTACTGGACGTACTCACGGGTGACCGTCGACATGAGCTGACCGAACATGTCGAAGCCCTCACGCTGCCACTCGCTCAGCGGGTCCTTCTGGCCGAGCGCACGCAGGTTGATGCCCTCCTGGAGGTAGTCCATCTCCTTGAGGTGGTCCCGCCAGCGGGCATCGATGATCTTGAGCATCACCTGACGCTCGATGTCGCGCATGGTGTCGTTGCCGAGCTCGGCCTCGCGCTCCTCGTAGTGACGGGTCGCGTCGGCCATGAGGAGGTCGTAGACCTCGTCGCTGCTGGTCGCGGCGCCGAGGGCGTCCACGTCGAGCGACGTCGGCCAGAAGCTGGTCGCGTCCGCGACGAGCGCCTCGAGGTCCCACTGCTCGGAGTAGTCGCCACCGCAGTGCGTCTCGAGCAGGCCGTCGACGGCCTCGGCGAGCGCCTGCATGGTCTCGTCGCGCAGGTCGGCGCCCTCGAGCACCTCGTCACGGCGCGCGTAGATGACCTTGCGCTGCTGGTTCATCACCTCGTCGTACTTGAGGACGTTCTTGCGGATCTCGCCGTTGCGCGTCTCGACGGTGTTCTGGGCCTTCTCGATGGCCTTCGAGACCATCTTCGCCTCGATCGGCACGTCGTCGTCCCAGCCCTTGCCCATCACCCACTCGATCGCGCCGGTCGCGAAGAAGCGCATGAGGTCGTCCTCGAGGGACAGGTAGAAGCGGGTCTCTCCCGGGTCGCCCTGGCGACCGGAGCGCCCACGGAGCTGGTTGTCGATGCGGCGGCTCTCGTGACGCTCGGTGCCGAGCACGTAGAGCCCGCCGAGCTCGCGGACCTTCTCGCCCTCGGCCTTGCACTCGGCGGAGTGCTTGGCGAGCAGCTCCTCGAAGCGTGCCTGACCCTCTTCGCTGTCGAGCTCGAGGCCCTCGGCGCGCACGTCGCGCTGGGCGAGCCCCTCGGGGTTGCCGCCGAGCAGGATGTCGACGCCTCGACCGGCCATGTTCGTCGCCACGGTCACCTGACCGATGCGGCCGGCCTGCGTGACGATCTCTGCCTCACGGGAGTGCTGCTTGGCGTTGAGCACCTCGTGGCGCACGCCACGCTTCTCGAGCTCGCGGGCGAGCCGCTCGGACTTCTCGACCGACACGGTGCCGACGAGGACCGGCTGACCCTTCGCGGACCGCTCCGCGATGTCGTCGACCGACGCGGCGAACTTCGCCTGCTCGGTGCGGTAGATGAGGTCGCCGTCGTCGAGTCGGGCCAGCGGCCGGTGCGTCGGGATCGGCACCACCTGCAGGTTGTAGGTGCCCATGAACTCGGCGGCCTCGGTCAGCGCCGTGCCCGTCATGCCGGCGAGCTTGTCGTACATGCGGAAGTAGTTCTGGAGGGTGACCGTCGCCAGGGTCTGGTTCTCCTCCTTGATCTTCACGCCTTCCTTCGCCTCGACGGCCTGGTGCAGGCCCTCGGACCAGCGGCGACCGTCGAGGATGCGACCGGTGAACTCGTCGACGATCTTCACCTCGCCATCGGCGATGAGGTAGTCGCGGTCCTTGCGGTAGAGCTCCTTGGCCTTGATGGCGACCTGCAGCTGGTGCACGAGGCTGTTGGAGACGTCGTCGTAGAGGTTGTCGACGCCGAGGGACTTCTCGACCTTCTCGATGCCCTCGGGCAGCGGGAAGACGATGCGCTTCTCCTCGTCGACCTCGTAGTCGACGTCGCGGGTGAGCCCGCGGGCCACCGAGGCGAACTTGTAGTAGAGCTTCGCCGCGTCGCTGACCCGACCCGAGATGATCAGCGGCGTGCGGGCCTCGTCGATCAGGATCGAGTCGACCTCGTCGACGATGGCGTAGTTGTGGCCCCGCTGGACCTTCTCGGCCAGGGTGAGCGCCATGTTGTCGCGCAGGTAGTCGAAGCCGAACTCGTTGTTCGTGCCGTAGGTGATGTCGCACGCGTAGTTCTCACGCTTGACCGCCTGGTCGTGCTCACCGGGCAGGATCATGCCGACGCTCAGGCCGAGGAACTTGTGGACCTGGCCCATCCACTCGCCGTCACGGCGGGCCAGGTAGTCGTTCACGGTGATGACGTGGACGCCCTTGCCCGTGAGACCGTTCAGATAGACCGGCAGCGTCGACACGAGCGTCTTGCCCTCGCCGGTCTTCATCTCGGCGACCCAGCCGAAGTGGAGCGCGGCGCCGCCCATGATCTGCACATCGAAGTGGCGTTGGCCGATGACCCGCTTGGCCGCCTCGCGGGTGACGGCGAAGGCCTCGATGGCGATGTCGTCGAGGTCGGCGCCGTTGGCCAGGCGCTCCCGGAACTCGACCGTCTTGTGGGTCAGCGCCTCGTCGGAGAGCTTCTCGATCTCGGGCTCGAGCGCGTTGATGT
>JALYWI010000101.1 GCA_030852785.1 Actinomycetota bacterium
CTCGGCCTCGGCCCAGCGCGACACGTCAGGAGCGGGGTCACCCGCGGCGTCGAGCTGTGCGAGCTCGCGCTCGACCTCGTCGAGGCGAGCCCGGGTGGGCCCGATCGCCCGTTGTACCCGCTCGTACCAGCGCGACCACTCGCGTGCGACCTCGAGCATCTCCGCCGGCCGGCTCGCCGTCGACCAGGCCGGGAAGGGACCGATGGGTGGCACGTCGGTCGATCCCTGGTCCGGCGTGGGCCACGGCGCGCTGTTGTCCTCGAGCACGCGGCGCAGTCGATCGTTCGCGACCACGACCTGCGGCGCGTCGTCGGCCGAGGCGGTCACGCGGCGCAGGCGCAGCTCCTCGGTCGTGGAGTACACGAGCTCTGCCAGCTCCTCGACGTCGTCGCGGTCACGCTCCGACGAGGCGAGCGCCAGCGCACGGGGGTCGCCCAGGTACTCCAGGGACTCGACCAGGGCGGCCGACAGCTCGACACCCGCACGGTCGACCGTCCGGCGGTCCGGCAGCTCGGCGCGGAGCTGTTCGATCTCGGCCTCGATCTGCTCGGAGCGGTGCTGGGCGGTGTCGACCCGGCTGATGCGCTCCATCTCGGCGCGCAGCGACGGGATCCCCATGACATACGCGCTGTAGGTGTCGTAGCCGAGGCGGTCGAGCAGCACCGCCTCCTCTGCACGCAGCTCCGAGACGCGGCGCTTGTTGCGGGAGGCGCCGAGCCGGCTGGAGCGGTCCCCGACCGAGAAGATCTCGTCGCGCACCTGCTCGAGGCGAGCGACGACGTCGGGATCGATCGAACCGGAGCGCATGGCGCGCTCCGCCGTGCGGGTCGCCTCGACGGCCTCGTCGAGTCGTTGGGTGGCCTCTCGTTCCCGCAGCTGCAGCGTCGTGCGCCGAGCTGCCAGTTCACGTGCTTCGACGAGCAGACCCTCGAGGCGGTCCGCGAGTCGGATGGCCACCGGGTCGAGCTCGGTCGGCGGTTCGATCGAACGGGCGAGGGCCTCGGTCGCCGCCCGCACCGATGCGGCGTCGAGACGGCCGGCACGTTCGAGCCACGCCCGCAGCGACGTGCGCCGTGCCCGCAGCTCGTTGCGATGCTCCTCCCGACCGGAGCGGTCGCGCTCCCACTCGGTGCGCAACGCGGATCGACGGGATTCGAGCGCCTCGATCTGGCCGAGGCACACCTCGACCGCCCTGGCCGCGTGCGGGTCCAGGTCGCAGCGGTGCTGCTCCATGCGCTCGGCGAGCTGGGTGCGTCGAGCGGCGACGTCACGGAGTCGCTGTCGGAGCTCGTCGGTCCGTGTGGGTGCCGGGGGTGCGCCCTCGAGCGGATCCTGCTCGCCGCTCGATCCGAATCGCAGCACCGGGTCGATGCGGGGATCGAGCTGCAGCTGGTCGAGCGTCGCACGGTCGAGCGTCAATCGGACGCCGCGGACCTCGAGCAGGCCGGGATGGCCGGGTGCGGTGTCCTGGGCGAAGGACCGGAAGACCTCGACCAGACGTCGACGCAGCTCCGGTGGCGCGTCGGCGACGACCGTCATCCGTGGATGCAGGTCGAGTGTCGCGCCCCCGGGGGCGATCCGGTCGATCCGTACGAGCTTCATGTGCAGGTCCTGGAGCCACCTGTCGGCAGCGATCCCATCATCTTGAGGCCGGGAGGGTCCGACGACCAGCCGTCGCCGGGCGGACTCGACGGCAACGAGGGTGCCCGACGGTCCTCAGTCGACCGAGATGCGTGTGACCCGGCGTGTCCGAGGCGTGCTCGTCACCGTCGGAGCGGGCGGCTTCCGGGTGGCGTCGCCGAACAGCAGGTCGAAGTCGTCCGCGCCGCCCGCGTCATCCACGCAGGCTGCGTCATCCACGACGTCAGGGTCATCCACGTGGTCGGCGACCGCGGCGTCATCGGTGTCCGTGGCGTCGGGATGGTCGGGATCGTTGCGCAGCCACGCCGGCTCGCGCCCGCCGAGCCCCCCGAATCCCGAGAGCAGCCCGCCGGCCAGGTCCTTGCCCCTCGTCGATCCCAACCCGCGACCCACCATGTCGGCGATGGTCGAGGCCGCGCCCGAGAGGCGCTCGTCGTCCTCGACCACCTGCTCCACCACGTCCAGGAACGATCGGGCAGCGGCGACCAGCTCCCGGGCCGCGTGCTGCAGGTGCTCGATCCCCTCGGCGAGCTCCGGCCCGCCGGAGGGCTGCGGGTCCTCGGCGTCGATCGGGTCGTCCATGGACAGAGATCATGGCCCGCCCCGGGCGGCGACGCCATGTCCGGTGTCCGCCATCGACCGGCTGCGGGACCGGGCGGCGACGCGGCTGAGGATCAGGCGTCGACGAACGCCACGGCGAGACGGCCGTCGACCAGCACGGCGGTCTCGATCTCACGTCGGCGCAGCGAGTCGGGCAGCACCAGGTTGCGTCGGTGCGGTCCCACCGTGACGTGCAGCTCGTCGTCCGAGCGAGTCAGGTCGATCTCGTCGCGTTCGGTGAAGGGCAGGTCCATGGTCAGCACGTAGCCGCCCTCGCCCCGGTCGACCCGGATCGGCAGGCCGTGCACCAGTCGGTCCGAGGGATCGACCTCTCCCCACAGCTCGTCGGCGAACGCGCCGAGCGCGTCGACCCCGACGATCTCACCGCCGGCGTGCGACGCACGGAACACCGGCAGGGGCGCGAAGCCCGACTCGATCGTCGCCATGTGCTCCGACTGCGCTGCGCGCCACGCGTCGAACCAGGGGTCGTCGCCCGCCGTGGTCCCCGCCCGTTCGGGCAGCACGCGGTTCGCGACCACGGCATCGACCTGGTACCCGAACAGCGACAGGTAGGTGTAGGTGCGCCGCGCTTCGGCGATGACCATGCGCTCCGGGTTGACCACCAACCGGGCCGAGGTCACCTCGGGATCCGACAGGATCGCCCGCACGCCGTCGAGCTGCGCGTAGAAGCGCTCGCCGGCGGAGAACACCGCCTGGTCGGCGATCGGCAGCGAGGTGAGCCGTGACAGCACGGGCCCGACCATCCTCGAGACCCGCTTCGATGCCGGGAAGAGCCGTTCCATGTACCAGCTCAACAGGTCGGGCAGCGACAGCAGTCGGATCGTCTCGGCCGTCGGTGCGCAGTCGACGACGACCACGTCGTGCTCACCGGACTCGCACAGCGTCTGGACCTCGGTCAGTGCGAACAGCTCGTCGAGCCCGGGGATGACCGAGAGCTCCTCGGCCTCGATCGCTGCGACGCCCGCCCAGTCGAACAGCTCGAGCATCCACTCGCGGATCTCGGACCAGTTCTCCTCGAGGCGGACACGGGCGTCGAGCTGCTGCGCGTGGCACCGCGGCGCGACGAGCCGCGGCACCGAGTCCAGCTCGACGTCGAAGGAGTCCGCCAGCGAGTGCGCCGGATCGGCGGAGGTGACGACGACCCGCTGTCCCTGCGCGGCGAGGCGCAGCGCGGTCGCCGCTGCGGTGGTGGTCTTGCCGACCCCGCCCTTGCCGGTGAAGAGCAGGACCCTCACGACCGCTCGCTCATGACCGGCCGACCGTCCTGGGCGGGAACAGGCCGTGACGCACCGACCAGAGGCCGCTGAAACCGAGGCCGACCATGGGCACCAGCGTGCCGAAGGCGAGCGGGGTGAACGGGTGCGCCGCGGCTGCGACCAGGGCCACCACGACCTGGACCGCGAGCGCCGCCATCAGATGGATCTGCGCCGGGCGCGGCGCAGAGCCGGCGAGGAAGAACAGCCCGCCGATGCCCATCGCGTCGTCGCGGCTGCGTGCAGCGGCGAGCACGATGTCGATCGCGAACAGCGCGCAGGCCAGGAAGAAGATGACCAGCGACACCACGAAGAACGCCCCGACGAAGCGGTCCGGGTCGATCACGGCCGGCACGGTGACCAGTACGAAGGCGGCGGTGACGATCCACGACGTGACGATGATGCCGCGGCCCGGCAACGTGTCGCCGAAGCGTTCGGTGAGCGCCGCGGCCCGAGCGGCCTTCGTCGCTTCACGGTGGGCCTCGACCTCGGCGCGTGCCTCGGCGGCGGTCTGTGGCCGTGACCTGTGGTCGTTCATCGGCCCCCATCCTCCTCCGGCGCCCGGCCGACCGCCACGTGACGCTCGGCTGGCAGTGACTCCCCACGAGGGGCGGGCGGGTCGGCGAGCTCCGCTGCCACCGCCGCCCGGTCCCGGCGCTGCCGTGGTTCGAGCCGGTCGCGACGACCGAGCCGCAGCGCCGCCCAGGCGGCGTAGCCGGCCAGCATGTCATCGGGCCCGTCCAGCAGTTCCTCGAGCTGGTGGACCAGTGCGGCGTCGTGGGGCTCCGCGGTGTTGCCGGCCACCAGCAGCGCGTTGCGGCGCAGGTACCGAGGGTCGCGCCGCGGCACGTACCAGCGCCCGACGGTGTCCATCAGCTCGTCGTCGGGCGCGCCGAGCAGCCACTTCACCGGCACCCAGGCACCCGGTCCTCCGTGGCCGTCGGCGTCGTCGCCCGCCCGGGGTCCGTCGAGTGCCCGGGGTCCGTCGAGCGCCGAGGACGGAGCGGACGCGGCAGCCCGGTCGTGCACGACGTCGGCCCGGCGACTCGGCGGGCAGACCTCCTGGCAGTCGTCGCACCCGTAGATCCGGTCCCCCAGCGCCTCGCGGTGCTCGCGCGGGAACTCCTCGGCGGACTGCACCAGCCAGGCCAGGCATCGGCGGGCGTCGACGACGCCGGGCGCCAGGATCGCTCCGGTCGGACACGCGTCGAGGCAACGACGGCACGTGCCGCAGCCGTCCTCGACCGGCGCTCCGGTCGGCTCCAGCGGGGCGTCGGTGAGCACCGAGCCGAGCACGACCCAGCTGCCCTCACCGGGCACCAGCACGTTCGAGCTCTTGCCGTACCAACCCAGCCCGGCGCGCACCGCGGCGGCGCGGTCGACCATCGCGTTGTCGTCGGCGAGCACCAACGCCCGGTGCCCGGTGTCTCGCAGCAGCGAGGCGATGTCGTCGAGCGCGGCGCGCAGGCGGGCGTAGTGGTCACGCGTGGCGTAGCGGGCGACTCGTGCGCTGGGCTCGTCGGGTCGTGCGGCCGGATCGGCGCCGTAGCGGAGGGCACCGACGACCATCGAGTGGACGTCGGCCATCGTCGCGGACGGGTCGGTCGACCGGGCGGGGTTCCGGTAGGTGAAGGCCATGTCGGCCGACAGACCCTCTGCCCGGCGGCGTTCGAGCACGGTCCTCGCCTGGTCGAACGGCGAGGCGTCGCAGACCCCGACGGCGACGAGGCCACTCGAGCGGCCCACGGCGATCACCTGGTCGCGCAGCGCTCCGGCAGCGCCGGCAGCCCCAGTAGCGCCGGCAGCGCTCGCGGTGCCCGGTGCCTGCGCAGGACCTGCGGCGCTCATCGCCGCAGCAGTGCCAACAGCGCGTCGGAGCGCACGACGTTCGCTCCGAGGCGTCGGGCGCCCTCGGCGACCCGTCGGTCGGAGCTGGCCACGACGACGGGCACGTCGGTCGGCAGGTCCGCGACCATCCCGAGGATCACGTCGTCGGCCTCGACGTCCGCGGGGCTGAAGTGGACCCGCACGGGCAGCGGCGCCGCGACGCTGGGCCGCCGTCCGTCGGCATCGCCGTCGAACACGACGTGCACGTTGGCACCGGTGCGGGTGCGCAACGCGCCGAGCGCGCTGATCAGCGAGTCGCGCTGACGGGAGCGGTCCAGGGTGGGCCATCCCTCCATCGACACGTTGTAGCCATCGACGATCACGATGGCGCCGGGGGTCGAGGCCAGCTGCTCGACGCCTTCGGCGGTCCCGTCGTGCACACCGCCGCGCAGTCGGACCGGCGACCGTCGTGGCGGTCGAGCGGATCGTGTGCCGACGTCGGAGCCGGCGGTGGGAACGCTGTCGGCGGCCGCATCGACGGGCGGGCTCGGCGTCCGCTGCGGTTCCGGTACGAGCAGTCGCGCCGCGTCGGCCAACGCGGCGCCGAGCACCGCGGTCGCGTCCGCCGCGCGAGCCACCGCCTCGGCGACCTGTGCGGGGTCGAGTCCCTGCCACGGCGAGTCGGGCGCCGTGTCGGCACCGGAGGCGGCATCGGGCGTGGGCGCCGGCTCGTTCTCGGGACCGGTGTCACCCGTCGGTTCGTGCGCCGAGGGAGTCGCCGTGCCCGACGTGCCTGGCCCCGCCGAGGCAGCGGTGGACGCAGTGTCGGCGGCGGTCGTCGGCGCGGTCGTGACAGCGGGAGTGGCTCCGGCATCAGCTGCGGCGAGGCGCTCCTCGAGCTCGGCGACCCGCGATCGCAGCGCACGCAGCTCCTCGAGACGGTTCGTCGCGAGCGCTTCGGTCGCCTTGAGGTGCTTCACCGTCGCCGAGCGGTCGTCGCCCAGCTCGACGAGACGCGCCGACAGGTCCGCGACGTTCGCCTCGAGGCCCGCACGCCCCGATCGCTCCTCGGCCAGCGCGGACTCCGCTGCATCCAATGCAGCGACGGACCGACCGTGGTCGACCCGCAGTGCCTCCAGCGTGGCCTCGACCTGGGCGAGCCGGCGTTCGGCGACCGCTTCGCGCCGGGACGCCTGGTCGTCCTCGCTCTCCTCGGCGGCTGCCGCCGCGAGCAGTTCGAACTCCTCGTCCCAGCCCTCGGGTCGCTCGAGGAACAACCACGACGCCCGACCCAGATCCGACTCGGTCGCGCCGTTGGCGACCCGGGCGCGGAAGTCGTCGTCGCTGTCGAGCACCGACCGCACCGTCTGCAGCGCGCGCGACGGCAGCTTGGCGAACCGCAGGACGGGTCGCAGCTTGGCCGGCGGTGCCGGCGCATCGATGGTCGACGCGTCCCGGCGCGCGGTGACCACGGCCCGCTCCAGCGCCCCGATCAGGAGCTCGTCGGCGGGATCGATGTGATCAGCCCTCCGTGGCACCGGCGTCGTCGGACGCCCCGGCGGACGTGAGCTCGTCGGCGTCGACCACGACGACCGACGCAGAGGAGTCGCACCAGCGGCAGATCACCGGTTCGATCTCCTCGGAGAGCACCTCGGACTCCTCGATGCTCAGGTCGCCACCGATGGTGTAGTGGTGGAACGACCGGGTGCGCCGCGTCACGGTGACCTCGAAGCGGGTCAGGTTGCCACAGGCGTTGCAGCGGTAGCGGGTGATCGGTGAGGACTCCATCCCCGCCAGCCTACTCCCGCCCCGGTCGGCGCTCTCAGCCCTCGTCGGTGGCCTGCAGCGCCGCCCGGCTGACCGCGACGAGCTCCGCGAGCACGGTGGCGGCCGCCCCTCCGTCGACCGCTGCGCCGGCTGCCTCGACGCCTGCGGCCAGGTCGTCGGCCAACCCGGCGACGACGAGTCCCGCCGCGGCGTTGAGCACGACCATGTCGCGGATCGGTCCGGGTTCGCCGGCGAGCACCGACTCCGCGGCTGCTGCGTTCTCGGCGGGACCGCCGACCGCGATGTCCTCGATGGTGGCCCGGGCCAGGCCGACGTCCTCGGGCACCACCCGGAAGTTGTGCACGACGCCGCCGCGCACCTCGGCCACCTCGGTGGCCCCGGTGGTGGTCAGCTCGTCGAGCCCGTCGGTGCCGTGCACCACCCAGGCGTGGTCCATGCCGCGTCGCACGAGCACGTCGGGGATCAGGTCCATCAGGCGGGGGTCGGACACGCCGAGCACCTGACGGGTGACGTGGCCGGGATGGGACAACGGGCCGAGCACGTTGAAGACCGTCGGGATGCCGAGCTCGGCGCGCACGGGCGCCGCGTGCCGCATGGACGGATGGAACATGCGAGCGAAGGCGAACCCGACGCCGGCCTCACGCACGCACGCGGCGACTCCCTCGCCGTCGAGCTCGACCTCGACGCCGAGCGCTTCGAGCAGGTCGGTGGAGCCCGACGCGGAGGACGCCTTGCGGTTGCCGTGCTTGCACACCGTGGCACCAGCGGCCGCGGCGACGATCGACGCCATCGTCGAGACGTTGAACGCCCGCCCCTTCAACGTGGACGAACCGCCCATGCCGACCAGATCGATCGTCGCGGTCGGGTCCGGCAGCTCCAACGGCGCGGCGACCTCGAGCATGGCCGCGACCAGTCCCTGGACCTCTTCGGCGGTCTCGCCCTTCATCCGCAGCGCCACGATGAACGCTGCGACCTGGGCCGGTGTGGCCTCGCCGCTCAGCACGTGCTCGAGGGCGGTGCGTGTCACCGCCGCGGAGACGTCGCGTCCGGCGGTCAGCTCGCGCAGCAACCCGGGCCATGCCCCGATCTCGGCGAATGCACCCATGTCGTGCCCTCCAGGGTCAGCGCACCGGGCCCGGCGAGGGGCGCGGTGTACGTCGGACGCGGTGTCCGCTCAGCGTGCTCCTGCGCCCGAGACGACCTCGGCGCCGCGTTCGGGTGCAGCCTCACCCGAACCGCCCATGGAACGCAGGCGGCGACGGCGGCGGATGATCCGCTGACGCTCACGCTCGGTGGCGCCGCCCCACACGCCGTTGTGCTCGCGATGCCCGATCGCGTGCTCCAGGCAGTCGGCCTGGACGGGGCACTCGGCGCAGACCGCCTTGGCCTCGTCGGCCTCTTCATCGGTGGCCGGATAGAAGATGGTGGGGTCCAGGCCCTTGCAGGCCGAGCGGGTCACCCAATCGCGGTCCATGTCGCCCGATTCTGCCTGCGCAGGTCCGACATGTCCAAGTGAGATACAAGTTGGCCGTTTCACCACTCTACGCGGTGGCCGATCCACGAGCCGTGACCGGTGTGGACTCGTCCGACGGTCGCATCGGGCGCCGAGGGGCCAGCGAGCCGCCGACCCTCCGAAGAAACGTCACGGCCGAGCGCCGCCCGCACATGACCGCCGGACACACGCCACGTAGGCTCGTCGGCCGTGACCCCACGCCCGTTCGTCCGATCCTCCTCCCTCGACGCCCTCCGCAGCGAGACCTACGACGTCGTGGTCGTCGGCGGCGGCATCACCGGCGCCGGTGTCGCACTCGATGCGGCGTCCCGTGGCCTTCGCACCGCGCTGATCGACCGCGGCGACTTCGCGTCGGGTACGTCCTCGAAGTCCTCGAAGCTGGTGCACGGCGGCCTGCGCTACCTCCAGCAGGGCGAGGTCGGGCTGGTCTACGAGGCGCTCGCCGAACGCCAGCGGCTGCTCGACAACGCTCCCCACCTGGTGCGCCCGCTGCCGTTCCTCATCCCGATGTTCGGCAAGAACGGCATCATCCCCGCCAAGATCGCCCGCCTGCTCGGCTCCGCCATGTGGGGCTACGACCTGACCGGCGGGTTCCGGATCGGCAAGCTGCACCAGCGCCTCGACGCGGACGAGGCGCTGTCGTACATGCCGACGCTCCCCCGCGAGAACCTGGTCTCGGGCTACCTCTACTACGACGCCGCGGCCGACGACGCCCGCCTGGTCCTCACCGTCCTGCGCACCGCAGCGCTCGAACACGGCGCCGTGGTCGCGAACTACGTGGGTGCCGTCGGGCTGTCGAAGGACGCCGGCGGGCGCGTCGACGGCGTCGAGGTCGACGCGGACGGCGACCGCTTCGTCGTGCGTGCGCACTCGGTGGTCAACGCTGCCGGCGTGTGGTCCGACGACGTGCGCGAGTTCGACGAGGGCGAGAACCCCGACTCGATCCGTCCGGCCAAGGGCATCCACATCACCGTGCCGTGGCACAAGGTGCGCAACCAGATCGCCGCGGTCATCCCCGTGCCCAAGGACCGCCGGTCCGTGTTCGTCGTGCCCCAGGGCGAGTTCACCTACGTGGGCACCACCGACACCGATTACGACGGCCCGGTCGACGATCCGCAGTGCACCGCCGAGGACGTCGACTACCTGCTGCGAGCGCTGAACGCGGCGTGCACCGAGACCATCACCCGCGACGACATCGTCGGCTCCTGGGCCGGGCTGCGGCCGCTGGTGAAATCCGCGAGCAGCGGCCGCACCGCGGACCTGTCGCGCAAGCACAACGTGCGGCGTTCGGACTCGGGTCTGGTCACCATCACCGGCGGCAAGCTCACGACGTACCGCCGCATGGCCGCCGACACCGTCGACGAGCTCGTCGGCGACGTGCTGCCGATCCGCCCCGGCGCCACCCAGGTCGGTCGCAGCCGCACCAAGAAGCTGCCCCTGCGCGGCGCGGCCGGCTTCGACACCCTGTCGAGCACCCGGTCGGTGTACCCGGCGGCGTCACCGGAGCTGATCGAGCACCTCGGCAACCGCTACGGCGGCGAGGCCCGGGTGCTGCTCGCGTCGATCCAGTCCGACCCGTCGCTCGCCGAGACCATCGTCGAGGGGCTGCCCTACACCCGCGCCGAGGTCGAGTTCGCGGTGCGCAACGAGATGGCACGCTCGGTCACCGACGTGCTCTCGCGACGCACCCGGTCGTTGCTGCTCGCCCGAGACGACTCCGCGGTCGCGGCCGAGGCCGTCGCCGAGATGATCGCACCGGCGCTCGGCTGGGACTCCTCCGACGTGGTCGAGTCGGTCGAGACCTACCGGGCGGCCGTCGTGCACGAACGGGAGTCGGCGGACCTGCCGGAGACCCACCTCGACGCCCTCCACGGCGCCTGAGGCCCACCGACACCCAGCGAACGACGGAGCCGCACGGATGAGCACACCCCGATCCCTCGCCGACCTGGACCTCGGTCCGGGTGTCCCCACGCCGCCGATCGAGCTGTCCGGCGGCGCCGAGGCGGCGACGTCACGACGTCGCGGCTCGCGGGTCGGTGTGACCGGAGCGGTGTTGCGCGAGCTCCGAGCGGCGTGCCCGGACGTCTCCGACGACCCTGCCGTCGTCGGCGAGTCGAGCCGCGACTGGTGGCCCCTCGCCATGACCTGGGCGGTGCGCGGACAGGTCGCCTCGCGCGCCGCGGTGGTCGCCCGTCCGACCGACGCCGAGCAGGTCGCAGCGGTCGTCGAGGTCTGCAACACGTGGGGCATCCCCGTCACCGCCGCCGCCGGACGCTCCGGCGTGCTCGGCGCGTCGGTGCCGCTCTACGGCGGCGTGGTGCTCGACATGTGCGGGCTGAGCGGCATCGTCGCCGTCGACGACGAGTCGCTCACCGTCGAGGTCCTGCCGGGCACCTTCGGCGACCGCTTCGAACAGGAGCTGCGCGAGCAGCACGGGCTGACCTGCGGGCACTGGCCCCAGTCGATGGCGCTGTCGACCGTCGGAGGGTGGGTGGCCTGCCGCGGCGCGGGACAGCTGTCGACCCGTTACGGCAAGATCGAGGACATGGTGACCGGGCTCGACGTCGTCCTGGCCGACGGCTCGACGGTGACCACCGGCGGCTACCCCCGCTCGGCGACCGGACCCGACCTGACCCAGCTGTTCGTCGGCTCCGAGGGCACCCTCGGCATCGTCACGAGCGTCCGGATGCGGGTGCACCCCGTGGCCGCCCACGAGCGCCGCCTCGTGGTCTCGTTGCCGACCTTCGTCGACGGCCTCGACCTGTGCCGTCGGGTCATCCGTCGGGGCGCGACGCCTGCGGTGCTCCGTCTCTACGACGGGACCGAATCGGACCGGAACTACCAGGTCGGCACCGACCGCGCCGTGCTGATGGCCCTCGACGAGGGCGATCCGGCCATCGTCGATGCGGTCTTCTCCGTCATCGAGGACGAGCTGGCCAACGGCCCCGTGCCCGCGGAGCGTCTCGACGACGGGCTCGCGGACCACTGGCTCGAGAAGCGCAACGACGTCGCGGCGCTCGAGCGCTACATCAGCGGCGGCCTCGTCGTCGACACCATGGAGATCTCCGGTCCGTGGTCGAAGCTGCCGGGCATCTACCACGACGTGCTCGCCGCGATCGGCGCGGTCGACGGCACGCTCGCGGTCTCTGCGCACTGCAGCCACACCTACCTCGACGGCGGATGTCTGTACTTCACGTTCGCCGGTCAGCCCGCCGAGCAGGGCGACGACGGCTTCTCGACCCAGGAGTCGACCGAGCACTACTACCGGGCCGTGTGGGACGCCGGCACCCGGGCGGTGCTCGCCGGCGGCGGTTCCCTCTCGCACCACCACGGCGTCGGCTTGAACCGGTCCCGGTACGTCGCCGAGGCGCTCGGCGGAGGCCTCGACGTGTTGAGCGCGGTGAAGAAGGCGCTGGACCCCAAGGGCGTGCTCAACCCGGGCAAGCTCGGGATGGCCTCGGCGTTCGGCAACGCGGGACTGGTCTGAGGTGACCGCACCGCGGACCAACCCGGGGCCCGGCGGCAACGCGCTGCCCGAGCTCGAACCGATGCAGGCGCTCTGGCGCGGCGTGGTGACCGGCCTGGTGCTGGTGATGCCCGCAGCGATCCTCAACAACCTGCTCATCGACGACGGCACGATCGAACCGGGTCACCCGGCGACGTTCCTGTTCTGGGTGTTCATCCTGCTCGGCGGAGCCGCCGCCGGATGGGCCACCATCCGCCTGGCACCGTCCGCCCAGCTCGCCCACGCAGCTGCCGCCGGCGCCGGCGCCTACCTCGCCGCGCAGGCCGTCGGGGTCGTGCTCCGACTCGTCTCGGGTGAGTCGATCAGCTGGCTCGCCTTCCCGTTCATGGCCATCCTCATGGCCACCTGCGGGATGCTCGGGGGCATGTTCGCCCGGAAGTGGCTGCAGCAGAACGGCCCGGCGCCCAGGGACGGCGACCGACCGTGAACCGTCCGGGGGGACCTGAATGACCATCCTCGTCATCGACGCGGGAACCAGCGGTGTGCGTGCGGCGATCGTGCACGCGGACGGGACGATCGGCGTCGAGCGCCGTCGTGCGACGCTGCCCGACAGCCCCTTCCCGGGGCTCGTGGAGTTCGACGCCGTCGCCTACGCGGACGCCGCGCTGGCCTGTGCCCGTGAGGTGCTCGACCAGCACGGCCCGGTCGACGCCGTCGGCATCTCGAACCAGCGTGCGTCGGTCGTGGTGTGGGACGCGGCGACCGGCGAGCCGGTCGCTCCGGCGCAGGGTTGGCAGGACCTGCGCACGATCGGCGAGTGCCTCACGCTGAACGCCGAGGGTTTCCACCTGGCGCCCACCCTCTCGGCGACCAAGGTGGCGAGCATCCTCGACGCCGTCGACCCCGAGCGGGTGCGGGACCTGCGCTTCGGCACGGTCGACTCGTGGATCGTGTGGCGGCTGACCCAGGGGGCGCATCACGTCGCGGACCGATCGAACTCGGGGGTGTGGGGGCTGCTCGACGCGGACTGCGCCGCACCGGATCGGCGGCTGCTCGAACGGCTGCGCATCCCGGAATCGATGCTGCCCACCGTCGTCGACTCCTCCGGGGCGATCGGCGAGGCGAGCGCGCTGCCCGGCGCACCGGTGATCTGCGGCATCGCCGGCGACCAGCAGGCCTCGCTCATCGGCCAGGCCTGCGTGCATCCCGGCATGGCCAAGATCACCTTCGGCACCGGCGGCATGCTCGACGTGTTCCTCGGCCCGGAGCGGCCGTCGTTCCCCACTCGTGGGCCGGGCGGCACCTATCCGCTGGTCTGCTGGCAGGACCACGGCGAGATCGCCTGGGGTGTCGAGGCCGTCATGCTCTCGGCCGGCACGAACATCGAGTGGCTGCGCGACGACCTGGGCCTGATCCCCGATTCGGCCTCGTCGGCCGAGATCGCCGCGTCGGTGCCCGATAGCGACGGCGTGACCTACGTGCCGGCGTTGTTGGGGCTGGGAACTCCCCGCTGGGACTACGGGGCCCGCGGGTCGCTGCTCGGCCTGACCCGGGGCACGACCGGTGCCCACATCGTGCGTGCGGTGCTCGAGGGCGTCGCCGAACGGGGCGCCGACCTGGTCGAGTCCGCCGAGCTCGACAGCGGCGTCACGCTCGGCACGGTGCGCATCGACGGCGGGATGAGCGCCAACCCGGTGTTCGTGCAGGCGCTGGCGAACGCGACGCAGCGCCCGATCGAGGTCTCGCCCGTGCTCGAGGCGACCGCGCTGGGCGCCGGGTTCCTAGCGGGTCTGGCGATCGGCACGTGGTCGTCGTGGGACGACATCGCCGCCACCTGGAGCCCCGCGGCGGCGGTCGAACCGGCTGCGGCGACCGACCGTGACCGGTGGCGGGACGCCGTCGACCGCTCCGCGGAGTGGATCAGCGACCTCTCCGCGCTGGATTTCTGAGCCGTTCACCGGGTTCTGGGCCTGTTCACGCGGGTTCCGGGCCGCTCGGACCCCCGTTGGGCCGGACGGTCCATTCGTCTAGGACACCGGAATCAATGGGCTCCAGAAGGCCGATCGGGGTGCCGTAGAAGGATCATGAACGAATTCGAGACCACCGCCGCAGTGCTGAGGAACGCCGAGTGGTCCACGGTGGCCGATGCGGCGGCCCCGATCCTCCGTCGTGCCACCCTCGGTGCCGTCCTCCAGGAGCGGCGCATCGAGCTCAGCTACGACTGGGAGCGCGGCGAGTACGAGCTCGGTCCCACCGTGGTCAGCACCAACGAGTTCTGAACCGACCTTCGACCGGCGAGGGCGGAGCGCGGCCCCCTCGTCGGTCGGATGATCGCCACCCTCCCCCCGGGTGACGAGACCCCCCAAAAATCCTCATCGAGGTACACGCCCAACGGCCGACCGGTCCTCCGGTCGGCCGTTGAGGCGTTCTGGCGCGTGTTGAGCCGTTCTCGGCGGCGGCGACGCCGATGGAGCGGCGACGGAGCGGTCAGGCGTCCTGGCGTTGCTGGGCCTGGCGACCGCCGCCGAACCACGAACCCAGATCCAGCAGGAATCCGAGCGCCACGATGAACCAACCGAGGCCGCTCACGCCGGAGACCGGCGAGTAGCAGAGCGCGTAGAACACCGTCGTGTAGGGCAGGAACACGAACCCGAGGGCGCCGACGAAGAACGAGTCCATCGCGATCGTCAGGCGGTCGGTGAACAACCACATGAGGAACAGCACCAACCTCGGTGAGAGCCACGCGAACAACGCGACGAGACATCCGCAACCCAGAGCTGGCATCGACTTCTCCCGAACGTCGTGGTCCCACGTTCCTAGCCGATGGGCCGGGCGACGCGTCGCATCGTCGTGCCCACCCGTCGACGGCTCCACGCGGCGGTGCCGAGGAATCGCCCACTTCGGGTGGCGCCCGCGACCGAAGGTCTCGGCGACAATGCCGGCGTGGAAGAGGACGGCGACTCCGCCGTGGACGGCAGCGATCCGGGCGGCGACGCACCGCACGAGGGCTGGGGGGTCAATGCGGCCATCGGCGCGGCATCGATCGCGGCCCGCACCGCCAGCGACGTCGCCGGTGCGGTCGGCGGCTCGGCACCTGCCAAGGTGTTCGACCACGCGGCCCGGTGGATCACCCGACCGCTGTCCCGCGAGGGCGAAGAGGTCCGCGAACGCATCGCCACCGACGGTCTGCCCGCGGCCCAGGACGCCATGCGTCAGGCGACGCCCGGGTTGGTCCAGGCGATCGACATCAACGAGATCCTCGGCGCGATCGATCTGGACGTACTGCTCGACCGCATCGACGTGAACCGACTGGTCGATCGCATCGACGTCGGAGCGATCGTCGCGAAGGTCGACGTGGACGAGCTCGTCCAGCAGGTTGACGTCCGGGCGATCGTGGCACGCGTCGACATCGATCAGATCGTCTCCCGGGTCGACATCGACGCCCTGCTCGACTCCATCGACATCGACGCGCTCCTGTCCAGGATCGATGTCGCCTCGCTCGTCGAGCGCATCGATCTCGACGCGCTGCTCCGGTCGGTCGACCTCGACGCGCTGCTGGCCCGACTCGACCTGGACCACCTGCTGGGCTCGGTCGACCTCGACGCCCTCCTGTCGAGGATCGACATCAACGCCCTGATGGACCGGCTCGACATGGACGCGCTCGTGGCGAACACCGAGCTCGGCGGGATCATCGCCCGTTCGACGAGCGGCGTCGCCTCCGAAGCGCTCGACGTGGTCCGCAGCCAGGGCGTCGGTATGGACGACTTCATCGCCCGGGTGGTCAACCGGGCGCTGCGCCGTGACGCACGCGAGCTGCCGAACGGTCCCCCGCTGCTCGTCGAGACGCGCCTGGCCCTGCCCCCACCGGACGAGGCGCCGGACGAGGCGCCAGAACCTGCGGTGATCGATGCGGCGGCGACGGCGGTCGGGTCGTGAGCTCCTCCGAGCTGACCGACGCGATCTCCCAGCAGGGTCACTACGCAGGCGCCGCGACCCGCTTGGCGGCGTTCGCGATCGACCAGAGCACTGCCACCGCGATCTTCGCCGTGGCCTCGGCCGTGCTCGCGTGGGCGCTCACCCTGGTCACCGCGGGTGAGATCCGCTGGGAACCCGCGACGTGGGTGACCGGCATCGCCTACGTCGTCTGGCTCTTCGTCTACTACGCCTATCCGTGGGCGGTGAGCGGCAAGACGTTCGGCATGGCGGTGGTCGGGGTACGGGTGGTTCGGGCCGACGGCGCTCCTGCGGGTGTGGGGAACGCCACGCTGCGCACCCTCGCCCTGCCCCTCAGCTTCCTCACCCTGGGCCTCGGGTTCCTGTCGATCGTCGTCGGTCGCGAACGTCGGGCCCTGCACGACGTCATCGCCGGGACGGCGGTGGTGTACGCCTGGGACGCGCGTGCGGCTCGCCTGCGGTTCCTCGCCCGCCAGGGCGCGGGGTCCGCTCCCCGTCCGGTCTGATCCCCGGCGGTCTGCTGGGCAGGCACACGACGAGCTGCGATGATGTGGGCGTCGGTGAGTCGATCGGGTGACCGCGGCACGATTCCGCGGAAGCGTGTCGAGGAAGGTCGGGACTCCACAGGGCAGGGTGCTGGCGAGAGCCAGGTCGGAGCGATCTGACGGTTCAGGGCAACAGAGAACAGACCGCCGATGGCCGGGAACCCCTCGGGGCGACCGGCACAGGTCAGGGTGAAACGGTGCGGTAAGAGCGCACCAGCGTCGGGAGCGATCCCGGCGGCTCGGCAACCCCCACCCGGAGCAAGGCCGAGCAGTGGGACGGGCGGCTCGTCCGTCGGACCGCTCTTCGGAGCGGGACGGCACCCACGGGTAGGCCGCACAGATGGATGGTCACCGAACGGGACCCCCGCAAGGGACCCGGGAACAGAATCCCGCCTACAGATCGGCTCACCGACACTCACCCGGCTCACATCGGTCTCGGATTCGTGGGGCGAGCACCGAATCCGAGACGGAATTGGTGCGGGGCGCTCGCCCCGCACATCCCTGCACAGGACCTTCACATGACGAGCGGGACTTCCACACAGGCGTCTCCGTAACCTCCTGCGGGTGACACAGCGGGTACTGGTGATCGAGGACGAGACAGCCATCGCGAGCTCCGTCGCTGCGCGGCTGCGCAACGAGGGCTTCGAGGTCGACCTCGCGGCCGACGGACCGACGGGCGTCGAGATGTGTGAACGCCTGCAACCCGACCTGGTGGTGCTCGACGTGATGCTCCCCGGCTTCGACGGCTTCGAGGTGTGCCGTCGCATCCAGCGCCACCGACACGTCCCGGTCCTCATGCTCACCGCGCTCGACCAGGAGACCGACCTGATCGTCGGGCTGCGGGTCGGCGCGGACGACTACATGACCAAGCCGTTCAGCGCCCGCGAGCTCGTCGCACGCATCCAGGCGATCCTGCGCCGCACCGAGGCGGCTCGCACGCCGGCCGAGGGCGACGGAGCGGCACACCTGCTGCGAGCCGGCGCCGTGGCGCTCGACGTGCGCACACGCGTCGTCACCCTCGACGGCGACCTGGTGCACCTCACCCCCACCGAGTTCGACCTGCTGCGCTGCCTCGTCGACGCGTCCGGCACGGTGCTCACCCGCGATCAGCTGCTCGCCGAGGTCTGGGGCTATCGCGACGGCTCCGGCGCCCGCACCGTCGACTCCCACGTCCGCTCGCTGCGGCGGAAGCTGGGCGACGGCGTCATCCGGAC
>JALYWI010000120.1 GCA_030852785.1 Actinomycetota bacterium
CGTCCACCACCTCGTCGGTCACTTCGGCATCGGGGTCCGGGGTGCGGTCGGCGGCGTCACCCGCCCCGCTCACTTGTCGTCCTCGATGATCTCGGCGTCGACGACCTCGTCGTCCGAGGGGGCGTCACCGCCGGCGTCGCCGCCGCCCTGCTCCGACGCAGTCTGTGCCGCCTGCTCGTAGAGGCCCTGCGAGGCCTTCTGCGTGGCGACGCTGAGCGCCTCGGCCGCGGTGTTCATGCGATCCGGGTCGGTGCCGTTGAGTGCGTCACGCAGCTCGACCAGCGCGGTCTCGACCGCGGACTTGTCATCGGCGGCGAGCTTGTCACCGTTGTCGGCGAGCAGCTTCTCGGTGGAGTACACGAGGGTGTCGGCACGGTTGCGTGCGTCGGCCTCTTCGCGGCGCTTGCGGTCCTCTTCGGCGTGGGCGTCCGCGTCGCGCACCATCTGGTCGATCTGGTCCTTCGACAGCGAGGACTGACCGGTGATGGTGATCGACTGCTCCTTGTTGGTGGCGCGGTCCTTCGCCGAGACGTTCACGATGCCGTTGGCGTCGATGTCGAAGGTGACCTCGACCTGCGGGACGCCGCGGGGTGCGGGCGGCAGGTCGACCAGCTGGAACTTGCCGAGCGTCTTGTTGAAGTCGGCCATCTCGCGCTCACCCTGCAGCACGTGGATCTCGACCGACGGCTGGTTGTCCTCGGCGGTGGTGAACACCTCGGAGCGGCGGGTCGGGATGGTCGTGTTGCGCTCGATGAGCTTCGTCATGACGCCGCCCTTGGTCTCGATGCCCAGCGAGAGCGGGGTCACGTCGAGCAGCAGGACGTCCTTGACGTCGCCCTTGAGCACGCCGGCCTGGATGGCCGCGCCCATGGCGACGACCTCATCCGGGTTCACGCCCTTGTGGGGCTCGGAGCCGGTCAGCTCCTTGACCAGGTCCTGGACCGCCGGCATGCGGGTCGAGCCGCCGACCATGATCACGTGGTCGACCTGACCGGTGGTGAGACCGGCATCGGCGATGGCGTGGTCGAAGGCGACCTTGCAGCGCTGGATCAGGTCCGCGGTCAGCTCCTGGAACTTGGAGCGCGCCAGGGAGTAGTCGAGGTGCAGCGGCCCGGCGTCGGTCGCCGTGATGAACGGCAGGTTGATCTGGGTCTGCGCGACCTGCGACAGCTCGATCTTGGCCTTCTCGGCGGCCTCGCGGAGGCGCTGGGTGGCCATCTTGTCGGCGCTCAGATCGACGCCGTGGTCGCCCTTGAAGGACTCGACGAGCCAGTCGATGATGCGCTGGTCCCAGTCGTCGCCACCGAGGCTGGTGTCGCCGTGGGTGGACTTCACCTCGAAGACGCCGTCGCCGATCTCGAGGACCGACACGTCGAAGGTGCCGCCGCCGAGGTCGAACACGAGGATCGTCTGGTCCTCGGCCTCCTTGTCCATGCCGTAGGCGAGCGCCGCGGCGGTCGGCTCGTTGATGATGCGCAGCACCTCGAGGCCCGCGATCTGGCCCGCCTCCTTGGTGGCGGTGCGCTGCGCGTCGTCGAAGTACGCCGGCACGGTGATGACGGCCTGCGTGACGGTGTCGCCCAGGTACGCCTCAGCGTCGCGCTTCAGCTTCATGAGCGTGCGGGCGGAGATCTCCTGCGACGTGTACTTCTTGCCGTCGATCTCGATGGTCCAGTTGGTGCCCATGTGGCGCTTCACCGAACGCACCGTGCGGTCGGCGTTGGTGACGGCCTGCCGCTTCGCGACCTCGCCGACGAGCACCTCGCCGTCCTTCGCGAACGCGACGACCGACGGGGTCGTCCTGGCCCCTTCGGCGTTCGGGATGACGACGGCGTCGCCGGCCTCGAGCACGCTCACGACCGAGTTGGTGGTTCCTAGGTCGATTCCTACGGCCTTGGGCATGACTTCACACTCCTCTTGTGGGCCCGGTCCGGGCCGCACTTGCTCTGGTTCACGGTGTCCCACAGGGCCCTCGAAGGCCCGATATCCGTCCACGCTACGGCAGACAGGAGGGAGTTCCACAACTACTGACTCCGACGAGTGTAGCAAAGTTGAGCGACAGGGCATCAGGTTTGCTGGACCTGCTGAGAAGATGCTCACGCCGAGTGCTCGCGCGGACGCTCGCAGGCTGCCCGGAGCGATCTCCCGGCCGGTCGGGACAACCGACCCGTGTGCCCGGGACGCCGGTCCGTGGACGGTGGAGCCACTGACCCACCGACCCACTGACCCACCAAGGAGCACGAATGACCTCCACGTCCCGCACCGCCGGTCCCGACGGGCACACGCCCGCCGGACCCGCCCCCACCCGGGTGCGCCGTCGACGCCCACGCGCCGCCACCCTCGCCCTCGGGGGCCTGGCCCTCGCGGCGCTGCTGAGCGCAGGTTGCAGCAGCGACGACGACGCGGATGCCTCGTCGGACCCGACGACCACCGCCGCCCACGACGCAGGCCATGACGACGGCCATGACGACGGTGCGGACGACGGGGCGGACGCGCCCGAGGGCCCCGCTCCGCTCGTCGGCACCGAGATGTCCGAGGAGTCCTGCGGCCACTTCGCGACGCTCAGCGCCTCGATGGTCGCCGGCGACCCCACCGTCGCCGGCCCGGCGCTCGAGATGTTCGTCCCGAGCCTTCCTCCGGAGCTGAGCGCGCAGGGCACCACCGTCGTCGACGGGCTCTCCGCCGCGTTCGAGGGCGACCAGGAGGCGATGTTCGCCCCCGAGTTCCTCGAGGCGCACCAAGCGGTCGGCGACGCCATGTGGGCCGGCTGCGTGGCGCAGTCACGTCCCGACGTCACCGGCGTCGACTACGGCTTCGAGGGACTGCCCGAACAGGTCCCGGCCGGCATGATGGCGCTGCGGTTCACCAACGGCACGTCGTCGTCGGAGCCCCACGAGCTCATCATCCTGCAGCGCCCCCCGGGCGACACGACGCCCATCGACGACATCGCCGCCATGTCGCCGGAGAAGATCATGGAGGACTTCCCGATGATCGGCGTCGTCTTCGTCGACACCCCCGAGGCGTCCTCGACGTCGTTCATCGACCTGCCGACCGGTTCCTACATCGCCATCTGCACCATCCCCGTCGGTGGCGGCGAGACCGGTGACCCGCACGCATCCCACGGGATGATCGCCGAACTCGAGGCGGTGTGAGGTCCGAGCGGTGGGCATGGTCCGGTGTGGGAGCCGGACTGTGCGGGATCGCCCTCTTCATGATCGCTCCCACGATCGCGGACCATCCGGACAGCGCGATGGCCGACAACGACGTCCTGGTGACGTACCTGACCGACTCGGCGCCGATCGTCTGGGCCACGCAGGTGCTCACCGTCGTGGCGGCGGTCCTGCTCGTCGTCTTCGCCGCCGGGCTGTCCCGCCGGCTGACCGAACAGGAGCCGATGGGGTCGCTGCTGCCCAAGGTGGCGTCCTCGGGTGTGCTGCTCACCGCGGCGCTGTCGCTCGTGGGCGGCGGCATCTGCACCGAGCTGTACTGGCACCTGATCCAGGACCCCGGGAAGGTCGACCCCGACACCATGGTCGCGGCGCTCACCATCTTCAACACCCTGCCGTGGGTCTGGGCGGGCATCGGGCTCAGCGCCGGGGCGACCGCGGTCGCCGCGCTGCGACACGGCTCGCTGCCGCGGTGGATCGGCATCGTGAGCGTCGTCATGGCGGCGCTCGTCGCGCTCACCCAGGCGGTGCCGCTGCAGTACCTGGCGCTGGCGCCGGCAGCCCTGTGGCTCGTCGTGGTCGGCATCGGCTTCGCCCGTCGTTCCGGCACGGCGCAGCTCGAGCACGACCTCGTGTCGTCGACGCCCGGTTCCTGAGCGGACCGGAATGGGCACGTCGCCGCGGTCGCTCTGGCAGATTGGACGAGTGTCCACCGATGCTGCAGCACCTCGAACGACAGCACCTCGAACGACGGTGAACGGGGGTGGCGGTCATCCGACCGCCGCCCTCGTCGTGCTCGTCGTGTCGCTCACCATCGCCGGTGCCGCGCTACTGCTGGCCTGGCTGAACCGGGCGTCGTTGCACCGGGAGATCTGGTTCTTCGTCGTCGACCTCTCCGATGCCGTGATCTACGGGCTCGTCGCCTACGTCCTGTTGCAGCGGGTCCGCCACGCGGTCGCCTGGCTGGTCGCGCTCACCGCGATCGGCGGTGCCGTCGCAGCGCTCGGCATGCAGTGGCTGACGTTCCAGCAGGAGCACCCCGACCTGCCGCAGCTCGCGCTGCTGAGCTCGGCGATCGGTTGGGCATGGGTGCCGGGCACGTTGTCGCTCATCGTCGTGGTCCCGTGGCTCGTCCGCGACGACCGCGTGCCCCGATTCGGACGGGTGGCGATCGCCGCGGGTGTCGCCCTGATCGCCCTGCTGGTGGTCGAGCAGCTCACCGACCCGTGGCCCTACCCCGACGGCGATCCGTGGGTCCCGTTCGGGATCCGCAGCGAGGCGTGGGGCACGTTCATCCTCGACTCGTACCCGGTGCTCCTGACGGCGGTCATCGTGTTGGGCCTGCTCGCCGCGGGCGACGCCTACCGGCGCTGGAGGACGCTGCCGCCGTCACGTCGTCGTGGTCTCGGTTGGCTGACGATCGGCGCGGTGCTGCTGTCGGTCTCGTTCGTCCCCGTCGCCGCCATCAACTCCTTCGGCGCAGAGATGAACGTGTTGTTCACGCCGCTCACCCACCTGGCGTCGCAGGCGTTCTTCCCGGGGGCGATCCTCGTGGTCGTGCTCGGCCAACGGCTCTGGGGCATCGACCTCGCGGTCAGCCGCACCCTCGTCTGGTCGTTGCTCACCGCGTCGGTCGTGGCCGCGTACGTGCTGCTCGTGACGGTCGCGACGCGCGTGCTGTCGATCCAGGACGACGTGCTGCAGGTGGTCGCTGCGGCGGTCGTCGCCGCGGGCTGTCAGCCGGCGAAGATCTGGATCCAGCGACGGGTCGACGTACTGGTCCACGGCGTCGGCCGGGAGCCGATGCGACTGGTGCGCGACGTGGGCGGCGGGCTCGACCGTGTCGACCCGGGCGACCTGCTCGACGAGGTGGTCGAATCGATCCGCAGCTCGTTGCGGCTGCGGCGGGCGACGATCGTCGTCGGCGACGAAGGACGACGCGCGGCGACGAGTGCCGGTGACGACGGTCCCGACGCGCCGGGCCGCACGATCCCCCTGGTGCTGCACCAGCGCGACATCGGGCACCTCGAGGTCGAACCGCGACCCGGTGAGCGCCTCGACGGCCGGACCCTGGAGCTGCTCGACGGACTCGCTCCGCTGGTCGCCGCCACGGTGCAGCTCTCCGAGACCACCACCGCGCTGTCGGATTCACGCCGACGGCTCGCGGTGGCCCGCGACTCGGACCGGCGCCGACTGCGGCGCGAGCTCCACGACGGGCTCGGTCCGGCGCTCGCCGGCACCGCCCTCGCGTTGCGCGCCGGTGGCAACCTCATGGCGTCGGACCCGGCGAAGGTCACGATGCTCGTCGACCGCTCCGCGGACGAGCTCGACCGACTGGTCGAGCAGGTGCGTGCGATGGCACGCGGGCTGCTGCCGCCGACGCTCGACGAGGACGGGCTGGTGCCGGCGCTGCGCGAGCTCGCCGAGGTGCACTCCTCGAGCGGCATCGACATCACGCTGCGCGCCTCGGTCGAGCCGGTGCTGTTCGCCGAGGACGCGACCGCCGTCTACGCGGTGGTGTCCGAGGCGGTGCGCAACGTGGTGCGCCACTCGGGGGCGAGGTGCTGTCGCATCGAGCTCGACACCCGCCGACGCGGCGGCGTCGACGAGCTGGTCGTGCGGGTCGTCGACGACGGCGTCGGGCTGGACGCCGCGGCCGTTCCCGGAGTGGGGCTGACCTCGATGCGAGAATGGGCCGGTGAGCTGGGTGGCGAGGTCACGGTGGACGCAGCGACGCCGAGTGGGACGGTCGTGACGATCGTGGTGCCGTGGTCCGATCGTGCACGTGAGCAGACGCGGATCCCGGCCGCTGAGCAGCCGGCATGAGCGAGGCAGCCGGGATGGGTGAGGCAGCGCGGGCGCTCCGCGTCATGGTCGTCGACGACCACCCGATGTTCCGGATGGGACTCGTCGCGCTGCTGTCCTCACTCGAGCTGCTCGACGTCGTGGCCGAGGCGGACAGCGCGTCGTCCGCGGTCGCTGCGGCCGACGCACAACGCCCTGACGTCGTCGTGATGGACCTGCACCTCGAGGACAGCTCCGGCATCGAGGCCACCCGGGAGATCGTCGCCGCCCATCCCGAGGCCGGGGTGCTGGTGGTCACGATGCTCGATGACGACGACTCCGTCTTCGCCGCGATGCGCGCGGGCGCCCGCGGCTACCTGCTCAAGGGCGCCTCGCCCGAGGAGCTGGAGCGCGCCGTGCGGGCGGTGGCCAACGGAGAGGTGCTGCTCGCGCCGGCGATCGCCGGCCGGGCAATGGCCTACATGGCGGGCCTGCGTTCGGGCGGACCAGCGCCCTTCCCCGATCTCACCGCACGCGAGCGAGAGGTCCTGGACCTGGTCGCGGCGGGACTGGACAACGTGTCGATCGCCCGCCGCCTGACGGTGAGCTCGAAGACCGTCCGCAACCACCTGTCCAACATCCTGACGAAGCTGCAGGTCGCCGACCGTGCACAGGCGATCGTGCGGGCACGCGAAGCGGGCATGGGCGGGCGCACCGACGCGGCAGCCGACCGCGCGGGCTCCTAGCTCCGGCCGTCAGCGCCCGATCCGGGTGCGGAGCTTTCGGGCCGCACCGTTGGCCGAGCGGATCGCTGCGTAGCCGCGAGGTCCCGTCGCTCGCAGCGCGGTCGCCGCGGCCCGCAGCCGCCAGTAGTCCGGCCGCCGCTTCAGGCCCGGCCAGCGACGCACACCACGCGCCAGGTAGTCGAGCGACATGGCCGGGTCCTGGCGGTCGTTCAGCGACTGCCACGCGAGGATCTGGTGCGCCCGCGCCTCGGCCTCGGGACGCAGCCGCGCCCGCTCGGGCGTGACGCCGTCGAACACGACGTCGAAGAGGTGCGCGTACGCAGCGTCGATCGAGGCGACATCGCTCGAGGAGTTCGAGTCGTGGCGGCGGTAGCGGTAGACGACCGAGGGCGTCAGGCCGATCCGTCGGTCCGCCGCGATCCTGATCCAGAGCTCCCAGTCCTCGACGTCGATGCGGAAGCGGTCGCGGTTGACCTCGAAGCCGCCGACCTCGTCGAGCACCGCTCGGGGGACCATCACTCCGGACGCGCCGATCGGGTTCTCGGTGACCAACCGCTCCCACGCCCAGCCCTCGAGGTCGGAGCTCCGGATCGCGCCGGTGGGAGCGCCGTCGCCGTCGACGACCTCGTACCAGCCGTACGCCAGGCCGATCGTCGGGTCGCGGTCGAAGCAACCGAGCAGGTCCGCGACGGTCGTCGGCATCCAGATGTCGTCGGAGTCGCAGAACGAGATCATGTCGCCGGACGACTCGGCGATCCCCCGGTTCCGCGCGCCGGCGACGCCGGTGTTCTCCTGGCGGATGCAGCGCACCCGGTCATCGGCGCGTGCGGCGGTCCACTCGCCGAGGTCGTCGTCACCACCGTCGTCGACGAGCACGACCTCGAGCTCGACGCCCCGCGGCAAGCGCTGGTCCAGCACCGAGTCGAGCGTCTCGGGCAGGTAGCGCAGCGAGTTGTGGCAGGGGATCACGACCGAGACGAGCATCGAGGCGGCAGTCTACGAACTGGATCACGAGGACCCGACTGGGGCACCATCGCCGGACTCGACCAGGGGAGGACCCGTGTCCAGACTCGTACTGCTCCGCCACGGCGAGAGCGAGTGGAACAAGCTGAACCTCTTCACCGGTTGGTATGACTGCGACCTGACCGAGAACGGGTTCGCCGAGGCGGTCGCCGCCGGCGGGATGCTCGCAGAGGCGCACATCAAGCCCGACGTGCTGCACACCTCGGTCCAGGTGCGGGCGATCCGCACGGCCAACAACACCCTCGACGTGCTCGGCCGGTTGTGGATCCCGGTGCGTCGCAGCTGGCGTCTCAACGAGCGTCACTACGGTGACCTCACGGGCCGCAACAAGGCCGAGACCACCGCGAAGTACGGCGAGGAGAAGGTGAAGATCTGGCGTCGCAGCTACGACGTACCGCCGCCCGCCATCACCGAGGACAACGAGTTCAACCCGAACCACGACATGCGCTACGAGCACCTGCCGCCGGAGCTCGTCCCCACCTCGGAGTGCCTGGCCGACGTCGTCGACCGCATGCTCCCCTACTGGTACGACTCGATCGTCCCGGACCTGGCCTCCGGCAAGACCGTGCTGGTCGTCGCCCACGGCAACTCGCTGCGAGCCCTCGTGAAGCACCTCGACGAGATCTCGTCCGACGAGATCACCGAGCTCAACATCCCCACGGGCATCCCGCTGGTCTACGACCTCGACGACGACTTCCGTCCGAGCGAGGTCAAGCCCGTCACCGATCGGTACCTGCTCGACGCGGACGAGGTGCGCGCACGCGCCGAGGCCGTCGCGAAGCAGGCTGCCGGCGGCTGAGCTCTTCGGGTCTGACGGGCGGGCCTGTCTGCCGGGCCCCGGCCAGGTCAGTTCGAGTCAGGTCGCGTCAGGTGCGGACCCTGCGGCCGTCGACCGCAGGTCCAGATCCGGCGGCGCGGGACGTTGCAGGTCGAGTCGGTCCTCGGACTCGGCCCAGAGGCGCCGGTAGGCGACGGCCGCCAGGTTGTTCGGCGAGGCGAGCACTGCGGGCACCTGTTCCATGCCCATGCGCTCGACGGCCGCGGACGACGGCACCGCCGCGAGTGAGAACCGTCGGTCGCCACGGACCTGGGTCACCATCTGGCGGTGCAGGACCTTGCGCTCGTCCAGCATCGACAGGAAGGCGAGCAGCGGCATCCCGGCGCGGTGGCTCTGGGTGAACTCGTCGAGCTGGTCGAGGCTGCGCAGCGCGAGCGGCGCGGGGATGATCGGCGCGAGCAGCAGGTCGGACGCGGCGATCACCGACTCGGTGACCACCCCGAGGCCCGGCGCGCAGTCGAGGATGACGACGTCGTAGACACCGTCGAGGGGTCGCAGCAGCTTCCGCAGGACGCGGTCGGGCCAGCGGCGTGTCGAGAGGATGGTGTCGACGACCCGGAACGACGGGTCGGCGGGCAGCAGGTCGAGCCGGTCGTAGTCGGTGTGGCGGACGTACGCCTCGAGGTCACGCTTGCCGCCCAGGATCCGCGACGCACCGCCCTTGACCTTGGCGCGGGCCCGGTAGCAGTGGGTGGCCGCCCCCTGGGGGTCGAGATCCCACAGCAGCGTCCGGTGTCCGGCCTCGGCCGAGAGCATGGCGAGGTTCACCGCTGCCGCGGTCTTGCCCACTCCACCCTTGGCTCCGGCGACGGCGACGACCCTCAACGTGGCTCACCGGACGAGCGTGACACCAGTACGACTCCGATCGTGTGCTGTGGACATTCAACCGTACGGGAGCGGACGCACCGCGGACGACCG
>JALYWI010000136.1 GCA_030852785.1 Actinomycetota bacterium
GCCCTGCACGTGTCGAGCAGCGGGACGGGAGCGAGCGGCCTGGCGGGCGTCGACGATGCGCTGCCGCTGCTCGTCGAGCTGGCGCGCCGGGGTGTCCGGGCCGCCGCGTTCGAGCCCGAGAACTGAGACCTGCGGGGCTCCTCAGGGATCGGCCCGGGAATCGGAACGGACTGTTCAGATTTCCGGCGGAATGGCCGACATATCCCACAGAGAGTGATATTCTTCGTCCACTGAATCGCACTGAGCGTGTCGGTGGAGGTCCGCTGGGGATTTTCTGGAGATTTCGCTCAAGTTCTGCGCGCTCGCGTGCCGATACCCGACTGGCCGACGTTCGGCCAGGAGGAGACACGGTCATGGGCAAGATGCGAAGCGATGCGACGATGGGGATCGACGAGACGGGCGACGAGCTCGACGTTCCCGAGGTCGCCACGGCGCCGATGGTGAAGCGCACTCAGGCCGAGGTGACGGCGCTGATCGAGGAGCACCTGCCGCTGGTGAACCACGTGGTGTTCCAGGTGGCCGTCCACTTCCCCCGCCACGTCGACCGTGACGAGCTGGCCCGTGCGGGCGCTCTGGGGCTCGTCGAGGCCGCCAAGCGCTACGACGAGGCCCGTGGCGTGCCGTTCAACCGCTTCGCCGCCCAGCGCATCCGTGGGGCGATCATCGACGGCGTGCGCGCCGCGGACTGGGCGCCCCGGTCGGTGCGTGCGCTGGCACGTCGTCTCGACCAGGTCGAGCAGAACCTGGCGAGCCAGCTGGGACGGGTCCCGTCGCTGGCCGAGACCGCCGAGGCGCTCGAGATCTCCCGTGACGAGCTCGACCGGTTGCGCGACCGTCTGTTCCGCTCCGTCGTGCTGGCCTTCGACTCGCTCGTGGGCGACACCGACGACGACGAGCTGACCCTGGTCGATGTGCTCACGGACCGTTCGGTGATGGAGCCCTCCGAGGAGCTCGAGAGCCGTGAGCTGCACGCCTACCTGCGTGACGCCGTGCAGCTGCTGCCGGAGCGCCACCGTCTGGTGGTCGTCGGCTACTTCATCGAGGAGCGCACCTCGCAGGACCTGGCCCGCTTCCTGGGCGTGACGGAGTCCCGGGTGTCGCAGATGCGCACCGAGGCGCTCAACATGCTGCGCCAGGGCATCGAGGCCCAGTACGAGCCGGCGGCCGATCGCATGCCGGCAGAGGGCCTGGTGGCCCGCCGTCGTGCGGCGTACGCCGATGCGATCTCGGACGCCTCGGGCTGGGGCGACCGCATCTCGGCCCGTGGGGCCGAGCAGCGCCAGGCCGATCTGTCCGATCGGACGCTCGTCGCCGCAGGCTGACAGAGCCGGGATCCGGCCTGTGCGAGACTGATTCTCATGTCCGTCGCGCCGGGTCCGGCGATCCACACACGCTCGCTCGTGCTGGCACACGGCAGCCACGTCGCGGTCGACGGTGCCGACCTGGACCTGCCCAGGGGCACGATCATCGCCTGCATCGGGCCGAACGGCAGCGGGAAGTCGAGCTTCCTCGATGCCGTCGCCGGGTTGCTGTCACCGCGATCGGGTTCGATCTCGGTGCTGGGCGAACCGCCCGGACGTGGCCGGGTGGCGTACGTCTTCCAGTCCACCGAGACCCCGGCGCACCTGCCGCTGACGGTGACCGAGGTGGTGACCATGGGGCGCTACGGCAGCGCCGGCCTGATCGGCCGTCTGGGGCCCTCGGGGCGTGCAGAGGTGCGCCGTGCGATGGAGCGGGTGGGCATCACGGATCTGGCGGAGCGCCAGCTGCTCGAGCTCTCGGGCGGCCAGCGTCAGCGCGTGCTGGTCGCGCAGGGTCTGGCGTCGTCCGCCGAGATGCTGGTGCTCGACGAGCCGATGACGGGGCTCGACGTCACCTCACGCGAGCGCATCCTCGAGGTCATGGCCGAGGAGCGTGCCGAGGGCCGCACGGTCGTCTTCAGCACCCATGACCTGTCCGAGGCATCCGAGGCCGACCGGGTGGTGCTGCTCGCCGGCCGCCTGATCGCCGCGGGCACACCCGAGGAGGTGCTCGTCGAGGAGCACCTGGTCGAGGCCTATCGCGGGCGGGTGGTCGACGTCGCGGGGGTCCGCATCATCGACGATCCCCATCACCACGGCGCCCGTGCAGATCGCCACGACGGGCACGACCACTCGCACTGAGGGCCGGTCGGCTCAGCCGTTGAGCACCGCGATGAGCTCGTCGTGGAACCGGCCGTTGCTGGCCACTGCCGAGTAGAGGCCCTCGGCACCGGGGGACAGGTCGGAGGATCCGTGCCAGGTGGTCAGCGTGCCACCCGACTCCGGCACGATCACGGTCAGCGCCGCGATGTCCCACCAGGCCAGGACCGGGTCGGTCATGGCGTCGATGCGACCGCTGGCGACCAGCGCGTAGCCGTAGGCGTCGCCCCAGGTGCGGATCTGCGCACCGGCGTCGACGAGGCGCCCGAAGAGGGCGCCGTCCCAGAGCTCGAAGGCGGTGCTCGACACATACGCTCCCTCGAGCCGTTCGTGGTCCGACACCGTCACCGGGGCGCCGTCGAACCTGCAACCCAGGCCGCGTCCGGCGGACACGTTCTCGCCGAGCGCCGGCAGGTTGATCACGCCGATCGCGGGGCCCTGGTCGTCCTCGAGGTAGAGCAGGTTGGAGTAGGTCCCGACACCGTGGGTGAAGGCCTTGGTCCCGTCGATCGGGTCGATCACCCAGCGCCTGCCCGAGGTGCCGGGCTTGTCGTCCTCCTCCTCACCCTGGATCGCGTCGTCGGGGTAGGCGGACTCGATCATCTCGCGCAGCATGCGCTCGGCCGCCCGGTCGGCCTGCGTGACCGGCGAGCCGTCGCCCTTGGAGTCGACGGTCAGCTCGGTGTGGTTGAACCAACCGAGGGTGAGCTCACCCGCCGCGCGGGTCCATTCGACGGCTTGGTCCAGCAGGTCGGGATCGACGTGGGTCATGGCCCGAGTCTCGCGGAACGGCGCGGCGGGCGGCACACTCCGGCATCGAGCGGTCGAAACGGCCGATGCGGAGGGCGAACCGGGGTCATCGGGGCGTGAAGCGGCGATCATCGGCGCGCGAAGCTGCCATGATCACTGTGCGACGCTGCCGCCACCCGCGCGGCGGCCCCTCGACCGCTGGAGGATCGTGGATCTCCGTACCATCCTGGACCTCGCCGACCATGGTCCCGACGTCTACGTCGGGATCGGTCCGCACTACCCGTGGGGCGGCCTCTACGGCGGCCAGATCGTGGCGCAGGCCCTGCGCGCCGCGGCGCGCACCGTCGAGGACGAAGAGCTGCACGTGCACTCGATCCGTGCGTACTTCATCCGCAGGGGCGACCACGACGAGCCGGTGCGCTACGAGGTCGACCGGATCCGCAACGGCCGATCGTTCGCGACCCGCCGCGTCGTCGCCCGCCAGGCGGTCGGTGCGATCCTGAACCTCGAGGCCAGCTTCCAGCGCGCCGAGCGCTCCGCCGACATCGAGCCGATGACGCTGCCGCCGGACGTGCCCCGCCCCGAGGACCTGACACTCGATTCGTGGAGCCCCGTCTTCGAGCGGGCGTTCATCCCCGCCGACCACCTGGCCCCTGCCGGTCGGGACGGCTCCGGACGCGCCGCCGCGTGGCTGCGCGTCTCCCAGGACCTCCCCGACAACCAGATCGTGCACGCCGGCGGGCTCGCCTACCTGTCCGACGACCTGCCGACCGACGCGGTCGTGCGGGCGCATCCGGTCCGGCGGGAGCCCGACGAGGTCCTGCACAAGGTGTTGTTCACCGCGAGCCTCGACCACACGATCTGGTTCCACCGCCCGTTCCGCGCGGACGAGTGGCAGCTGCACGACTTCACCTGCCACACCTTCGTGGGCGGGCGTGGGCTGTCGATCGGCCACGTGTTCGGCACCGACGGCCGCCACATCGCGACGATCGCCCAAGAGGTGCTGCTGCGCGACACCCGCGAGCGCGACTGATCAGGTGATGCCGCGGTCGACCGCCCAGCGCACCAGCTCGTGACGCCGGGTCAGGTGGAGCTTCGCCAGGATGTTCCGCACGTGGTTCTCGACCGTCTTCGGTGAGATGTAGAGCTCCTCACCGACCTGCGCGTAGGTGTGCCCCCGGGCGACGTGACCCAGCACCTCTCGCTCGCGCGGTGTCAGCGTGCGGACCGCGGCATCGGTCTGGTCGACCGGATCGCTGCCGCCGGCCATGCGACGGAACTCCGAGAGCACCAACGCGGCGAGCTGCGGCGAGAAGACCGGCTCACCGCCCGCGGCGCGGCGCAGCGCGGCGCGCAGCTCGTCGGGCCGCGTCGACTTCACCAGGTAGCCGACCGCACCGGTCGCGATGGCGTCGAGCAGGTCTCGTTCGGCCTCGGAGACGGTGATGATCACGATCGGGGTCTCGGTCGCGCACGCCCTGACGACCGCGAGGCCACCGCCGCCGGGCATGTGCAGATCGACGAGTGCCAGATCGGGCCGCGTGCGCTCGATCACCTCGATCGCGGTGCCGGCGTCCTCGGACTCGCCGACCACCTCGAAGCCCCCGCCCAGGTCGACGCGCAGACCGGAGCGCCAGATGTGGTGGTCGTCGGCGATCACGACGCGGATGGGGCGGTCGGCGGGGCGGTCGGGCATCACCATCGAGCGTATCGGCGCCCTCGACGTGGGCCGCCCCGATGTCCTCCCCGATGTCCTCCCGGATGTCCTCCCGGATGCCGCCCTGGACGGGCGCCGGGGTCTGCGGCGGACGATCAGCGGCGGCGGGTCCGTCGACCGAGCACCACGAACGCGGCGCCGAGCAGCAGCAGGCAGCCGGCCAGCGGGAGCGGCAGTTCGGCACCGGTGAGCGCGAGCCCCGGAGCGACCGCCGCCGAGAGCACCTCGACAGGACGCATCGCGGTCTTCGAACGGCCGGCGACCTCGGTGGTCGGACCGGCCTGCTCGTCCTCGGGGCTCTCGTCGTCGGGGTCCGCGGGTTCCTCGGCGTCGGCGGGCACGGTCGTGGTGCTCCCGCCGGGCACGGTCGTGGCGGTACCGGGCACGGTGGTGGTCGGCACGCTGCCGGGTGGCACCGTCACCGGGGTGCCGCCCTCGACGTTGACGACGTCACAGCTGACCTTGGCGCCGACGTCGACGTCGCTGAGCCGGAACCCTCCCGGAACCAGTGTGTGCGCGATGGGGGACCGGGTCCCGTCCTTCGCCGTCACCATGCAGTCGACGGGACCGAGCCCCCAACCGGGGCGTTGCGCCTCGACGACGGTGATCCCCGACGTGACCCGTCGGGTGACCCAGGTGAACGCCGCACGGCCGTCGTCGGTGGTGCGCAGCGTGCGCGACGAGGGCGCTCCGGTGGTCGGCACCAACCAGCGCACGGGGACCTCGGCGGGCGTCACGGTGAAGTCCCACCCCGAGCCGGGGGTGCGACGTTCGCCGCGCTGCTCGAACTTGTTGACGGTCACACCCGTGCTGCACGCCTGTGTGCCGATGAGGGCGAGTGCGTTGTCGAGCATCGCGGCATCGGAGTACGTCACGTAGTCGGAGCTCGCCAGCGTCGCGGGATCGCCGTCCCACTCGGTCGCGCCGGCCACCCTGGCCATCGAGAAGGTGCCCTCGGACTGCAGGTTCACGCCGACGCCGAAGAGTCGGGTGCCGCGGCCCTTGAGGTAGTTCGCCTCGTCGACGGCCTCGTCGACCGCGGGTGCGGTCGCGACCTGCGACAGCAGGCCGTTGGCGCCGCCGCGGTCCTCGGCGACCTCGGGCACGAACGCCGCGCCGGGCCACTGGTAGCGCTTGTTGGCCTCGCCGTCGGTCAGCATGATCACCAGGTCGGGCACGAACGCACCGGTCTGTGCCGCCATGCGCACCTCTTCGAGTCCGGCCTCCCAGTTGGTGTGGTACTCGCCGGTGAGGCCGCGCAAGCGAGGGTTGTAGTCGAAGGTGATGTAGCTCTCGAAGACCTGCTCGTTGCCGTCGATCGGCGTGGGGCTGATGGCGGTGTTGCCGTTGTCGGCGAACTCGGTGACGAACATGGTGGAGTTCGTGCCGGCCAGGGCGCCGACGAGCTTGCGGAAGGCGTCGCGCACCTGCGGGGTGAAGTCCGCCCGGCTGGGGTCGGTCGGTCCGAAGTAGCCGCCGATGGAGCCGGACTCGTCGAGCACCACGGCGACCTTGATGCCGCACGCGACGTCGAGACCGGGGTTCGACACCGGCGGTGCCGGTTGGTCCGCGGCGGCGAACGCAGAGCCCAGCGCCGCGCTCATGACGACCATCGCCGCAGCGACCGTCGCGACCCGACGTCGCGTCGGACGTCCCCCCACCCAGCTGTTCCCCATCAATGCCCCCGCACCTTCGATGACCGGCCGCAGTGCCACTGCGTGCCGACCCGCCACATCGAACCTCGCCGGAAGTCTGCCAGGTTCGGCACCGCCGAGAAAGAGTCCACCTACCCAGGGGGGTGAGGCACCACACCTGCGCCCCGCACCAGGGGGACCTGCAGTTCGACCTCGCTGCCGTGCGAGACCTGTGAGCGGACGCGGAAGGTGCCGCCGACCTGTTCGAGCCGGCCGCGCACCGATCGCCGCAGGCCGGTGCCCTCGGCGGTGGCTCCGACGTCGAACCCGTCGCCGTCGTCGTTCACCGTGCACACCAGCAGGCGGTCGACCACGTCGAGGCACACCACGCACCGGCTGGCCCCGGCGTGCTTCACGACGTTGGTGAGGCACTCGCCGACCGCACCGCGCAACGCGTCGACCACGTCGACGCCGGGCTGCTGGGGCACCTCGACCACCACGAGCTCGCCGCGCAGGCCGTGCACGCGCTCGCTCTCGACGAGGACCTGCCGCAGCGCGGCGACCAGGTCGGTGCCGCGGCCACCCGCACGCGTCGCGAGGGGAGCGAGGACCGCCGCCGACGGATCCTCGTCACTGATGTAGGACCGCAGGTCGAGCTCCTGCTCGCGTGCGAGCGCGACCAGGTCGGGATCCTGGCTGCGGCGCTGCACGACCGCCAGGGTCTGCAGCACGCCGTCGTGGAGGCGGCGTGCCACCTCCTCCCGCGCGGCCGCCCGTGCCTCGGCGGCGTCCGCCCGGCGCAGCACCCGTGTCACCAGTCCGGCGAGCACACCGGCGACGACCAACAGGACGATGGTGCCCACCGTCGAGGTCCACCGTCCGTCGAGCCCACCGGGAGCGGCGAGCGCCGTGCCGGCGCCCGCGGAC
>JALYWI010000138.1 GCA_030852785.1 Actinomycetota bacterium
CTGATCGGAGCGGCGAGCTGCTCGAGCGGCAGACCGATGTCGAGGCTCAGCAGCGTCCGACCCTCGGCCTCGTCGGCCCGGGCACCCCAGAGGTTCTCGGCCCCTGCGTTCCAACTCAACACGCGCAGGTCGGCGTCGACGGCCACCAGACCGACCCCCACGCTGTCGAGCACCGACCGGAAGTAGCCCCGTGCCTCGACGAGTTCGGCGGAGCGCTCCTGCAGCGCCCGGTTGCGCAGGGCGAGCTCGTCGTTGACCGACTGGAGCTCGTCGTTCATCGTCTCGAACTCCTCGTTGGTCGACCGCAGCTCCTCGTTGGTGGTCTCGAGCTCCTCGATGGTCGACTGCAGCTCCTCGTTGGTGGTCTCGAGCTCCTCGTTGGTCGACTGCAGCTCGCCGTACGCGGCCTCGAGATCGCGGTGGGCCGCTTCGATCTGCGTCTGGAGCTCGTGGTGGTGGGACACGTCGACGAACGAGACGACCGCCCCGATCGGCGCGGCGCCGGCCTGTGGGCGTAGCGGCGTGATCAGCACGTCGAGGTACGAGACCACACCGTGGGCGTCGACGGTGCGGACGTCCTTGATGGCCTCCTGCTGGCCGCCCGAGGTCGCCGACTCGAGCCGGGAGCGCAGCTCGACGGGTCGGTACGACAGCTCGAGATCTCGCAGCGGCCGACCCACGTCGTCGTCGCTCAGGTGGAACCGCTCGCGGGCCGCGTCGTTGGCCAGCACCAGCTGGTCCTCGTCGTCGACGACCACCTGCGCCACCATGCCCGCGGCGAAGGCCAACGAGGGAAGGCTCGACGAGCCCGGCGCGGGCGCCGTGCCGTCGAGGGCCAGCAACGCGAGCGACTCGCCGGGCGCGGTCTGCAGGCGCCGGAAGATCCGGACGGGGCTCTCGGCGACCTCGAAGACGGACCGATGGCCGAGCAGCATCTCGACCTTGCCGAGCACCAGGATGCCGTCGGGCGCGAGCGAGAAGTGCAGTCGACGGACGACCTCTCGCTGCAACGGCGCGTTGAAGTACATCAGCGTGTTGCGGCACATCAGCAGGTCGACCCTCGAGATGGGGGCGTCGCTGATCAGGTTGTGCCGACCGAAGATCACGCTGCGGCGCAGCTCGGGACTGAACGAGTACGTCGTCGGGTCGTCGCGCGAGTCGACGTCGAAGTAGCGCTCGAGCAGCTCGGGCGGCACGTCCTCGACCTCTCGCGCGGTGTAGCGGGCACGGCGTGCGGTCGCGAGCGCATCCTCGTCGATGTCGGTGGCGTAGATCTTGACGAGGTCCCGGGGGCTCTCGCCGCCCAGCGCCTCGGCGAAGAGCATGGCGATCGAGTACGGCTCCTGGCCGGCGGCGCAGCCGGCGCTCCACACCCGGACGGGCCGTTCGGGTGTGGCCTGCGCCAGGAGCTCAGGGACGACCTTGGTGGCGAACTCGTCCCAGACGTCGCGGTCCCGGAAGAACCCGGTGACGTTGATCAGGATCGTGTTGAAGAGGTCGGTGACCTCTCCGGGATCGGCCTCGAGGAGGTCGCGGTAGTCGGCGAAGTCGGTCACGCCGGCCAACTGCATGCGGCGGCTGATGCGCCGCCGCAGCGTGGTGCGCTTGTAGCCGGTGAAGTCGAAGCCCCGGGCGTCCCGGAGGAACATGAGCAGCTCCTCCATCCCCGACGGGTCACGTTCCTCGGCGTCCACCGTCTCGGTCACGAGTCGACCTCACGCACGTCGCTGCCGGCCCCGGGCCGGTCGTCCGCCGAACGGGACCGGGTGCTCCGGGCAGCGCGCGCCCGTTCGACGAGCCCCTGTCGCTGCTCCATCAGGCGGCGTCGCTCGGCGAGCAGCGCCTCTCGGTGCTCCATGAGGGTCTGCATGCTCTCCTCGGCTGTGTGGTCCTCGCGGCAGACGTAGCCGACGCCCCGGACCGTGTGGATGATGCGGGGACCGCGCTGCTCGAGCTTCTGGCGCAGACCGCTGATGGTGACCTCGATCACGTTCGGATTGTACGAGGTCGAGCCCCACACCGAATCCAGGAGCGTCGTACGGTCCTGGACCAGACCCTGGTTGCGGACGAGGTACGCGAGCAGATCGAACTCCTTCCTCGTCAGCTCGATCGGGTGGCGCCCACGCAGCACCTGCCGGGAACCCTCGTCGACCAGCGTGTCGCCCACACGGAGCGCTGTCCGGGTGCGTCGGGCCGAGCCACCCAGGAGCTCGACACGACGGACCAGCTCGAGCGGGTGGAAGGGGTGCGCCACGTAGTCGACTCCGACGTCGACGGCCCCCAACCGGTCGGCGGTCAGGTCGTGGGGCACGACGGCCAACACCCGCTCCGCTGCCACGCCATGGAGGCGGTTCGCAGCACCGGCCCGGCCCAGTGCCCTGCCCGGCCAGACCACCACGACCAGGTCGAACGTGTTCGCCGCGGGCTGCCCCGGATCCGGGACCGACAACGACGTCAGGTCATGGGCACGACCGAGCACGTCGTGGACGAGGCGGTTGAGGGCGGGCTGGCCCTCGTGCAGAGCGATGCGCATCGGCGAACCTTCAGCAAATCATCAGGATCGGCTCAGTACTACCACAGGACAACGGCGAACTGTCGATGTCATGAGCTTCTCCGAGCAACCGCTCGAATCCCCCGTGGACCCCCCGCTCCCGAACGTGCCGCAGGGCGAATGGATCCCCGGCCCCTCGCCTGCGGGCGTCATCGTCGGGTCGCTGCGACGCACCCAGCCGATCGTGCTCGCCGGCGAGGTCGACCTGGGCAACTGCGACGCGGTCGCCCGCCGTCTCGGCCGGGCCTGCGCGCAGGTCCGAGAGGGCGACGTCGTGCTCCTGGACCTCACCGACCTCACGTTCATGGACGCGGCCGGCGCCCGAGCACTGCACTCGGTCGAGGTCGATCTCGATCGACGGGGAGCGACGCTGATCGCACTGCACCCCAGACCGCTCGTCCGGCTGGTGCTGGAGCTCGGCGGTCGCACCGTGTCGCGGGAGCTTCCATGACCGCGACGATCGAGGTCGATCCGCCGATGTTGGTGCTGTTCGACCGGGACGGCACGCTCGTCGACGACGTCCCCTACAACGGGGATCCGGACCTCGTCACCACGGTCCCGGACGCCTGCGCCGCCCTCACGGCGCTCCGACGCCGCGGCATCGCCGTGGGCATGGTCACCAACCAGAGCGGCGTGGCGCGTGGGCTGATCGACCGTGCGGCGGTCGACCGGGTGAACGCCCGGGTGGCGTCGTTGCTCGGCCCGTTCGACACCATCCAGGTCTGTCCCCACGGCCCGTGGAGCGGCTGCGAGTGCCGCAAGCCCCGCCCCGGCATGATCCTCGCGGCTGCCGCCGAGCTCGAGATCCCGGTCGATCGCTGTGCCGTGGTCGGTGACATCGAGGGCGATGTGGTCGCCGGTCAGCACGCGGGCGCCCGGTCGATCCTCGTCCCCAACGCCGCCACGAGACGGGACGAGATCCTCGTCGCGCCGGAGGTGGCGCCGAGCCTGACCGCGGCGGTCGAACTCCTGCTGCACAGGCGGGTCGTACCCGCTCGACCCGGCGCCAGACCGGACCAGCTCCTGTGACCGCGACCCGATCCACGACGACCACCCTGCGTCAGCTGGTCGCACGGCTCGACAACGTCGGCGACGTGCTGCTCGCCGGGCCCGCGGTGCGAGCGGTCGCCCGCCGAGGCCCGGTCACGTTCCTGGCGAGCAGCGCCGGAGCAGCCGCGGCGTCGATGCTGCCCGGTGTCGCCGAGGTGCTCACCTTCGACGCGCCCTGGGTCGCCTTCGACCCGCCCCCGGTTAGTCGGTGTGAGCTCGACCGGCTGCGCGACGCCATCGAGGAACGGCGCATCGACGAGGCGATGGTGCTCACGTCGCACCACCAGAGCCCGTTGCCCCTGGCGCTGCTCCTTCGAGAGGCAGGGGTGGGTCGCATCGCGGCGACCTGCATCGACTACCCCGGCGCGCTGCTCGACGTGCGGGGCCGGTACCTGCCCGAGCTGCACGAGGTCGAGCAGTCGTTGCACCTGTGTCGTGAGGCGGGGGTCGAGCCCGAACCCGACGACCGCGGCGCACTCGAGGTGCTGCTGGGGCCGCGCCGGACCACCCTTCCCGACGAGCCGTACGTCGTCGTGCACCCCGGGGCGTCGGTGTCGAGCCGAGGACTCCCGCTCGAACCGATCGCCGATGTCATCGGGCGCCTCGCGGCGCTGGGGGTCCGGGTGGTCGTCACGGGTTCGGGCGACGAGACGGAGCTGGTTGCACGTCTCCTCGACGGGATCGACCTGGACGCGTCGGCGGCGGCAGTGACCTGCAGCGTCGGTGCCCTGGATCTGGAGCAGTTCGCCCACCTGCTGTCGGGCGCGGCGGTGCTCGTCAGCGGCAACACGGGGCCGGTGCACCTGGCCGCGGCGGTCGGCACGCCGGTGGTCGAGGCGTTCGCCCCCGTGGTCCCCGCCCACCGGTGGCGTCCCTGGAAGGTCCCGCACGTCCTGCTCGGGCATCTCGATGCGACATGTCCGTCAGCGTGCTCGCGGGGCTGCACCGTCGAGTCGCAACCGTGCCTGGAGCCCTTCAGCCCCGACGCCGTCATCGCAGCGGTCACCCGGCTCGCACTGGGCTCGATCCCACAGCCCGTTCCCCTTCCCGTTCCGGCGACACGCACACCCGAGGAGGTCGACGCGTGAACATCCTGGTCTGGCACGTACACGGCTCGTGGACGACGGCGTTCGTCCAGGGCCCGCACACGTATCTCCTGCCCGTCGTCCCCGACCGCGGACCGAACGGCCGCGGCCGGGCCCGGACGTGGGACTGGCCGCTCAACGCGGTCGAGGTCCCCGTGCACGAGCTCGCCGACACCGCGATCGACGTCGTGGTGGTGCAACGACCCAGCGAGCTCGTGCTCTGCGAGCAGTGGCTGGGTGGCCGCCGACCCGGCCGGGACATGCCGCTGGTGTGGGTCGAACACGATGCGCCGCAGGGTCGCATCGACGAGCTGCACCACCCCGCCGCCGATCGCCACGACGCCGTCCTGGTCCACGTGACCGCGACCAACGATCTGCTCTGGGACGCCGGCTCGACCCGGACCACCGTGATCGAGCACGGCGTGATCGATCCCGGCGAGCGTTGGACCGGTGAGTCGCGCACCGTGGCGGTCGCGATCAACGAGCCGTTGCGCCGAGGGCGCGTGACGGGCACCGACCTGCTCCCCCGCTTCGGCGAGGTCGGCACGGTGCAGGTGATGGGGATGCGCGCCGATGCGCTGCAGGAGCAGTGGGGCGGGCCGCTGTGGCTGCAGACCTGCGACGATCTCGACCAGGAGCAGCTGCACGCCGAGATGGCGCGCTGCCGCTGCTACCTGCACCCCTACCGGTGGACCTCGCTCGGTCTGTCGCTGATCGAGGCGATGATGCTCGGCATGCCGGTCGTGGCCGTCGGCACCCTCGCGGTGCCCGACGCGGTGCCCGCCGGCTGTGGCGTCGTGTCGAACGACGTCGGCGAGCTCGTCGCCGCGGTCGACCGATTGCTCGACGACCCCGTTGCAGGGGCGGAGATGGGGGCGGCCGCGCGCCGAGCCGCTCTCGAACGCTGGAACGTCGACCGCTTCGTGGCCGACTGGAACCACCTGTTGGAGGAGCTGTGACCTCACGGATCGATCTCGTCTCGGAGCACGCCAGCCCGCTCGCCCTCGTCGGCGGCACCGACGCCGGCGGACAGAACGTGCACGTCGCATCGCTCGCCTGCGCGCTCGCCCGGTTGGGTGCCGACGTCGTCGTGCACACCCGCCGCGACGATCCCTCGCTCGCCGAGGTGGTGCCGTTCGTACCGGGTGTGCGGATCCATCACGTCGATGCCGGGCCGGCAGTGCCCCTGCCGAAGGACGAGCTGCTGCCGTACATGGACGACTTCGCCGACGAGCTCTCCTCGCGGTGGCTGGTGGACCGGCCCGACATCGTGCACGCGCACTTCTGGATGTCGGGGTACGCCGCGGTCACCGCTGCCGAGCCGCTCGAGATCCCGACGATGCTCACGTACCACGCGCTGGGGCGCGAGAAGCGACGGGAGCAGGGCCTGCGCGACAGCAGCCCTCCCGAGCGCCTCGAGATCGAGGAGTGGCTCGCCAGATCCGTCGACCACGTCGTCGCCACGACCGCGGCCGAGCGATCGACCGTGATCGAGATGGGCGCACGACCGGACAGCATCTCGGTGGTGCCCTGCGGCGTGGACCTGGACCACTTCCGCCCGACCGGCACCCGCTGGCCACCGCCGGCGAAGCGCTTCCGGGTCGTCTGCGTCGGACGGCTGGTGCCGCGCAAGGGGCTCACCGAGGTCGTCCGGGCGGTCGCCCAGCTGCCGGCGACCGAGCTGGTCGTCATCGGCGGACCTCCGGACATGATGTTGACCGAGGATCCGCACGCCGCAGCGGTTCGTGACCTGGCCGCAGAGCTCGGCGTCGAGGAGCGGGTCCACCTGCTCGGAGCGATCGGCCGCCGCGACATCCCGGCGATCCTCCGATCAGCCTCGGCGGTCTGCTGCGCGCCGTGGTACGAGCCCTTCGGCCTGGTCGCCCTCGAGGCGATGGCGTGTGGGGTGCCCGTGGTCGCCAGCGACGTCGGCGGGCTCGCCGAGACCGTCGTCGACGGCGTGACGGGGCTGCTCGTCCCACCGCGCGATCCCGACGCGATCGCAGGAGCAGTCCGGCGGCTGATGGACGACGCCCCCAGGGCCGCCAGGATGCGAGCCGCTGCGCTGCGGCGGTCCCGACGCTACGGATGGCCCGAGATCGCGGCGCGGACGCTGCGGGTCATGGACGAGGTGCAACAGGTGAGCGCAGATCGCCACGTGGGCACCGGCGGGGACCGGTCATGAGCGGGCGGCAGCACCTCGACGACCTCGACATCGCCCTCCGCTCGTTGCGTGGCGAGCTCGATCGTCTGGACCGATGGGGACGTCACGTCGCCCGTCGCCTCGACGCTGGGGGTCGCCTCCTCGCGGTCGGCAACGGCGGCAGCGCGGCGCAGGCGCAGCACCTGACCGCAGAGCTCGTGGGTCGCTACCGCCAGGAGCGACGCCCCCTCAGCGCGATCGCCCTGCACGCCGAGACGTCGACGACGACCGCCCTCACGAACGACTACGGCGCCGATGCGGTCTTCGCACGCCAGGTGGTCGCCCACGGCCGGCCAGAGGACGTGCTGGTCGCGCTGTCCACCTCGGGCCGGTCGACGAACGTGCTCGAAGCGGTCCGCTCGGCACACGACGTCGGCCTGCTGGTCCTGGCGTTGACCGGGCCGGCGCCGAACCCGCTGGCGAGCACCGCACACGACGCGCTGTCGGTCGACGCCGAGACCCCGACGGTGCAGGAGGTGCACCAGGTGGCGGTGCACCTGCTGTGCGAGGCGATCGATGCCGTGCTGCTCGGGCCCGACACCGCGCCGCACGGCGCCCGCCCGCTCGTGAACGGAGCACGGTCGTGAGCGCGGTGGTCGTCGTCGGCGACGTCGTGCTCGACCGGGACGTGATCGGCGACGCCACCCGTCTGTGTCCCGACGGCCCGGCTCCCGTGGTGGACCAGGTCGACGAGGTCGTGCGCACGGGCGGCGCCGGACTGACCGCGTCGTTGGTCCGCCAGACGTCGCCCACCACCGCCGTGCACCTGGTCACCGCGTTCGCCGCTGACGCAGCCGGTGGGATCGCCCGCGGGTGGCTCGAGGATCGAGGCGTCTCGCTCACCGATCTGGTCGACCACGGCAGCACGACCGAGAAGATCAGGGTCCGCGTCGACGACCGCACGTTGTTGCGGGTCGATCGTGGCGTCGCCGGGCACATCGGCGAGCCGTCCGATGGCCTCGACCGCCTGCGGTGCGAGGGCTCCCTTCAGCACGCCGATGTCGTCCTCGTCTCGGACTACGGGCGGGGGATGACTGCGCACCCGGCGGTGCGGGCGATGCTCGCCGGTGTGATCGACCGAGGTGTCCCGGTCGTCTGGGATCCTCACCCGCGAGGAGCTGCCCCCGTGGCCGGTTCGACGGTCGTGCTCCCGAACACGTCCGAGGCGGGCCTGCTCGGCGACCGGCCGGCCGACCTGGGCGAGGCCACCCGCCGAGCGGTCGCGCTGCGCGACGAGTGGCGGGTCGGGGCGGTCGCGCTCACGATGGGTGCCGGCGGCGCGCTGCTGGTGTCGGGTGACGGCGTCCCGCTCGTGGTTCCCGTCGACGGCCCCGGAGAGCGGGGCGACACCTGCGGCGCGGGTGACGCGTTCGCCGCCGGCGTGGCGCTCGCCCTCGCGGACGACGCGCTGCTGTCCCACGCGGTCACGCACGGTGTCGCCGTCGCCGGCGGTTACCTCCGCGCCGGCGGAGCCACCGGCAGGGGAACGGGCACCGGAACCGGCGGCGTCAGCGATGACGACCTGCGCGACGACGGCCTGCGCGACGACGGGACCGGTGCACCGTCGGGAGCGCCCCGCGCGCGTCTGGTGGCGGCCGGTGGGTGCTTCGACATCCTTCACGCGGGCCACATCGCCATGCTGCGCCACGCCCGTCGGCTCGGCGACCGGCTCGTCGTGCTGCTGAACAGCGACGCGTCGGTCCGTCGACTCAAGGGGCCGGGACGCCCCGTGCAGCGCGACGTGGACCGGGCCGCGGTCATCGGGTCCCTGTCCTTCGTCGACGACGTGATCGTCTTCGACGAGGACACCCCCGCCGACGCGCTGGAACGGCTCCGCCCGGACGTCTTCGTCAAGGGCGGCGACTACACCCACCGCCACGTGCACGAGCAGGCGACGGTCGAGCGCTGGGGCGGGACCGTCGTCTCGGTCCCGTTCGTCGACGGGCTCTCCACCACCCGCCTGCTGGCCTCGGCACGCGGCTCGGACCCGGAAGGGATTCACGCTCATGCTCGCTGAACCATCGGACTGGTCGGTCATCGTCACCGGAGGGTCCTCGGGCCTCGGCGCGGCCGTCGTGCGGGCGTTGTCGGCAGCCGGCGCGTCGGTGGTCCCGATCGATCAGCGACCCGCCGAGCACCAGCCCTCGGTCGAGGCGGACCTGAGCGACACGGCGGCTGCCACGGCCGCGACCGAACAGGCCCTCGAGCTGCTCGGGCAGCGGCTCGACGCCGTCGTGTGCTGCGCGGGGATGGACGTGCCCGGGGCGCTCGCCGAGGTCGACGCCGAGCTGTGGGATCGGATCGTCGCGGTCAACCTGTTCGGCACCGCAGCGGTGATCCGCACCGCGGTCCCCCACCTCGAGGCGTCACACGGTCGCATCGTGACCGTCGCGTCCACCCTCGGGCACCGCGCCGTCGGTGATGCGACGGCGTACTGCGCGTCGAAGTTCGGCGTCGTCGGGTTCACCCGCGCACTGACCGCCGAGCTCCGCGGCAAGGTGGGCGTGACCCTGCTGACCCCCGGCGGCATGTCGACGGCGTTCTTCGACGACCGCGACGAGCAGTACCGGCCGGGCCCGGACGCGGTGCTCGCGGACCCCGACCACATCGCGGCCAGCGTCGTGTGGTGCCTCGGCCGGCCCGCCGGCATCGAGGTGCGCGAGCTGGCCGTCATGTCCGAGGGGGAGACGTCATGGCCCTGAACGACGGCCGCACCCCCCACGAACCGACCGCACGAGGTGACCGCCCGGTGCTCCTGGTCCTGCGGGCCCTCGGCCTCGGGGACCTGCTCACCGGCGTCCCTGCCCTGCGTGCCCTGCGACGAGCGCATCCGGACCACTCGATGGTGGTCCTCGCGCCGACGGACCTGGCGCCGATCGCCGTCGGGTGCGGTGCCGATCAGGTGGTGCACTGCGGCGGGCTCGAAACGCTGCCCGAGGTGGCCGACCGCGTCGACATCGCGGTGAACCTGCACGGGCGCGGGCCGCGCTCGTCGCGACGACTGCTCGAACATGCTCCGGGCCGGTTGCTCGCGTTCCGACATCCGGACATCTCTGCGACCTGGGACGGTCCGCTCTGGCTCGCCGAGGACCACGAGACGGTTCGTTGGTGCCGGTTGCTGCAGCACCACGGGATCACCGCCGATCCGTCCGACCTGCGGCTCGAGCCGCCGTCGGAGCCGTCGCTGGTGCCCCCCGGAACCGTCGTGGTGCACCCGGGAGCCGGCGCAGCGGGCCGTCGCTGGCCTGCGGACCGCTTCACCGCGGTCGTCCAGCGCGTGCTGGCCGATGGCCACATGGTGGCGCTCACGGGGTCGGAGGAGGAGCAGCCGCTGTGCCACGACATCGCACGGCGATCCGGGCGCGACGTGGTCGACCTCTCCGGACGGACCTCGTTCGACGAGCTCAGCGGGGTCGTCGCGGCAGCGGGCGCGGTCATCTGCAACGACACCGGCATCGCACACCTGGCGGTGGCGCACGGCACCCGATCGGTGGTGCTGTTCGGTCCGTCCCCTCCGTCGGTGTGGGGCCCGCCGGCCGGCTCGCCGCTGCACCGGGCGCTGTGGAGCGGGTCCGTCGGCGACCCGCACGGGACACGCCTCGATCCGGGCCTCGACCTGATCACCGTCCACGACGTGATGGAGGCGTACCACGAGGTGATGGCGATGCCGACGGCGACCGACATCGACCTGCACGAGGACCGAGGGGCACGAGAGGAGACACCGTCACATGCTCGAACCCGGTGAGGCCACCATGGACCGCTTCGCTCGACCGCACCATCGCTGGTCGGGAGCCGTGCACGATCCGAGCGGCGCCGCGCTGGAGCGGTCGGACCCGTCGACGGGTGAACCGTGCGGCGAGGTCGCCGTCGGGACCGCCGAGGAGGTGAGGTGCGCGGTCGCTGCCGCCAGAGCGGCGACGGCCACCTGGGCACGCACGACGGCCGAGGACCGCGCGGCCGCGCTGCGACGAGCGGCCGACCGCCTCGAGGAGCGGCGTGACGTCGTCGCCCACTGGAACCACGTCGAGATGGGACGCCCGGTGCCGTCCGCGCTCGAGGGTGTCGACGCGGCCGTCGCCACGATCCGTCAGTTCGCCGAGCTGGGCCCGCTGCACCGCGGTCGGGCGTTGCAGGGCGACCCCGCTGCGGTCGACCAGATGCGCCGCGTGCCCCGTGGGGTCGCGGCCTGCATCACACCGTGGAACGATCCGGTGGCCATCGCCGCCCAGGGCGTCGCGGCGAACCTCGCCGTGGGCAACTGCGTGGTGTGCAAGCCCTCGGAACGTGCGTCGTTCTCGGTGGCGTGCACGATGGAGTGCTTCGACCACCTGCCGCCCGGCGTGCTGGGTGTCGTCTTCGGTGACGCCACCACCGGCCGCCACCTCGTCGATGCGGACGTCGACGTCGTCGTCTTCACCGGTTCGGTGAGCGCCGGGCGCAGCATCCGATCCGCCTGTGCGGACCGGATGGTGCACACCGTGCTCGAGCTCGGCGGCAACGATCCGCTCGTCATCGACGAGGACGTCGATCCGATGTGGGCGGCACGACAGGTGGCGCTCGGCTGCTTCGCCAACTCCGGCCAGATCTGCGTCGCGGTCGAGCGGATCTACTGCCATCGGTGCGTCGCCCCGCAGGTGCTCGACGAGGTGGCCAGGATCGCCGGTGGCCTGCGAGCGGACGTGCCCTCCGACGACGGCATCCGCCTCGGTCCGCTCGTCGACCGCGACCACCGGACGACGGTCCATCAGCAGGTGACTGCCGCGGTCGACGCCGGCGCGACGCTGTTGGCCGGCGGCACGATCCCCGACGGCCCGGGCGCGTTCTATCCCGCGACCGTCCTCTGCGACGTGCCCGAGGGTGCCGCTCTGCTCGACGACGAGACGTTCGGGCCGGTGGCACCGTTCGTGGTGGTCGACAGCTTCGACGAGGCGATCGACCGGGCGGCGAGCGGTGCTCACGGCCTGGCGGCGACGGTGCTGACCGGCGACCTGGGCCGCGCGCTCGGTGCCCACGCAGCGCTCCCCGTCGGCACCGTGAAGGTCAACTCGGTGTTCGGCGGTGCCCCCGGCGGCGCCGCGCACCCCCACGGTGTGAGCGGCGATGCTGCCGGGTACGGACCCGAGCTTCTCGACGAGCTGACACGGATCAGAGCGCTGCACATCGAACCGATGCCCGCTTCCGACCGGACGGTTCCCCCCGAACCGGAACCGGTCGCGGGCCGCAGGACGGGAGTGATCGGATGAACCTCCGGACCGAAGACGCCACCAGGCCGACGCGACGTGCTCGTCGGGTCGGCTCGGAGACGACGCCCCTGGGGTCCGAGGAGCTCCAGCGCCTGCTCGTCGAGTACCGCCGCACCGGCGACCGCCGGCTCCGCAACCGCATCGTCGAGTCACAGCGCCAGCTCGTCGACCACCACGTGCAGCGCTACGCCCGCGGACATCGTGCGCCGGCCGACGACCTGCGTCAGACGGCGCTCCTCGCGCTCATCGGCGCGGTCGACCGGTTCGACCCGGACGCCGGAGCGTCGTTGCGGACCTTCGCCGATCGGACGATCGACGGCGAGCTCAAGCGCTTCCTGCGCGACCGCACGTGGATCGTCCGCCCTCCGAGATCGGTCCAGGAGACCCACCTGCATGTCCGGGGCGCCATCGACGTGCTCGCCCACGAACTCGGGCGGTCGCCGACGGTGGCCGAGCTCAGCGCTCGACTCGGCATCGAGCAGGAGCGGGTGATCGAGGGCCTCGTGGCCGCCGACGCCCGTGAGTGCGCCAGCATCCAGCGACCGTCGCACGTCGACGAGGGCTCGACGCTCGAGGACACGCTGGGCAACGTCGACGCCCGTATCGACCTGACCGACGACCGGGTCTCGGTGCGCCACGTCATCGACCGACTCGACCACCGACAGAGCGAGGTCCTGCGCCTGCGGTTCTTCGAAGGCCTCTCGCAACCCGAGATCGCGCAGCGCTTCGGCATCTCGCAGTCGTACGTCTCGCGTCTCATCCGTGGCGCGCTCAGCGAGCTCCGTTCCGGCCTCGACGACTGATCGTGACCGCAGCCGTCCGAGGGCTCCGCCGTCGGTCTGGCACCGCCGGCGACGGGTAGGACGAAGGTCCCCCACAGAAAGGAGCGCACCATGACGACCGCACGAGAGATCATGACCGCTCGGGCCGAGCACCTCGACGCCGACACGACCGTGCGTGAAGCGGCCTCGCGCCTGGCCGACGCAGAGTTCGGCGCGATGCCGATCTGCAACGCCGAGGGCAGGCTCGAAGGCATGGTGACCGATCGCGACCTCGTGGTGAAGGTCATCGCCCAGGGCCTCGGTCCCGACGAGGTCACCGTCGGGCAGATCGCCGATCAGGACGAGGTCGTGACGATCGGCGCCAACGACAGCGTCGAGGAGGCGATCGAGACCATGAAGCGCCACGCCGTGCGCCGCCTTCCTGTCATCGACGGGACCGACCTGGTCGGGATGCTGAGCCAGGCGGACATCGCCCGCGCGATGCCCGAGGTGAAGGTGGGCCAGCTCGTCGAGTCGATCTCGTCCGCTCCCTCCGACGGCTGAACGACACCGCGCGGTGGCCGCCGAGCGACGGCCGGTGTCGAGTGATGCAGCCGCCGACCGATGCAGCCGTCCATGGGAGTTCGCCGTTCATGAGGGAGCTGCCCGTGAGGTTCCGTGACCGCGAGGACGCCGGCCGACAACTGGGGGCAGCGCTGCGGCTGCTGCGACTGGACGCACCCCTGGTGGTGGGCCTGCCCCGGGGCGGCGTCCCGGTCGCGGCCGTCGTCGCCGACATGCTCGGCGGGGAGTTGAGCGTGGTGGTGGCCCGGAAGATCGGCGCACCCGACCATCCGGAGTTCGGCATCGGCGCCATCGCCGAGTTCGGCGGCGCGGTCCTCGACGAGCCCTCGGTCCAGGCGCTCGGGGTGTCGCCGCGCCGCTACGGCGACCTGGTCCGGGCCGAGCGCGAGGAGCTGGATCGCCGTGTGCAGCGGTACCGCTCGGGCGAACCACCACCCGAGGTGCACGGCCGTGACGTCGTGGTGGTCGACGACGGGATCGCCACCGGCGTCACGGCCCGGGCCGCCCTGCTCGGCCTGCGCACCCGGCGACCCGCGCAGTTGGTCATGGCCGCACCCGTCGGCGCACCCGACGCGGTCGCCGACCTGGAGTCCTGCGCCGATGCCGTGGTCTGCATCCTGCAACCCGACGACTTCCTCGCGGTCGGCGCGTGGTACGACGACTTCCACCAGACCGGCGACGACGAGGTCTGCGAACTGCTGCGCCGAGCATCGCCGTGACCGCGCCGTGACCGCGGCGTGACATGACAGCCGGCGAGCTGTCTGGATCCGGTCAGCGAGGGGTATGGGTCGATCACGAACCGGACCGACCGCGGCCCGGTGTGACCGCAGGAGACGTCGATGTCACCGGACGAGACCAGCGACCAGCCACCGACGACGACGCCGGACACCCTGGCGCGAGAGGGTGAGCGTGGCGCCGGCCAGGACGACTCCGGACGTGAGACCCAGCCTTCCGGCGAGGACTCCGTCGAGCGGAGCGCCCGGACCGTGGAGCGGCTCGAACGACAGAGCCGGTCGTTCGACGACGCCGCCGGCATCAACCCGGACCGCGGCCAGGACTCGACCCCTCCGCCCGACGAGGCCGACCACGAGTGACCCGGCGAGCCGCCGACACGACGAGGGACCCGAGGTGAGCCCCGGACGAGCACGGGTGGGCTGCTCCGGCTGGTCCTATGCGGACTGGCGCGGTCCCGTCTACCCCGTCGACACCCCGCAACGGCGGTGGTTCGAGACCTACGCCCGCTCCTTCGACACCGTCGAGCTCAACGCGACCTTCTACCGGCTGCCGAACGACTCGACGGTTCGTGGATGGCGTGCGGCGGCCCCGGACGGGTTCACCTACGCCGTGAAGGTCGGCCAGTTCGGCACGCACCGGAAGAAGCTGAACGACCCGACGACGTGGTTGAACCGCCACCTCGAGCGGGTGGCGCTGCTCGGCCCCTCGCTCGGACCGCAGCTGGTGCAGCTGCCACCACGTTGGCGGCGCAACACCGCTCGTCTGGACGAGTTCCTCGACGCCGCGCCGGTGCATCTCCGCTGGGCGATCGAGTTCCGTGATCCGTCGTGGCTCACCGACGACGTGTTCGAGGTCCTCGCCCGCCACGGCGCCGCGCTCTGCTGGCACGACCTGCTGCCGTCGCACCCGTGGGAGCGGACCGCCCCCTTCACCTATGTCCGACTGCACGGACCACACGCGTTGGATCGGCCGTACTTCGGGCGCTACGGGGCTCGCCGGCTGCATCGGCTGGCCGACCGCCTGCTCGAGCGCCTGGCCATCGGTGACGACGTGTACGCCTACTTCAACAACGACCAGCAGGCGGCTGCGGTCCACGACGCCCGGCAGCTCCGCGGCCTGATCACTCAGACATCACCCGGCTCGGTCGCGTCGCCGGGACCTGACCACGCGACAGCCGGCGCTCAGGCCGACTCGGAGCGGGCGCCGGGCTGAGAGGCCGGCCAGTCGTCCACGGGGGCACGCTCGGTCGAGACACGAGGCGTCTCGACGTCGTCGCCGGAGCGGCGCGCCACCGGAGCCGTCACCCGCCGGATGCTCCGGGCGCCGGCCTCGGCCAGCTCGGCTTCGACGGTGTCGACCAGGTCGTCGTTCCACGCCGCGCCGTGCTCCGGTCGGATCCTCACGACGGCCCACGGGTCCTCGGGGGTGAACTCGCCCTCGCGCTGCGCCCGCCGCACCATGCCGACCAGGAACGTCACCGCCGATGTCGCGAGACCGCCGATGATCGCCACGATGATCACGAACATGAGCTCGTTGTCCTCGGGCCAGTCGACCAGCAGCAGGATCGGCAGGATCAGTATCGCTCCGACGACGAAGCCGATCACCGCTCCGAGGACTCCACCACGCATCATCGGCCCGCTCCACATGGCGCTCGGGCCGACCACGGCGGCGTCGTCGAGCTCGGCCCGCTGGTTGATCGCGAGCGCGTCGAGCGCGTCCTCCTCGTCACCGACGGTCACGTCGAGGTCGGGGTGCGCGTCCCGCAGCCGGGTGGCGGCGCCTCCCGCTGCTTCTCGTCGGGTGAAGGTCGCCATCAGGGATCCGTCCACGTCGTCCTCCTCGTCTCGGGAATTCGGCCGCGACCTCATACCCCGGAGGAGGTGAGTTCAGACGCCCGTCCGTCCGACGTCGAGGATCACCACGGCACCCGGCGACAGGTCGATCCCCTCGGCGGACCGCCGCACCTCGCCCCGCTCGAGCAGCACCTCGCCGTCGACCCGTCCGTCCCATCGGGCATCCGTGCCGCCCAGGTTCACGACGACCTGCAACGAGCCGCGACGCACCGCGACCAGCGACTCCACCCGTTCGATCCGGTCGTCGCCGGGCAGCACCCGGGCGTCCAGCGACGGGTGTGTGCGACGCAGCGCGATGAGCGAGCGGTACCACTCGAGGACGTCCGCGTGCGGTTCGGCGGACACCGCGTCCCAGTCGAGGATCGCGGACTCGAAGGTGCTGCGCGACTGGGGATCCGCGATGCGCTCCGGCGGCCACCCGAACGCTGCGAACTCACCGATGCGACCTTGCCGGACCGCCTCGCCGAGCTCGCCGGCGTGGTCACTGAAGTACGGGAACGGCCGATCGGTCGCCCACTCCTCACCCTGGAACACCAGCACGGCGAACGGGCTCAGCAACACGAGCGCCGCGGCGGCGGCGGTGCGGTCGACACCGACCAGGTGGTGCAGCCGTTCGCCCGCGGCGCGGTTGCCGACCTGGTCGTGGTTCTGCAACGAGACGACGAACCGATCGCTCGGCGTGCCGTCGACCGAGCGACCGACGGTGCGTCGCCGGTGCGGCGAGTAACGACCCTGGTAGGTCTGTGCGCTGCTCAGCGCGCGCTCCAGGTCGCCGGTGCCGACGTCCTCGTAGTAGCCGCGCTGCTCACCGGTCAACGCGACGTGCAGGCAGTGGTGCAGGTCGTCGGACCA
>JALYWI010000161.1 GCA_030852785.1 Actinomycetota bacterium
CGATCGGCAGGGTGCCGTCGTGCTTGCGGTGCTCGTAGAGCATCGACTCGTCCTGGATCCTGCCGCGCTGGTAGCCGGTCTCCATCGCGCCGAGCACGCCGCCGCGGGTGTTGATCCGGTCGAGCTCGTCGAGCACGGCCGCCTCGACCAGGTCGGTCAGCTCCTCGACGATGAAGCTGCCCTGCAGGGGGTTCTCGTTCATCGCGAGGCCCCACTCACGGTTGATGATCAGCTGGATCGCCAGGGCACGCCGCACCGACTCGGCGGTCGGGGTGGTCACGGCCTCGTCGTAGGCGTTCGTGTGCAGGCTGTTCGCGTTGTCGTAGATCGCGCACAGCGCCTGCAGCGTGGTGCGGATGTCGTTGAACGCCATCTCCTGGGCGTGCAGCGACCGACCCGAGGTCTGCACGTGGTACTTGAGCTTCTGGGAGCGGTCGTTGGCGCCGTAGCGGTCGCGCATGGCGATCGCCCAGATGCGCCGGGCGACGCGCCCGAGCACGGTGTACTCGGGGTCCATGCCGTTCGAGAAGAAGAAGCTGAGGTTCGGGGCGAAGTCGTCGACCGACAGCCCACGAGCGAGGTACGACTCGACGTAGGTGAACCCGTTCGACAGCGTGAAGGCGAGCTGGCTGATCGGGTTCGCGCCCGCCTCGGCGATGTGGTAGCCGGAGATCGACACCGAGTAGAAGCTGCGGACCTTGTGCTCCACGAACCACTCTGCGATGTCGGCCATGACACCGAGGGAGAACTCGGTGGAGAAGATGCAGGTGTTCTGGCCCTGGTCCTCCTTGAGGATGTCGGCCTGCACGGTGCCACGGACGTTCGAGAGCACCCACTCGCGCAGTTCGGCGGCCTCGGCCTCGGTGGGCTCACGTCCCTCGTCCGAGCGGAAGCGGTCCAGGCGCTGGTCGATCGCCGTGTTCAGGAACATCGCCAGGATCGCGGGTGCGGGCCCGTTGATCGTCATCGACACCGACGTCGCCGGGTCGCACAGGTCGAAGCCCGAGTACAACACCTTCATGTCGTCGAGGGTGGCGATCGAGACCCCGGAGTTGCCGATCTTGCCGTAGATGTCGGGGCGCTCGGCGGGGTCGAAGCCGTACAGCGTCACCGAGTCGAAGGCCGTCGAGAGACGGTTCGCCGGCTGGCCCTCGGCGAGCAGGTGGAAGCGACGGTTCGTCCGGGCGGGACCGCCCTCGCCGGCGAACATGCGCGCCGGGTCCTCACCCTCTCGCTTCAGCGGGAACACACCCGCGGTGTACGGGAAGTGCCCGGGCAGGTTCTCGGAGCGCAACCAGCGCAGCTGCTCGCCGTGGTCGACGAACGTCGGCAGCGACAGCTTCGGCACGAGGGTGCCCGACAGCGACTCACGCGCCGGGCGATCCGGTCCGCTCAGCTCGGCCACACGTGCGGGCCATGCGGCGAGCAGGTCACGGTCGCTGGGGTGCAGGTGGTCCCTGGTCGTCTCGATCAGCGACTCGACGTCGCCGGTGCCGTGACCCTCGGCGGCGAGCAGCTCGCGGGTGGCGTCGAGCTGCTGGAGCCGACGGGCCACCGCTGACTGCTCGGCGGTCGTGGCGTGGTAGGCGCGCACACGCTCGGCGATCTCGGCCAGGTAGCGGCTGCGAGAGGCGGGCACGATCTCGGACAGTCCGGTCGACGTCGAGGTGTCGACCACGGGCAGCTGGCCGGCGCCGATCTCCATGCCCGCCGCGGCGAGTTCGCCGCGCAGGTGCTGGTAGAGCGACGTGACGCCGTCGTCGTTGAAGCGCGAGGCGACGGTGCCGAAGACCGGCATGTCGTCGGGCGACGACGTGAAGGCCTCGCGGTTGCGCACCAGCTGACGGGCGACGTCGCGGCGTGCGTCCTCGGCGCCCCGACGTTCGAACTTGTTGATCGCCACCGCGTCGGCGAAGTCGAGCATGTCGATCTTCTCGAGCTGGGAGGAGGCCCCGAACTCGGGGGTCATGACGTAGAGCGAGACGTTCGCGTACGGCACGATCGCGGCGTCGCCCTGACCGATGCCCGGTGTCTCGACGATGACCAGCTCGGCGCCCCACGCCGTGGCCGCGGCGATGATGTCGGCCAGCGCCTCGGGCACCTCGGAGGTGGTCGAGCGGGTCGCGAGCGAGCGGAAGTAGATCTGACCCGTGTCCGAGTGCTCGGCGGAGTCGGGACCGCCGGAGCCCGAGGTGATCGAGTTCATGCGGATGCGGTCGCCGAGCAGCGCACCGCCGCCGCGGCGCCGGGTCGGGTCGATCGCGATGATCGCGATCCTGACCTTGTCCTCCTGGTCGAGCCGGAAGCGGCGCACGAGCTCGTCGGTCAGCGACGACTTGCCGGATCCGCCGGTGCCGGTGATGCCGAGCACGGGCACGGGTCGCGACGCCCGCAGGGCCGTGAGCTCGGCGCGGGTGGCGTCGTCGACGGTGCCGTCCTCGAGGCACGTGATCATCCGCGCGAGCGCGGCGGTCGATCCGCCGAGCACGTCGTCGAGCCGGCTCGGCTCGTCCGCGAGACGTCGGTCGCACTCGGCGACCATCGAGTTGATCATGCCCACCAGGCCCAGCCGTTGGCCGTCCTCGGGCGAGAAGATGCGGGCGACGCCGTAGTCGTGCAGCTCGGCGATCTCGGCGGGCACGATGACGCCCCCACCGCCGCCGTAGACGCGCACGTGGCCGGCGCCCTCGGCCGCGAGGCGGTCGATCAGGTACTTGAAGTACTCGACGTGTCCGCCCTGGTACGAGCTCAGCGCGATGCCCTGGACGTCCTCGTCGATCGCCGCGCGGACGATCTCGTCGACCGACCGGTTGTGTCCCAGGTGGATGACCTCGACGCCCTGCGACTGCAGGATGCGCCGCATGATGTTGATCGACGCGTCGTGCCCGTCGAACAGGCTCGCGGCCGTCACGAAGCGGACGGGGTGCTCGGGCACGTGGAGCTCGGGCACGTCGAGCTGGGGTCCGGTCGGTTCGGGCGTCGTCGCCACGTCGGTCGTCATCGGTGCCCCCGTCGGCTGCAGGCCGGCTCGTCGTCAGGAAATTAGTTGGACGTCAACATAGTAGCGGGACGAACTGCTCGGAGGTCAAAACTTCTCGGGGTGCAGTTGGGCGCCGGAGCGTCGCTAGTGTCGGCGCCCATGGTGGAGCGGAAGTCCATGAGGTTCGATCCGATCGCCGAGGCGCGCCGCCAGTGGTCCGAGCACGGCTGGGAGGACGCCGCGGACGGCATGGCGGTCGTGACCTCGATCGTGCGTGCCGACCAGATCTTCCAGTCCCGCATCGATGCGGTGCTCCGCCCGATGCAGCTCACCTTCGCCCGTTACGAGCTGCTGGTCCTGCTCGACTTCTCGCGCAACGGCGCGCTGCCGCTGGGCAAGATCGGCAACCGGTTGCAGGTCCACCCGGCGAGCGTGACCAACGCCGTCAACCGACTCGAGTCCGACGGACTGGTGACCAGGGAGCCGCACCCCGACGACGGCCGGACGACCCTGGCCACGCTCACCGCCGAGGGACGTGCCCTGGCGCGCGCCGCGACGCGTGCGCTCAACCGCGAGGTCTTCGGCGACCTCGGCCTGACCGAACGACAGATCGCCGATCTGTTCGCGCTGCTGCACCGCATCCGCCGCGGCGCCGGCGACTTCGACTGATCGCCGCTCCCCACATCGGGTCCAGAACGCACGAATTCCGATCCGTTCTCGAGGCCATCACCGCGAGAACGGATCGGATGTCGTGAAAGTCAGGACGTTCGTGAGTGACGGCGCTCAGATGAAGAGACGCGCCGAGCCGGCGGTCACCGTCGCGCAGCGTCCGGCGACGGTCACCAAGCGCTCCGTGGCGTAGAACACCGCGACGTCGAGCGCCTCGGCGGCCGAGGAGCCCTCACGGCGCAGCACCCGCTGCGCCAGCAGCCAGCCACCGACCAGGTCGCCGAACACACCCAGGAACGCGGACGCACCGGCCAGGGCGTTCGACGGCTCGTCCTGCAGCTCGCCGAGCAACCACTCGACGGTGCGATCCACGGACCGGGTCGCGTCGAGCAGCGCGTCGCCGAGCACGGCGGAGCGGCCTCCGTCGACCTGCAGTGCGACGGCGCTGGACTCGATCTCGTCGAGCAGGCC